>NZ_JAGPYQ010000001.1:6929151-7230419 GCF_018070025.1 Streptomyces liliiviolaceus
CACCTTGGCGCCGGCGTACGGGTTGTCCACGCGGCTGCCCGTGCCGGGATCGGTCGGGTCCGTGGGATCCGTGCCGCCGTCGTCGACGTTGCAGGTCACCCCGTCGAGGGTGAAGGTGGTGGGCAGCGCGTTGGTGCCGCTGTAGGTGCCGTTGAAGCCGAAGCTGACCGAACTCCCGGTACCCAGCGTGCCGTTGTAGCTCTCGTTCGCGGCGGTGACCGCGGTGCCGCTCTGGCTGAACTTGGCGTTCCAGCCGCTGGTGACCTTCTGGTTGCCGGCGTACGACCACTTCACGGCCCAACTGGACTTGGCCGCGCTGTTGTTGGTGACCGTCACCGCCGTGGTGAAGCCGGTGTCCCACTGGTTCTGCACCTTGTACTCGACGGTGCAGGGGACGGCGGCCGCGCCGACGTCCGGGGGTATCGCCGCGACGGCGGCGCCCGCGGTCCCGGCGACCAGCGCCAGCGCCGCGAGAAGTGCAGTTCTGGTACGGCTCATGTGCGGGGTGTCCTATTCGTCGAGGGCGCGCGGAAGCCCGCGGCCCGATGCCGAACGACGTGGTGGTGCCGTCGTGAGGAGTTCGGAGCCCGGAGCACGTCGAAGCACGTCACGGCGCGGCCGATGAAGGAGTGCACCCGCGCCGACCGCTCAAGGCCGGCCACCGGAAAAAGTGAACGCGGGGGTGGTGCATGAGCGACTCCTTGCAGTGCGGTCGCGTCGTGACGGACGCGTCGACTGGTGGAACCGCTCCCACTGGTGCGGACGAAGGTAGCGCCAAGTGTTGGTAAACGACAGAGGAGTTGCACTCTTGATCTATCGAATCATTTCGACTCTTCAAGCACCTTGACCCCTTGCACCCCTCTCTCCAATATGGGAGCGCTCCCACTGGTTCAAGGCTTGTTGCTCCTCCCCCCCATCTCCGAGCCGCAAGGAGAGGAACCAGAACATGGCACCCAGACGCAGACGCCGTGCGCGGCGGATGTGGACAGCCGTGGTGGCGGCCCTCGCGCTCCCGCTGACCATGCTCACCACCGGTACAACTCCTGCACAGGCGGCGGCCGTTCAGTGCAGCGTCGACTACAGGACGAACGACTGGGGCTCCGGTTTCACCGCCGAGCTCACCCTCACCAACCGCGGCACGGAGGCGATCAGCGGCTGGACCCTGACGTACGGCTACACCGGCAACCAGCAGCTGAGCAGCGGCTGGAGCGGCACCTGGTCGCAGTCCGGGAAGACCGTCACCGCGACGAACGCGTCCTGGAACGGGACCATCGCGGTCGGGGCTGCCGTCACGACCGGCGCCCAGTTCACCTACAGCGGCACCAACACCGCGCCCACCTCCTTCGCCATCAACGGCACGACCTGCGCCGGCGCCCATCAGCCGCCGATCACGGTGCTGACCAGCCCCGCGGCGGGTGCCGTGTACTCCCAGGGGACGGCGGTCCCGCTCGCCGCGACGGCCGCGGCGGCGGACGGCGCCACGATCAGCAAGGTCGAGTTCTACGACGACACGACCCTGCTGGGCACCGACACCAGCTCGCCGTACTCGCTCTCGGCCACGGGATTGACCGTGGGCAGTCATTCGTTGCTGGCGAAGGCGTACGACAGTCTGGGCGCCTCCGCCGAGTCAACTCCGGTGGGCATCACGGTCGCCTCGGGTCCCGCGGTGGTGGTCTCACCGACCCAACTCGGCGTCCAGCAGGGCAAGACGGGCACGTACGACGTCAAGCTCTCGACCCAGCCCTCGGCGAACGTGACCGTGTCGACCGCTCGCGCGAGCGGCAACACGGGGCTGTCCGTCACCGGCGGGGCGTCGCTGACCTTCACCCCGTCGAACTGGGCCACGGCCCAGAAGGTGACCGTCACCGCCAATGCCACGGGCACCGGCTCGGCCGTCTTCGACTCGACGGCCACCGGGCACGCCAAGGCGTCGGTGACCGTCACCCAGCTCGCCGCGTCGAAGGAGTACGACGCCCGCTTCCTGGACCTCTACGGGAAGATCACCAACCCGGCGAACGGCTACTTCTCGCCGGAGGGCATCCCGTACCACTCGGTGGAGACCCTGATCGTCGAGGCGCCCGACCACGGGCATGAGACGACGTCCGAGGCGTACAGCTATCTGCTGTGGCTGCAGGCCATGTACGGCAAGGTCACGGGCGACTGGTCGAAGTTCAACGGCGCCTGGGACATCATGGAGAAGTTCATGATCCCCACGCACGCCGACCAGCCGACCAACTCGTTCTACAACGCCTCGAAGCCGGCGACGTACGCACCCGAGCTGGACACGCCGAACGAGTACCCGGCGCAGCTCGACTCGGGGATCTCGGTCGGCCCGGACCCGATCGCGGCGGAGCTGAAGAGCGCGTACGGCACGGACGACGTGTACGGCATGCACTGGCTGCAGGACGTGGACAACGTCTACGGGTACGGCAACTCGCCGGGCAAGTGCGAGGCGGGCCCGGCCGACACCGGCCCCTCGTACATCAACACCTTCCAGCGCGGTGCGCAGGAGTCGGTGTGGGAGACGGTGCCGCAGCCGACCTGCGACGCCTTCAAGTACGGCGGTACGAACGGGTACTTGGACCTGTTCACCAAGGACGCCTCGTACGCCAAGCAGTGGAAGTTCACCAACGCCCCCGACGCCGACGCGCGGGCCGTGCAGGCCGCGTACTGGGCGGACATCTGGGCCGAGGCGCAGGGCAAGGGCGCGGACGTGTCCGCGACCGTCGGCAAGGCGGCGAAGATGGGTGACTATCTCCGCTACTCGATGTACGACAAGTACTTCAAGAAGATCGGCAACTGTGTGGGTCCGTCGACCTGCCCGGCGGGCACCGGCAAGGACGCCTCGCACTACCTGCTGAACTGGTACTACGCGTGGGGCGGCGCGACCGACGCCTCGGCGGGCTGGGCCTGGCGCATCGGCTCCAGCCACACCCACGGCGGCTACCAGAACCCCCTCGCGGCGTACGCGCTCAGCTCGTACGCCGACCTGAAGCCCAAGTCGGCGACAGGGCAGGCGGACTGGGCCAAGTCCCTGGGCCGGCAACTGGAGTTCTACCGGTGGCTGCAGTCCAGCGAGGGAGCCATCGCGGGCGGCGCCACCAACAGCTGGCAGGGCCGCTACGCGACACCGCCCTCCGGGACGCCGACCTTCTACGGCATGTACTACGACGAGAAGCCCGTCTACCACGACCCGCCGTCCAACCAGTGGTTCGGCTTCCAGGCGTGGTCGATGGAGCGGGTCGCCGAGTACTACCAGCAGACGGGCAACGCGGACGCGAAGACCGTCCTCGACAAGTGGGTCGACTGGGCGCTGGCCAACACCACGGTCAACCCTGACGGCACCTTCCGGATCCCGAGCACGCTCCAGTGGTCGGGCAAGCCGGACACCTGGAACGCGTCGAGTCCCGGTGCCAACACGGGACTTCATGTCACCGTCGCCGACTACACGAACGACGTCGGGGTGGCGGCCGCGTACGCCAAGACCCTGACGTACTACGCGGACCGGTCCGGTGACACCGAGGCGAAGACCACGGCGAAGGCGCTGCTCGACGGCATGTGGGCGAACAACCAGGACGCGCTGGGTGTCGCGGTGCCGGAGACGCGGGCCGACTACAACCGGTTCGACGACTCGGTGTACGTGCCGAGCGGGTGGAGCGGCACGATGCCGAACGGGGACGCCGTGAACTCGTCGTCGACGTTCGACTCGATCCGGTCGTTCTACGAGGACGATCCGGCTTGGTCGAAGATCGAGGCGTATCTGGCCGGCGGGGCCGCGCCCTCTTTCACGTATCACCGGTTCTGGGCCCAGGCGGATATCGCCCTCGCCATGGGCTCTTACGCGGAGCTTCTCGAATAAGCCCCGCAGTTCGCTCCGCGGGAAGGTCGGTACGTCGGCTGCGGCTTGTCCGTGGCTGGTCGCGCAGTTCCCCGCGCCCCTAAAAGAGACGGGGCTCGGGGCGTGACACAACGTGCCGTGGGCGGTCCCCAACCGCACTGGGGGCCGCCCGGCCTTTCACGTCTCCCCCACCTCCCCCCACGCAAGGAGAGGGTCACCGTGCGAAGAACCCCCGTCCTGACCGCTGTGCTCGGGCTCGCCGCCGGGCTGCTCGCCGGTGCGCCTCCCGCGCTCGCCGCGCAGCCCGTCGAGAAGGGTTCGGCGGTGTCCATCGCCGCCGACACCTATACCTGGAAGAACGCCCGTATCGACGGGGGCGGCTTCGTCCCCGGGATCGTGTTCAACCGGTCCGAGAAGAATCTCGCGTACGCCCGCACCGACATCGGCGGCGCCTATCGCTGGCAGGAGGCGTCGAAGAGCTGGACGCCGCTGCTCGACTCGGTCGGCTGGGACCGGTGGGGGCACACCGGAGTCGTGAGCCTCGCCTCCGACCCGGTGGCGCCCAGCAAGGTGTACGCTGCCGTCGGCACGTACACGAACAGCTGGGACCCGGGGAACGGGGCCGTGCTCAGGTCCTCCGACCGGGGCGCGACCTGGCTGAAGGCCGATCTGCCGTTCAAGCTGGGCGGGAACATGCCCGGACGCGGCATGGGTGAGCGGCTCGCCGTCGACCCCCACAGGAACAGCGTGCTGTACCTGGGCGCGCCGAGCGGCAAGGGGCTGTGGCGATCCACCGACTCCGGGGCCTCCTGGTCGCAGGTGACGAACTTCCCGAACGTCGGCAACTACGTCCAGGACGCGACCGACACCAGCGGGTACGCCTCCGACAACCAGGGCATCGCCTGGGTCACCTTCGACGAGTCGAGCAGCACCGGCACCGACGCCACCAAGAACATCTACGTCGGGGTCGCCGACAAGGACAACGCCGTCTACCGCTCGACCGACGCGGGCGCGACCTGGTCCCGGATCGCCGGACAGCCCACCGGCTACCTGGCCCACAAGGGCGTCCTGGACGCGACGAACGGCTATCTCTATCTCGCGTACAGCGACAAGGGCGGGCCGTACGACGGCGGCAAGGGCCGGATCTGGCGGTACACGACGGCGACCGGCGCCTGGACGGACATCAGCCCGGTCGCGGAGGCCGACACCTACTACGGCTTCAGCGGCCTGACCGTCGACCGGCAGAAGCCGGGCACGGTGATGGCGACCGCGTACAGCTCGTGGTGGCCCGACACCCAGATCTTCCGCTCCACCGACAGCGGCGGGACCTGGACGAAGGCGTGGGACTACACGTCGTACCCCAACCGCTCGAACCGCTTCACCATGGACGTGTCGTCCTCGCCCTGGCTGACCTGGGGCGCCAATCCGTCGCCGCCCGAGCAGACGCCCAAACTGGGCTGGATGACCGAGGCGTTGGAGATCGATCCGTTCAACTCGGCCCGGATGATGTACGGGACGGGCGCGACGATCTACGGGACCGAGAACCTGGGCCAGTGGGACAGCGGCGGCCAGTTCACCGTCAAGCCGATGGTGCAGGGGCTGGAGGAGACGGCCGTGAACGACCTGGCCGCTCCCCCGTCCGGCGGCGCCCAACTCCTCAGCGCCCTGGGTGACATCGGCGGCTTCCGGCACACGGACCTCACCAAAGTTCCCTCGATGATGTTCACCTCACCGAACTTCACCAGCACGACGAGCCTCGACTTCGCGGAGTCCAACCCGGGCATCGTGGTGCGGGCGGGCAACCTGGACTCCGGTCCGCACGTGGCGTTCTCGACGGACAACGGCGCCAACTGGTTCGCCGGCACGGACCCTTCGGGGGTGAGCGGCGGCGGCACGGTCGCCTCGGCCTCGGACGGCAGCCGGTTCGTGTGGAGCCCGGCGGGCGCGGGCGTGCACTACGCGACCGGGTTCGGTACGTCGTGGACGGCGTCGAGCGGCATCCCGGCCGACGCGGTCGTGGAGTCCGACCGGGTCGATCCGAAGACGTTCTACGGCTTCAAGTCCGGCAAGTTCTATGTGAGTTCGGACGGCGGCGCGACCTTCACCGCCTCCTCCGCGACCGGACTGCCGAGCGGCGACAGCGTACGGTTCAAGGCGCTGCCCGGGGTGAAGGGTGACGTCTGGCTGGCGGGCGGGGCGAGCGACGGCGCGTACGGGCTGTGGCACTCCACGGACTCCGGCGCGACCTTCACCAAGCTGTCGAACGTCGAGCAGGCGGACACCATCGGCTTCGGCAAGGCGGCGACCGGGGCCTCGTACCAGACGCTCTACACCAGCGCGAAGATCGGCGGTGTGCGGGGCATCTTCCGCTCCACGGACAAGGGCGCCACCTGGACCCGTATCAACGACGACGCCCATCAGTGGGGCTGGACGGGCGCCGCCATCACCGGCGATCCGCGCGTCTACGGGCGCGTGTACGTGTCGACGAACGGGCGCGGTGTGATCTACGGCGACTCGTCCGACGCTGGCGGCGGGGGCGGGGGCGGCGGTACGGATCCGACGCCGACCGGGGCCTGCGCGGTCACATACAAGATCACCAACCAGTGGTCGGGCGGCTTCCAGGCGGACGTGCAGCTCGCCAACACCGGCACGACCGCGTGGACCGGGTGGTCGCTCGGCTGGTCCTTCGCCGACGGGCAGAGCGTCACCCAGGCGTGGAACGCGGAGTCGACCCAATCCGGAGCGGCCGTCACAACGAAGAACGTGAGCTGGAACGCGAACGTGGCGGCCGGTTCGTCCGTGGCTTTCGGCTTCACGGGCAGCTGGTCGGGATCGAACACCAAGCCGACGGCGTTCAAGCTCGGTGACCAGTCCTGCTCGGTGACCTGACCCCCGGGCGGGACGAACGGGAGGGCGCGGACCCCACGCGGTCCGCGCCCTCCTTGTGCTGCCGTGCCTCGAAGGCCGGGCGGCCGTGCCGGGAACAGGCGGTGCGGTCGACACTGTTGCATCGACCGAGGCACCGGCGTGACCCGCCCCTGCCTCGGACCAGGATGCAACTCTGCAGAAGGATCTTTTTCATGACCGACCGGCCCTTGACGATCATGGCTGTGCACGCCCACCCCGACGACGAGGCCACCAGCACCGGCGGGATCCTCGCGCAGTATGCGGCGGAAGGAATCCGCACGGTACTCGTGACCTGTACCGACGGCGGTTGCGGAGACGGGCCGGGAGGTGTCAAGCCGGGCGATCCCGGACACGACCCGGCGGCGGTCGTCGCGATGCGCCGGCAGGAGCTTCTGGCGAGCTGCGACGTCCTGAAGATCAGCGATCTGGAGACGCTGGACTACGCCGACTCCGGAATGATGGGCTGGCCGAGCAACGACGCCCCCGGATCCTTCTGGCAGACCCCCGTGGAGGAGGGCGCGGCCCGGCTCGCGGACCTCATGCGGCACTACCGGCCCGATGTGGTCGTCACCTACGACGAGAACGGCTTCTACGGCCACCCCGACCACATCCAGGCCCACCGCATCACGATGGCGGCGCTGGAGCTGACCGAGCTGACGCCGAAGGTGTACTGGACCACGATGCCCCGCTCGACGATGCAGCGGTTCGGCGAGATCATGCGCGAGTTCCACCCGGACATGCCGGAGCCGGATCCCGCCCAGGTCGCCGAGATGGCCAAGATCGGCCTCCCCGACGACGAGATCACCACATGGGTGGACACCACCGCGTTCAGCGGCCAGAAGTTCGACTCGCTGGCCGCGCACGCCAGCCAGGGCGAGAACATCTTCTTCCTCAAGATGGGCAAGGAGAGGTTCGGCGAGTTCATGGGCATGGAGACCTTCGTGCGCGTGAAGGACACCACCGGCGCGGCCCTGCCGGAGAAGGACCTGTTCGCCGGACTGCGCTGATCACCGGTGGAGGGGCGGCCGTCCCACTGGCCGGGGTGGCCGCCCCTCTCCTGTCTCCGGAACCCGTTTCAGCAGGTCACGGCGGTCACGGCGTGTACACCGTCGGTCGTGGTGCCGTCGGCATGCCGTTGCCGATGAAGAAGCTGGGGTGCGGGGGCTGGTTGTAGGCGGTGTTCTGCCAGGCGATGCCCGTGCGGTACATCGTGTCGTGGAGCAGGGTCGTGATCTTCGTGGTGGTTTCCGTCGGGGTCGAGTAGATGCGCAGGGCCGTGTTGTCGCTCGTCGCCCAGACGACCTCCTCGCGCCAGTCGCCGAAGAGGTCGCCGGAGAGGGCCGGCGTCGCCTTGGTGCCGTTGTTGGAGTGGACGGAGGCGCCGGTCAGCAGGCGGGTGTCGGACGAGGTGCCGTACTTGTCGATGTGGGTGCCGTCGAGGAGTTCGCGCGTGGTGTCGCCGTCCCACCAGGACAGGAAGTTGACGGAGGACGGCTCGCGGCCCTTGGTGGCGCCGGCCTCGTCCCGGATGTTGGTGTCGGAGGCGGACCACACCTCGGCGCCGTCGTTGCCCGCGTAGATGTCCCCGGCCACTCCCCTGCCGTTGTCGCAGCAGGCGGCGAGCTGCCAGCGGATCGCGCCGTTCGCCGGGTTGATGTACAGCTCGGCGGGCTGTGAAGCGGATTCGGAGACCTTGAAGTATTCGAGGCCCGAGGTCCCCGGGTCGAGGTCGCCCAGATGCTGGGCGTCGCCGTGCCCGGTCTTCGTCGTCCACAGGCCGTTGCCGTTGTCGTCGACGGCCATCGCCCCGTAGACGATCTCGTCCTTGCCGTCGTTGTCGACGTCCCCGACCGACAGGCTGTGCGAGCCCTGGCCGTCGTAGCCCTTGCCGGTGTTGGTCGACGAGTTGGTGTCGAAGGTCCAGCGGCGGGTGAACGCGCCGCCCCGCCAGTCCCAGGCCGCGATCACCGAGCGCGTGTAGTAGCCGCGCGCCATGATGAGCGAGGGCCGGGCGCCGTCGAGATAGGCGGTGCCCGCGAGGAAGCGGTCCACGCGGTTGCCGTACGAGTCGCCCCACGACGAGACCGTGCCGCGCGCCGGGACGTAGTCCACCGTCCCCATCGCCTTGCCGGTCTGGCCATTGAACATGGTCAGGTACTCGGGCCCGGAGAGGACGTATCCGCTGGAGTTGCGGTAGTCGGCGGAAGAACTGCCGATGACCGCGCCCGTTCCGTCGACCGTCGCGTCGGCGGTCTTCGCGGCCACCTCGGCCTTGCCGTCGCCGTCGTAGTCGTACACCTGGAACTGGGTGTAGTGCGCGCCCGAGCGGATGTTCCGGCCGAGGTCGACGCGCCACAGCCGGGTGCCGTCGAGCTTGATCCCGTCGATGATCGTGTTGCCGGTGTAGCCGGACTGGGAGTTGTCCTTGGCGTTGGTGGGCTGCCACTTCAGGACGAAGTCGAGCGCGCCGTCGCCGTCGAGGTCGCCGACCGAGGCGTCGTTGGCCTCGTAGGTGTACGCGACACCGTCGGGGGTGGTGCCGCCGGCGGGCGGGCTGATCGGTACGTCCTTGTAGCCGGTGCGGAACTGGATCGCGTGCACGGAGTCGGCCTGCTCGACACCTCCCACGATCGCGCGGACCGTGTAGTCGGCCTGGGCGGGTCCGGCGGAGTGGAAGTAGTTCGTCGAGCCGGTGATCGGGGTCGAGTTGACCTTCGTACCCGCCCGGTAGACGTTGAACGACACGTCGTTCGGGTCGGTGCCGAGCCAGCGCCAGCTGACCAGGTTGCCCGCGTCGGTGTGGACGCTGACGACACCCCGGTCGAGCTTCTCGACCTGGCGGGCCGTCGCGGCCTCGGCGGGTGTGGCGGTGAGCGTGGTGAGTCCGGCGGCGGCGAGGGCGCCGGCAAGCACGGTGGAGAGGAGGAGACGGGTCCTGCTGCGTCTGCGATGCGGGTGCTGCACGGTGGGGTACCTCCCTGGGAGGGGGCAGACGGGTTCTGTCACCTCAGTTGCCGCTGGGGGCAGGGGGGTTGCCGTGATTCGGTAAGCGCTCTCTACGTGTAGGTGTGGGCGAGCGCGGCGACCGTCGCCGCGATGCGTTCGCGCAGTTCGGGCGGTGCCAGCACCTCCACACCCGTGCCGAGCCGCAGGAACTCGGCGTGGGCGTGCTCGACGGACTCGATGGGGACGGTGGCCCGGGTCCAACCCCCCTCGTCCGGTACGCCGTTGACGCGCACGGCGTCACCCGCCGGGCCGGAGAGGCGGGTGCCGGGGGCGAGCCTGACCACCGCCTCCGCCCGGTGCAGCCGGTCATGGAAGTCACGCTGGTACGCGGCCCAGTACGCGCCGAGGTCGAACGCGTCGGGACGGCTGAACTCCTCGTCCCCAGCGACGAGTTCGAGGATCTGGTCGACCCGGAACGTACGCGGTCCCGGGCCCGCGACGACGTACCAGCGGCCCGCCTTGAGGACCAGGCCGTACGGTTCCAGGCGGCGCCGTACGTCGGTCGGCTCGCGCCAGCGGCGGTACAGGACGTGCAGGACCCTGCTGTTCCAGACGGCGTCGGCGACGGCGGGCAGGTACAGAGCGGCTCCGTCGCCGGTGCCCGCGTACCAGCCCGGCGCGTCCAGGTGGAAGCGGCCGCTGACGCGGTCGGCGTGCTCGCGCAGCTCGCTCGGCAGTGCGGCACGTACCTTGAGCTGGGCGGCGGCCAGCAGCGGGCCGAGTCCCAGCTCGGCGGCCGGGCCCGGGGCACCCGCGAGGAACAGGGCCTCGGCCTCGCCCGCGGTGAGGCCGGTCAGCCGGGTGCGGTAGCCGTCGAGGAGCCGGTAGCCGCCCGCGTGACCCGCGTCGCCGTACAGCGGGACACCGGCCTCGCTCAGCGCCTCGACGTCCCGGTAGACCGTGCGCACCGAGACCTCCAGCTCCTCCGCGAGGGCGGCGGCGGTCATCCGGCCCCTGGTCTGGAGCAGCAGGAGGATCGAGACGAGGCGGGCCGACTTCATCGCCCCAGAATGGCAGGCACCGCCGACACCGCACCGGCGGACACTCCACTGACAGAAGGTGTCAGTGAAGCGGCCCTAGCGTCCCCTCCATGACCTTCGCGGAGAAACTGCTGACCGTGCCGCCGCCCATCGAGGTGGCGGGCCGGTGGATCAAGCGCTACCACGTCACGGCCGACCCGGCGGGCATCGCGCCCGAGGTGGAGGAGGCGGCGTACGCGATGCTGCCGAAGCTGCTTCCGGAGGCGGACGGTACGCCGCCCGCCACGTTCGTCGTGCTGCACCGGGGCGGTGACGACGGCGCCTACCTCAACGCGTACAGCTGGGTGTGGGACAACGTCCTGCACTTCGGGGGCGCCACGGCGGGGCAGCCCGTGCTCGGTTGTCCGGACCGCGACCCGACACACTTCATCACGCTGGACCGGCCGTGGATCGGCTGCGTCTGGGAATTGCCGCCGGTGCTGCACGAACGTGATGCGTGGGTGCGGCATGTGCTTGCGCCTTCCGTACCCGACCTCGACGGCTATCTGGCCGATCGGCTGCGCGGGGGGACGACGGGGGGTCGGGGGGTCGGCTTGCCCGCGGCTTAGGGGGCGCGGGGAACTGCGCGGCCAACCCCCGACAGCCCGCGGCCGACACCCGGACCCGAGCCCCCACCCCCTAGGGGCGCGAGGAACTGCGCGAGCAACCCCCGACAGCCCGCGGCCGACACTCGGACCCGAAGCCCCACCCCCTAGGGGCGCGGGGAACTGCGCGAGCAACCCCCACCCACCCGCAGTCGACACCCGGGCCCGGAGAGCCACCCTCTTAGGGGCGCGGCGCAGGTGCCGACCGCAGGCCGTGGGGGGCGCTCGCGCAGGGGGTGGGGGCGTCCCCCCGATGGCGACTGCGGGTGGGTGGGGGTTGGCCGCGCAGTTCCCCGCGCCCCTAGGGGGGTGGGGGTCGGGCCTGGAAGTCGGCTGCAGGACGTCCCGGGTTGCTCGCGCCGTTCCTCGCGCCCCCAGGGGGTGGGGGTCGGGCCTGGATGTCGAGCGCGGGACGGCCCGGGTTGCTCGCGCCCCTACAAGGGTGGTCCCGGGTTTTGGAATGCTCGGAGTTTGAAGTGGGGTTCCGGGCGGGGGACTTGCTGGTTCGGGAGTTGTTCCAGGCGGGATGCCAGCTGTTCGGTGAGGGACATGCCTGGCGTCAGCAACGTGTACCAGCCCCGGCGCACGTCGGCAGCCGCCTGGCGCGGGGTCCGCCCCTGACCGCGGCCACGAAAGCCCGCCCGGCCCGCCGGCAGGAGCCCGTGCCGACCCGCGTACGACGCCACGAGGTCCGCGCGGTCCCGGGCCGCGCGGCGGGGACGCGGCGCCATCACGGTGTCGATGTCGCTGCCCACGTCGTGCGAGGCCGCCTTGTCGACGGTCGTGACGAGGACGCCGCCGGGCCGCAGCACCCGGGCCGCCTCGGCGACGACCAGTTCGGCGTCGTCCAGGAGGTGCAGCAGCCAGATCGCCGAGACGGCGTCGAACGAGGCGTCGGGGAAGGGCAGTCGGCGGGCGTCGGCGAGTACGACACGGCCCGGCACCCGCTCCGCGGCCCGGCTCAGCATGCCGTACGCGGCGTCGGCGCCCGTCACGTCGAGGCCGGCCGCCAGGAGGCGGCGGGTCACGGTACCGGTGCCGCAGGCGACGTCCAGGAGAGTGCGGGTTCCGTCGGGCAGCAGCCCGAGGACGGCGTCGGCGGCCGCCTCGGCACGGGGTTCGCCGCCCCGCAGCGCGTCGTACCGCTCGGCCTCCTCGTCGTAGTCGAAGACCAGCGTGCTCACCGCGCGCCGTGCCCGGTGCTCAGCTCCTCGACCCGGCCGGCCAGCGCGAAGTCCTTCTCGGTGACGGCGCCGCCCACGCTGTGCGTGTTCACGGTGAGCAGGACGGTGTCGTAGCCGAGCGTGAGGTCCGAGTGGTGGTCCTGTTCGTCCTGCACCTGGGCGATGTGGACGACCAGGGCGGCCGCGGCGAAGTGCGAGTCCAGCCGGTAGGTACGGGAGATTCTCTCTCCGTCCAGGGACCAGCCGGGCAGTTCCGCGAGCCGGTCCTCGATCTCCTTCTGCGACAACGGTTCCAGGGGCATGACCGCGCTCCTTCCATGGCGTCCGGATCTCCTCAGCCTGCCACAGTCCCGCTCCCCCGTCCCTGGTCAGGCGGGTCCCGGCGGGCAGCGAGGTCGGCATTCGGCCTCCTGGCCGGGCGTCGCCCCGTGCGGGCGTGTCGACTACGGTCGGGGCATGACCAGCGCCGCGTACACCTCCGGGTCCGTAAGCGTGTCCACCGGTGCGCGGGGCGGCGCCTCCGCCGCCGAGGGAGTCGGTCCGCTGCTGCGCGGCTGGCGGGAGCAGCGCCGGGTGAGTCAGCTGGAGCTGGCGCTACGGGCGGGGTCGTCGGCGCGGCACATCAGCTTCATCGAGACGGGCCGCTCCCGGCCGAGCGAGGAGATGGTGCTGCGGCTCGCCGAGCACCTGGACGTACCGGTGCGGGACCGCAACTCCCTTCTGCTGGCGGCCGGTTACGCGCCCCGCTATCCGGAGACCCCGCTGGACGATCCGGCGCTGGACGCGCTGCGGGAGGGGGTGGAGCGGCTGATCCGGGGCTACGAGCCCTATCCGGCGCTGGTCGTGGACGCCACGTACGACGTGGTCGCCGCCAACCAGGGCATCCTGATGCTGCTGGGCGGCGTCCCCGAGAAGCTGCTCGCCCCGCCGCTGAACGCGATGCGGCTGACCCTGCACCCGGAGGGACTGGCGCCCAGGATCCGCAATCTGCGCGAGTGGCGCGGACATCTGCTGGCCCAGATGGAACGGGACATCGCCCTGCGCCGCTCACAGCCGTTGCGCGCGCTGTACGAGGAGGTCGCCGCCTATCCGGCTCCGCCCGCCGCCCCTCACGACGCCCCGCTCGACGAGGAGTCCGCCGAGCCCGTCCCCTACTTCGCGCTGCCGCTGCGGATCGAGCACGAGGGGCGGGTGCTGTCCTTCATCTCGTCCATCTCCACGTTCAACACACCGATGGATGTGACGGTCGCCGAGCTGGCGATCGAGACGCTGCTTCCCGCCGACCCGGCGACGGGGAAGTATCTGCACTCGCTGATGTCGTGACGCCTTTTCAGGCCGCGGGTCGTCGGTCCTTCTGGCGGGCCGGTGGGGGCTGGTCGCGCAGTTCCCCGCGCCCCCCAAAACGGGGCTGCGCCCCTGCTTTTCGCCCTTCAGGGGCGCGGGGAACTGCGCGCCAAGCCCCCACCGGCCACACCGCCGGTACGACCCCCATGCCGACACACCGGGCAGGATGAGGGGATCCGGTGAGGCTTTCGCGGGAACGTGGCACACTTCTCGCCATGTTCGGGGCTCGGGGAGGCGCAGCGTGAGTGAGAGGCGGCCCGCCCCGACCGTGGGGCAGGTGGTACTGGGCAGACGGCTCCAGGAGCTGCGTGAGGCGTCCGGTCTGAAGCGGGACGAGGCCGCGCGGATCCTGCGGGTGGCGCCCGCGACCGTCCGGCGGATGGAGATGGCCGAGGTCGCGCTGAAGATCCCGTACGTCCAGGTGCTCCTGTCGACGTACGGCGTGGGCGACGAGGAGACGGCGTCCTTCGTGCGGCTGGTCGAGGAGGCGAACGAGCCCGGCTGGTGGCAGCGCTACCACGACGTCCTGCCGGACTGGTTCAGCCTGTACGTGAGCCTGGAGGGCGCCGCCTCGATCATCCGGTCGTACGAGCCGCACTTCGTGCCGGGGCTGCTGCAGACCGAGGACTACGCCCGGGCCGTCCTGGAGGCGGGCACGGTCGGGCAGACGGGGACCGAGGAGATCGAACGCCATGTGTCCCTGCGGATGGCGCGGCAGAAGCTGCTCACGGGGGAACGTCCGCCGCATCTGTGGGTGATCATGGAGGAAACGGTCCTGCAGCGGCCGGTCAGCATCCGTTCCGAGGTGATGGCCGACCAGCTGGACCATCTCCTCGCGGCCGTCGAGAACGACCACATCACGCTGCAGATCGCCGAGTTCTCGGCGGGGCCCCATCCGGGGACGTACGCGCCCTTCGTGCTGTTCCGGTTCGCGGAGCCGGAGTTGCCGGACATGGTGTACACGGAGTATCTGACCGGGGCGCTGTACCTGGACTCCCGCAAGGAAGTGGCCGCGCATCTGGAGGTGCTCGACCATATGGCCACGGGGGTGGCCTCCGCCCGGCGGACCAGGGAGATGATTCTGGCGCGCCGGGCGGATTTTTGAGGGTGCGCTTTGCCCGCCCGGGGGGGCTTGGGGGCTTGTTTTTCGGCTGACGGTCGTCCTGGGCTGAGCGCGCAGTTCCCCGCGCCCCTAGGTAGTGGGGCTGAGCCCTGGCTGTCAGGTCGGGGTGTCCTTCTTTTCTGTGTTCTTGGGGTCCTCGTCGACTATTTCCGCGTCCACCACCGTCTCCTCGTCCGGTGGGGTGGGCTGTTCCGTGCCGGGCGGCTGGTCCTGTGGGGGTGACTGCTGGGCCTGGGCGTACATGGCCTGGCCCATCTTCTGACTGACGGTGGCCAGTTTCTCGGCGCCGGTGCGCAGGGTGTTCGTGTCGGTGCCGTCCCGGTCGTTCAGGAGCGTCTGGAGCTCGGCGATCGCGGCCTCGACCTCCGTCTTGATGTCCGCCGGGATCCGCTCCTCGTTGTCGCGGATGAACTTCTCTGTCTGGTAGACGAGTTGCTCGGCCTGGTTGCGGGTCTCGGCGGCCTCGCGGCGCCTGCGGTCCTCGTCGGCGTACTGCTCGGCCTCGCGCATCATGCGGTCGATGTCGTCCTTGGCGAGCGCGGAACCACCCGTGACGGTCATCTTCTGCTCGCGGCCGGTGGCGAGGTCCTTCGCCGAGACATGCATGATTCCGTTGGCGTCGATGTCGAAGGCGACCTCGATCTGCGGCAGCCCGCGCGGCGAGGGCGGCAGCCCGGTGAGGTCGAAGACGCCCAGTTTCTTGTTGTAGGCGGCGATGTCGCGTTCGCCCTGGAAGACCTGGATGCCGACGGACGGCTGGTTGTCCGTGGCGGTGGTGAAGATCTCCGAACGCCGGGTGGGAATGGTCGTGTTGCGTTCGATGAGCTTGGTCATGATGCCGCCCTTGGTCTCGATGCCGAGGGACAGCGGGGTGACGTCGAGGAGGAGGACGTCCTTCACGTCGCCGCGGATGACGCCCGCCTGGAGCGCCGCGCCGAGCGCCACGACCTCGTCCGGGTTGACGCCCTTGTGCGGGTCCTTGCCGGTGAGTTCCTTGACCACCTCGGTCACCGCGGGCATCCGGGTGGAGCCGCCGACGAGGATGACGTGGTCGACCGCGGAGAGCTTCACCCCGGCGTCCTTGACCGCCTGGTGGAAGGGCGCCTTGCAGCGTTCGAGCAAGTCGGCCGTCAGCTCCTGGAACTGAGCGCGCGTCAGCTTCTCGTCGAGGTGCAGCGGGCCGTCGCCGGTCGCGGTGATGTAGGGCAGGTTGACGGTCGTCTCGGTGGACGAGGACAGCTCGATCTTGGCCTTCTCCGCGCCCTCCCGCAGCCGCTGGAGCGCCATCTTGTCCTGGGCGAGGTCGATGCCGTACTGGCCCTTGAAGCGTTTGACGAGGTGCTCGACGACCCGCTGGTCCCAGTCGTCGCCGCCCAGTTGGGTGTCCCCGTTGGTGGCCTTGACCTCGATGACCCCGTCGCCGATCTCCAGGAGGGACACGTCGAACGTGCCGCCGCCCAGGTCGAAGACGAGGACGGTCTGCTCCTCACCGCGGTCCAGTCCGTACGCCAGCGCCGCGGCCGTCGGCTCGTTGATGATCCGCAGCACGCTCAGGCCCGCGATCTCGCCGGCCTCCTTGGTGGCCTGGCGCTGGGTGTCGTCGAAGTAGGCGGGCACGGTGATCACGGCTTCCGTGACGTCCTCGCCGAGATACGCCTCGGCGTCCCGCTTCAGTTTCTGCAGCACGCGCGCGGAGAGTTCCTGCGCGCGGTAGCGGGTGCCGTCGATCGTGCCGCCGTCGCTGCCGGGGAACCGCCAACCCGGGTCCCCCATATGGCGTTTGACGGAGCGCGCGGTGCGCTCGATGTTCGTCACGGCCTGCCGTTTGGCGACCTCCCCGACGAGCACCTCACCGTTCTTGGCGAACGCCACCACCGAGGGGGTGGTGCGCGCGCCCTCCGCGTTGGCGACGACCGTGGGCTCACCCCCTTCCAGTACGGCGACCACCGAGTTCGTGGTACCGAGGTCGATCCCGACCGCACGTGCCATGTCCGTCCCCTTCCGCCCAGGTCTTGCCGCGTTCCATCACCGCGTTCCATCACAAAACTTGAGTGCGATGCTGTCAATGGGGCAAGTACCCCGGACCTGGCCGGACATGACGATGCCGCGCCCCCTCGCACGGGGCGCGGCATCGTCTCAAGCGCGGTGTGCCGGTGTTCCGGAACGGCTGGGTGTCAGGCGAGCTTCGCCGTCAGCGTGATCGTCGTGCCCGTCAGCGCCTGGCTGACCGGGCAGTTCTTCTTGGCGTCCTCGGCGGCGGCGACGAAGCCGTTCTCGTCGAGGCCCGGCACGGTGCCCTCCACGGTGAGGTGGATGCCCGTGATGCCCTCACCCGGCTGGAACGTGACGTCCGCGGAGGTGGTGAGCTTGGTGGGCGGGGTGCCGGCGCCGGCGAGGCCGTGCGAGAGCGCCATGGAGAAGCAGCTGGAGTGGGCGGCGGCGATCAGCTCCTCCGGGCTGGTCTTGCCGTTCGCCTTCTCGGAGCGCGACGGCCACGACACCGGCTGCTCGCCGATGCCGGAGGAGTCGAAGGTGACGACGCCGTTGCCCTCAAGCAGGTTGCCTTCCCAGACGGTGTGTGCGGAGCGCGTTGTTGCCACGATGATTCCCTTTCGACGAGGTCCCGGTTCCGGGTCCGTGGCACCATCCGATCACACTCGGGTCACCGTCGGGCTCAGCGCACGCGAAAGACCGGTCCCCGCGCGGTGAACGGCAGGGACGCGCCCTGCGGAATCAGATAGGCGTGCTCGCGGCGGACCCGCAGCACATCGCACCAGCCGTCGGTGATGACCAGGACCGGGGCACCCGGCGGGAAGTCCTTCGCCCGGTGCAGGAGGTCGACACCCGGCTGCAGGATCGTGCCGCCCCGGCCGTGGACGCGTACCCGCCCGGCGATCTCCGTGACCGGGACGAAGCCCGCGTCGTGCGGTGCCGCGTCGCAGAACACGACCCGCGCCGCCGGTACGTCCCTGGCCTCGGCGTACGAGGCGATCGCACCCAGTGCCTTGCCGAGCAGGGTGCGGTCCATGGAACCGGAGGTGTCGAGGACCACGCCGAAGGTGCAGCGGGAGATCTCCTCGGGCGGGAAGTACCGTCCGGCGCGCGGGATGTCCGGGGTGGCGGCCTGTCGGCGGGACGGACGGGCGTAGGTGCGCAGCGGCTCGGGGCGCGGCACGAACTCGTCGAACCAGCGCGCCAGTTGAGCGTCCCACGGCAGCGGCGGATGGCTGAGCGCGCGGATGTCCTCGACGAGCCCGCCGGGCAGGTAGCCGCGCTCCTGCCGCTCGTGCAGGTCGAGGCCGCGGGCGAGGCCGCGGCGGTAGAACTCGTCGAGGTCGACGTAGTCGCGGGGCGAGCCGAGAGGGCCACCGAGAATGTCTCCGACGCCCTTGCCGCGCAGGGTGGCGAGGCGCCGGTGGCGGCGCAGGTCGGTGGCGAGCCGGTCGTAGACCTCCTCGGCGGACAGGTCCTTCACCTCCTGGTCGTACAGCAGCCCTTCGGGCGCCACGCCGACCTGCATCTCGGTCAGCCAGGAGTTGATGACGTAGTCGCAGGCGACGTTGAAGAGGTACGGGTCGCGGACGCCGCAGCGGTCGCCGTGGCGCAGCGCGGCGTGCAGCATCTCGTGGGCGAGGACGAACCGCCATTCCTCGTCGTCGAACTGCCGCAGCGGGTTGATGTAGATCTCGGCGGCCTCCGGGTCGACGGCGGCGACGGAGATGCCGTGCGCGTGGGCGAGTTCGGCGTCCGCGACGATCGTGATGCCGGCCGCGATGCCGCCGAGCAGGGGGTAGGAGGACACGAACCAGCTCAGGGCCCGCTCCCACGGCTGGCGCGGGGTGATGCCGCCGCGCATCGAGTCGCGCCGGCCGCCCGCCATGTCCATCGCGGCGGACACCGTGCGCGTCAGGGCGTGGGCGAAGGCGAGCTGCCAGTCCGGCGCGGAACCTCCCCGCCAGGTGTCCCACGGCACGAGCAGCTGGTCCGGCTCGTCACCGGCCGTACCGCAGCGCTCGTACACCGCGGGGATGCCCGCGCCGTCGCGGCGCCAGCGCGCGGCGAGCTGCTCCTCGTCCCCGTCGGGGTACGACATCGGCAGGTCGGCGGGGGTCAGGCCGATGGGGAAGC
Source organism: Streptomyces liliiviolaceus (assembly GCF_018070025.1). Classification (NCBI taxonomy): domain Bacteria; kingdom Bacillati; phylum Actinomycetota; class Actinomycetes; order Kitasatosporales; family Streptomycetaceae; genus Streptomyces; species Streptomyces liliiviolaceus. The sequence continues at coordinate 6,948,306 of NZ_JAGPYQ010000001.1, forward strand.
CGAGCAGGAAGCGGTTGACGACGACGCAGCGGGCGGCGAGGTCGAAGCGGTCGGGCTGCTCCCGCACGGTCCTGTGCGCCGGTACGTGTCCGAAGCCGAGGTGGAGGGCGGCGTGCGCGACCGCCCAGGCCCACTCGACGGGCCGGGCGCGGCGCTTGGGGTGGACGTGCAGCACGCCGTCGGAGTCGACGCGGACGAGCCCGTCGCGGGGCGACTCCTCGCAGTCCTCCTGGCGGCAGACGCTGAAGCCGATGGCGGCGAGGGCGCGGTTGCTCCGCACGAGCCGCATCCCCTCGGCGAACGCCTCGGCGGCCGGGTCCTTCTTGGGCTCCGCCTGCTTGCCCGTACGGGTCACCGGCGGGCCTCCACCAGCCGGGGCATGTCGCGGGCCGCCTCCACCAGGAACCAGGCGGGCAGTACGGGGTTGCCGTCCTCGTCCGAGGCGATGACGCTCTGGGCCACCTCCACGGAGATCTCGGCGAGCTGCACGAGCAGCGACTTCGCGCGGTACGCGGTCTGCCGGCCGTTCGCCGAGGCGTGCTCCTTGCTGGTGGGCAGCTCCTTGACGAGCCGTCCCCGGAACGACTCGGCGAGGTAGTACAGCAGGTCGCGGTCCTCGACGCGGTTCGGCCAGCGGGCCTCTCCCTTGAGGATCGCCTCGATGCCGAAACGGCTGCGGACGATCTTCACATAGCCGCAGAAGGCGACCGCGTGCGCGGGTGTCAGGGTGCCGTGCGCGATGACCTTGAGCGTCGGCTCGTCGAGGGTCGGGCCGAAGGAACGCAGGGCGTCGGAGAGCATGTGCCAGGAGCGGGGCGTGGAGAACGGCTCCTCGGTCTTCGGCGGCTTCGACCACAGGTGGTCGGGGCGGTCGGTGAGGTGGTCGAGCACCCACGGGTGGATGTCGTTGGTCGCCGCCCACACCAGCCAGTCCTTCGCCGAGACCTCCAGGTGGACGTGCGTGAGGCGGTTGACCAGGGCGGACGCGATGGGGCGGGCGAGGGCGTTGTCCGTCGAGCGGTTGCCCGCGCCGATCACGATCGAGCCCGCGGGCAGCTCGTAGTCGCCGATGCGGCGGTCCAGGATCAGCGAGTAGAAGGCCTTCTGGACGTCCGGGGTCGCCGCGTTCAGCTCGTCCAGGAACAGGCAGTACGGCTCGTCGCGGGCGATCGCCTGCGGCGGGCAGAAGACGGAACGGCCGTCCCGGATCTGCGGTACGCCGATCAGGTCCTCCGGGGCCAGCTGCGTACCCAGCAGGCTCACGCACTCCAGTCCCAGCGACTCGGCGAACTCCCTGACCAGGGAGGACTTTCCGATGCCGGGGGCGCCCCAGAGGAACACGGGTCGCACGGTCGCGAGACCGAGCAGTAGTTCCGGTACACGGGCGGGAGTGACGGTGACGGCTGCCTGCACGCGGGCTCCTGGGGGTTGGGGGGCGGGGATTCGGCCACGCCCAGTGTGCGTGGCCCTGCCCCTCCCCCGCAGCCCATTTTCCCCGGCGGGGAGGGCAGGCCGGTCGCCCACCTGCGGGCACGTCGTGGCTGGCCGCGCAGTTCCCCGCGCCCCTGAAAGACGGGGCTGCGCCCCTGTCTTTCCCCCTAGGCCGCCACCCCAGCCCCGCAAGGGGCGCGGGGAACGGCGCGACCAGCCCCCACCGACCCGCACCCAACCGTCCGCGCCAGGCTCACACCCCTAAGGGGCGCGGGGAACGGCGCGATCAACCCCCACCGGCCCGCAGCCGACCGTCCGCGCCAGGCTCACACCCCTAAGGGGCGCGGGGAACTGCGCAACGAGCCCCGCCGACCCGCAGCCGAAGCAGCCTCACCCGCGCGGGCGCACAAGCGCACCCGTCACGCCGAGCGTGAGTCGTCGAGCGGCGCGCCGTCACCCACCGGCACCTGCGGACCGTCGTCCTCCCGCAACCACCGCCGCAGCACCCGGTGCACCTGCTCGGCGCCGACCAGCTCCTCCCCCGCCCCCACCGGAGGTGAAAGCGTGAGCGGCGACATCAGGAAGGGCCGCCCCTGGGCCCCGCCCAACCCCCCGTGCGACCCGATCTGCTCCTCGAACGCGAGAACCTCGCCGTCCTCGGGGTCGTACCAGGAGTTCACCATGATGTCCGCGACATGCGGGAACGCGTGCGTACGGCGTACCGCGTCGGCCGCCCCCACCCCGAAGTCCGCGAGCGGCCCCGGGCCGTCGTCCAGCTCGTCCAGCGGAATCGCCGCGCCGTGCGCGCCGAGCACGAGCCCGCCGTGCTCCTCGCTGCGCACGAGCACGAACCCGATCCCGGGATGGTTCGCGAGCGTGGTCAGCAGCGCGGGATGCCGCGCGTCGATCTCCTCCCGGCTCATCCGGTGCGGCACGTCCGGGAAGGACACGAGCCCCAGGTTCCCGGACGCCAGCACGATGGGTTCCGACGGCGGCAGGGTCGGCCGGAACTGCTCGCCGCCCTCCTCCACGGGCCTGCGCAGCGCGGCCAGCACCGCCGCCCTGGCCTCGGCGCCGCTGTGCGTACGCCGGGCCTTGCGCGGCACGGGCAGCCCGCAGCCGGCCCGGACCAGCTCGCCGAGACCGAGGCCGTAACGGGCGTGGAAGGTCTCCCCCGGGCTCTGGCCGTGGTCGGAGAGCAGGACCACGCGGTACGCCCGCGGCGCGTGCTCGGCGACCTGCTCGATCAGGGCCAGCGAGCGGTCGAGCCGCTGCAGGACCTTCTCCGCGTCCCGGCTGCGCGGCCCGGAATGGTGCGCGACCTCGTCGTACGCGACCAGGTCCGCGTAGACCGAGGCGCGTCCGGCGAACATGTCCCCGATGACCGCCGCGACGACGACGTCCCGCTCGATGACGGTCGCGAAGGCGCGGATGAACGGGTAGAGCCCGCCGCGGCCGACCCGGGGCCGCTGCTTCCGCAGCCGGGCCCGGGTGGACTCGCCGATCTCACGGCCTACGTCGGCGACGAAGGACAGCGCGGTACGGACCGCGTTGGCGGGGTCGGAGAAGTACGCGAAGTAGCCCGCCCGGGAACGGTTCGCCCTGCCTCGCCTCGCGGCCACGGAGAGCACCAGGGCCAGTTGCTCGGCGCCCCCGCTGAAGAGGTTGCCGCGGCTCGCTCCGTCCAGGGTGAGCAGACCGCCGTCACCGGTGTGCTCGATGGCCCGGCGCTGGAGTTCGGCGGCGCTGGTGGGCCGGTTGCAGACCATGATCTCCCGGGTGTCCTTCTCGTACCAGCGGAAGGCGGGGATGTCGTGGTTGGAGCCGTGCAGGATGCCGAGCTGGCTGGCGCCGGTCTGGCTGGACCAGTCGGTGCGCCAGGGCGCGAGCCGGTGGGTGGTACGGGCTCCCGGGCCCTCACCGAGCCAGGCGGCCACGGTGGGCATGAGACCGCGTCCGATCGCGTCCACGAGCACGTCGTGACCGACTCCGTCGAGTTGGAGGAAGACCGTGCCGGGCGCCGACTGGGCGCCGGGCGGCGGCGCCTGTCCGCGGCGGCGGTCGGACAGCCGGTACAGCCTGCGCCGGTAGGCGTCGTCGTCCCGCACGGCCAGCGCGCCGCCGGTGGCCGAGGCGACCGCGGACATCACCGCGGCGACGACCACGGCGGTCTCCGGGGCGGCCTCGCTCTGCCCCGAGGGGTCCAGGCGCAGGGCCAGCAGCAGGAGCGAGCCGTTCAGGAAGAAGACGAGTACGCCGAGGACGAGGGCGGGGACGAGGAGCAGGGCCCGTACGAGGAGGGGCCACACGACGGAGGAGAGCACGCCGAACGCTCCGGCGCCCAGGGCGGCGGTGACGGCGATGCTGGTGGCGCTGTCACCGTCGGCCGACTGGAGCCTGAAGTCCGGCAGGATCCCGGCGAGCACGAGCATGGTGACCGTGGAGACCGCCCACACGGCGACGCTCCGCCAGACCGCGCTCGCCACCCTCCGCCATCGTTCTTTCCCCACGTCACGCCTGCCTCACATCCGCGCCCGCCCTCCTGCTGACGGACCAGAGCCCAACCCTGCCATACCGCCCACGACGGACCCCGTGGACGCCCTTCAGGGACGCGACCCGGTCTTTCAAGGGGCGCGGGGAACGGCGCAACAGGCCTGCGCGATCAGCCCCGTCTTTTCAGGGGCGCGGGGAACTGCGCGACAAGCCCCCACCGGACCGGCACCCACCCACGAACGCCCAGCACCCCGCATCGGCCCGGGGCCGGCCCTCGCCCGGAGCGATCAACGACCGTCGTACCCGGCCGTCGGCATCGACAGCCGCCGATGCACCCGCGCCTTCATCTGCGCGTCGTACGCGGGCTCCGCGTGCCCGACCGTCTCGACCCGCACCCCCCGCCTCGCGCACTCCGCGGTGAACGCGTCCACGGAGGCGAGCGCCCGCTCCAGAACCCGGCGGCTGGGCGCGACGAACAGATCCACGAGGCCGGCCTCGGCGTCCTCCCAGAGCGCGCAGTGGTCGGACCGCAGCCCCCGCAGGAGCAGCTCCCGCGTGACCACGTAACCGCGCTCGGCCGCCCAGTGCGCGCACATGGCGTGCTGGCTGCGCGAGTCCACCAGGAAGGGGTCCGCGTCCAGCTCCTCCAACGGCGTCAGGCTGGCGATCGTCGTCACGCGGAGCATGCCGGAGGTACGGCGTGTGTCTCCCATGGCGTCCCCCTCACCTCCGGGTTTCGTCGCCGACCCTACTCCTGCCCGTAGGCTCGGGGGGAGTCGCGTGAGGGAGGCAAAGGAGTGCCGGTGGAGATCACTTGGTGGGGTCACGCCACCTGCACGGTAGAGGACTCGGGAGTACGCGTGCTCACGGACCCGCTCTTCGCGCGCCGGCTCGCGCATCTGCGCAGGCGCCGGGGCGTGCCACCGCCCGCCGAGGCGGCGGTGGCGGATGTGACGCTCATCTCTCATCTGCACGCCGACCATCTGCACGTACCGTCGCTGTCCCGGCTCGCACCCGGCACCCGGCTCCTGGTGCCGCGCGGTGCCCGGCGCGCGGTGCCCGGACTGCGCAGGCTCGGGGAACTGGACCTCACCGAGGTGGCGCCCGGCGACCGGGTCCAGGTCGGTGACCTGCTCGTACGGGTCGTCTCCGCTCGGCACGACGGGCGGCGGCTGCCGGTCGGGCCGCATCGCGCGCCCGCCCTCGGCTATGTGATCGAGGGCGAGTCCCGGACGTACTTCGCCGGGGACACCGCGCTGTTCGAGTCGATGGCCGAGGAGGTCGGGCCGGTCGACGTGGCGCTGCTGCCGGTCGGCGGGTGGGGGCCGTATCTGGGCGAGGGGCACCTGGACGCGGGCCGGGCGGCCGACGCGCTGGCCCTGCTGCGGCCCGGCAGCGCTGTGCCGGTGCACTACGGCACGTACTGGCCCATCGGGATGGATTCCGTGCGCCCCCATGAATTCCATGCACCGGGCGCCGAGTTCGTGCGCCTGGCCGCCGAGCGTGCGCCCGGCGTGACCGTGCACCGGCTCTACCAGGGGGAAAGTGTGCGACCCAAGATCGTGGGGTACCGGTCCTCTCCTGGGGACGCACCGGCCGGTCGGGGCGACGACGAGCGGGAGGGCGGAACCCGGTGAGACCTGTGCTCGCCGTCGCGGTCACGACCGTGCCGACTGTGGCCACTCAGCAGGCGATCGGTTATCCGTCGCTGTTCCTGCTGGTGCTGATCGGTGCGCTGGTGCCGGTCATTCCCACGGGGGCGCTGGTGAGTTCGGCGGCCGTGGTGGCCGTCCACCAGGCGGCGCCCTTCTCGATGCTGCTGGTCTTCCTGGTGTCGGCGCTGGCCGCGTTCCTCGGGGACATGGCGCTGTACTGGCTCGGGCGCCGTGGCATGAAGTCGAAGAACGGTTCGCGCTGGCTCGCGGCGATCCGCGACCGCGCGCCCGAGGACCGGCTGGCCCAGGCGCAGGGGAAGCTCGCCGACCACGGGGTCGCGGTGCTGGTGCTGTCCCGGCTGGTGCCCGCGGGGCGCATCCCGGTGATGCTCGCCTGTCTGATGGCGAAGTGGCCGATGCGCCGGTTCGCCCACGGCAACGCGCCGGCGTGCCTCGCGTGGGCCGCGACGTACCAGCTCATCGGGGTGCTGGGCGGGTCCCTGTTCAAGGAACCGTGGGAGGGCGTGCTGGCGGCGGTGCTCCTGACGGTGCTCGTCAGCGTGACCCCGACGCTGTGGCGCCGCCTCCGCAGCGCGACCGCCCGCTAGGGCGCCCCGCCAGGGGCGCGACGACCGGCGCGATCCGCCCCCACCGGGCCCGCGGCGCCCACCCGCCAGCACCCCCTGCTGAGACCGTCCTACACCTGCGGCCCGGTGGGGGCGTGCCGCGCCGATCCCCGCGCCCCTCACGGGGCCCGCAGCCCACAAGCCACCCGACGGGACCGTCCTGCACCCGCGGGTCCGCCGTGGCTGAGCGCGCCGTTCCCCGCGCCCCTAACGGGGCCCGGCCGCACGCGGAGGCCCCGCCCCGCCCCTCAGGGGCGCGGGGAACTGCGCGGCCCGCCCCCACCGGCCCGCAGCGGACAGACAACCGCAAGCCAACCCCCTTGGGTCCGTCGTGGCTAGGCGCGCCATTCCCCGCGCCCCTCAAGGGGCCCGTTAGGGGCGCGGGGAACTGCGCGGCCCGCCCCCGCCCGCCCGCAGGGGACACGCAGCCGCAAGCTTCTCCCCGGTGGGAGACCGTCACGGCAGGATGCGGGAGGCTCCTACCGGGAGGTCCCACAGGGTTTCCCGGGGCAGGCCCGCCGCCTCCCAGGCCGCACGGACGCGCGTGAGCGGTTCCAGGACGGGCTCGGCCGACAGGACGAAGGTCGCCCAGTGCATCGGAGCCATCCGAAGCGCACCGAGGTCCTGGACCGCCCGCACCGCGTCCTCCGGATCGCAGTGCACATCGCTGAGCCACCACCGGGGGTCGTACGCACCGATCGGCAGCAGCGCCAGGTCGATGCCGGGATAACGCGCCCCGATCCGGGCGAACCAGTGCCCGTACCCCGTGTCCCCCGCGAAGTACACCCGTCTGCCGTCGGACGCGGTCAGCACCCAGCCGCCCCACAGCGTGCGGCACGTGTCGTGGAGGCTGCGCTTGGACCAGTGGTGGGCCGGCACGAAGTCCAGGCGGACACCGCGGAGTTCGGCCGCCTCCCACCAGTCCAGCTCCGTCACCCGCGTGAAGCGCCGGCGCCGGAACCAGCGCCCCAGTCCCGCCGGGACGAACACCGGGGTGTCCCGCGGGAGCCGGCGCAGGGTCGGCGCGTCCAGGTGGTCGTAGTGGTTGTGGGAGATGACGACCGCGTCCACCCGCGGCAGCGCGCTCCAGGGCACGCCGACGGGGGTGATCCGGGCGGGAGTTCCGAGGATCTTGCGGGACCAGACCGGGTCGGTGAGCACCGTGAGGCCACCGATCCGGACCACCCAACTGGCGTGCCCCGCCCAGGAGACGGCGACCGTGTCGGAGTCGATCCGGGGCAACGGCTCGGGCGCGTACGGCAGTCGGGGAATGTCGGCGAGCCCCTCCGGCCCCGGCCGCAGCGCCCCCTCGCGCGCGAACCGCGCGAAACCGCTGAGGCCCGGCAGCGGTGCGGTGAGCCGCCCGGCGAAGGACCGGGGCCAGACGCGCCGTTCACCGAGCGGCCGCGGCTCCGCGAGCGGCCCTGCGACATCGGGCGGGGTGGAGGTCGTCGTGGTCGTGGAGGTCGTGGTGGTCGTGGCCGACTCGGACTGCTGCGTCATCGAGGGGACTCCCGTCGCCGAGCGTCATCGTCGTCGCGGAGATCGCCGAAGGTCGATCCCAGCAGACTCAACCTGCTTTTCACATGGGGTAGTTCCAGGGGTTCCGGTGACACAAGAGACGCCATGCGCTCGTCGTCGGTTGTGCCGAGGAACGGCCCGGTGGACAGCCGTACGCGCAGGGCGCCGAGGTCGTCCCCGAAGCGGTGTCCGCCGGGCGCCGGCATGTCCAGCCGGACACTGAGGAAGTCCTCCAGTTCCTGCGCGTCACCGACCCCGAGCGCACCGAGCGCGGACCGCAGCGGACCGAGGTCGGCGTACAGATGGCGTCCCGCCCGGGGCGGCCGGACGAGGGCGCCCGCCGCGGTGAGCGCCCGGTGCGCGGCGGCGGCGACGCTCGCGTGCAGCCGTACGGACACGGCGAGGCGGCGTGTGATCTCGTCGGGTTCGCCGAGCGCGTACGCGGCGGCTGAGGCGACCGGCGCGGCGATCCGGGCGTCGAGGGCGGTGAGGACGTCGAGGACGCGGTCGCGCAGCAGGGTACCGGTGTCGTTGCCCGGGAAGCGGGCGATCGCGGCGGGCCAGCCGGCCGGGAGGAACGGGCCGCCGAGGTCGGCCAAGACCGTGACCCGGTCCGGCAGCATCTCGGCGGGGCCGATCAGCACGGAGTCCTGCGGCTCGTGCAGCGTGTCGCGCCAGGTCTCGTCGCTGACGATGTGCAGGCCCTCGCCCACGGCGGCCTCGATGGTCTCGTGGACCAGCTCGGGCGGCGCGACGGTCGCGGCGGGATCGTCGGCCACGGACAGGACGAGAAGCCGCGGATCGCCGCCCTCGGCACGCACCCGGCGCACGGTCTCCAGAAGGGCGTACGGGTCCGGGACGCCACCGCACTCGGCGGGCGTGCCCACGGGGAAGACGGACGCGCCGAGCAGCCGGGCCTGCGGCGTCCACCAGGCGGCGCAGGGGCGGGGCACCAGCACGTCACCGCCGAGTGCCGCGGTCAGCGCGAGGAGCAGGGCGGGGGCGCCGGGCGCCGCGACGGTCCGGTCGTGGTCGGTGGGCAGACCGCGCCGGGTCCAGTAGCCGCGGGCCGCGTCCAGGAGCGCGGCGCCCCCGCCGGTCGGTTCGGTGTGCGTGCCGGTCGCGGCGGCGACGAGTCCGGGTGGCGGCGGGAGGCCGTGACCGGGGAGGGGTGGGCCGTAACGGACAGGTCCGTGGCCTTCCGGTTCGGTCCGCCGCATCCGTCCACCTCCGCGCAGTGCTCCCTGGACCCGTCGGACCGGGACCGGATTCCCACGGTGCCGGTCGTGCTTCCGGGATCCCCATACCCAGTGATCCGCTTCACCAACTCAGCCGTTCGGCGCAGCCGTTCATGTCGGCCGCCCCTCGTCGGCCGTGCGTCTCAGCCGTGCGTCTCAGCCGTCCACGGACGAGTCCCGGTGGCGCAGCCTGTGGGCCGCGGCGCCGAGCGCGCCCACGATGAGGACACCGCCGGACACCAGGGCGGCCGTGGACTCGTTGAAGGTGCCGCCCTCACCGGCGTGCACCCCGTGCGGGACCCCGGTGCCGTGGGAGTCACCGTGCGATGTCCCGTGGGAGCCGTCGGCGGAGACCGTGAAGGACGCGCTCCACTCCTTGCCCTCCCCGCCGGGTGCCGCGGGACAGACGCCCTCGGCCCGCCACTCGGAGGACGCGCGGCCGCCGCCCTCCTCGAAGTCCGCGGTGGGTGCGATACGGGCGGTGCCGCTGTAGGTGAGGTCGCCGCCCCGCGGTCCCTCCTTGCCCGCGGGGTCGTCCCGGCCACCCAGGCCGTCGACGCCCTCGGGCTCCTCGGCGACGGCCGGCGGACCCACGTCGTCCGGGCCCACGTCGCCCGGACCCACCGGATCCTCGACGCCCAGGCCCGCCGGATCGTCCGTCCCGGCAGGGTCATCCTCGCGTCCGGAGTGCCCGGTCCTGTGCAGTTGCACGGTCCCGTGCTCGAAGGCCTCGGAGGTGGCGTCGATGGTTTCGGGCGGGTGCCCGCCGGTCGACGCGCAGGTGACGGAGACGGTGACGCTGCCGCCGGGGGCCACCGTGCGCGGGCTGACCTCGGCCCCCGGGTTCGCGGACGCGGACGCGGCCGACGCGGCGGCGCCGAGTACGAGCGTGGTGAAGGCGGTGGCGGACAGTGCGCGGGCGGTACGGCTCAGCGGCATGGGTCGGTCTCCTTCGGCCGTCGGCGGGGACCCCCACGCCCGGGTACGGCGGCGGAGGCGGGGCACGACCGGCATGCCCCGCGATCCATCAGAGCCCGCCCCCGCCCGGGGCGCGCGCGGCCGGACACCATTCGTGCCACGCGGACGCCCGAGCGGGTGAAACGGCACGCGACCGTGCCGTCGGCGTCAGAGGAGTGCCGGGGGCGTCACGCGCCGTCCTGCATGACCTGGTCCCGCAGGCGGTCGCAGCAGCGGCTGATCAGCCGGGAGACATGCATCTGGGAGATGCCGAGCTGTTCGGCGATACGGCTCTGGGTCATGTCGTTGAAGAAGCGCATGTAGAGGATGGCCCGTTCGCGTTCGGACAGGGCCTCCAGCCGCGGCTTGACCGACTCGCGGTCGATCACGATGTCGAGGGCCGGGTCGGCGGAGCCGAGCGCGTCGCTCAGGGAGTAGCCGTCCTCGCTGCCCGGCAGTTCGGCGTCCAGGGAGAGCGCCGTGAAGCTCTCCAGGGCCTCCAGACCGGCGCGTACGTCGTCCTCGCTCATCTGGGCGTGCTCGGCGATCTCCTCGATCGTGGGCTGCCGGCCGGAGATGGTCTGGGACAGCTCCTGGCGCGCGAAGCGGACGCGGTTACGCAGGTCCTGGACCCGGCGCGGTACGTGCAGGGTCCACATGTGGTCACGGAAGTGACGCTTTATCTCCCCGGTGACGGTCGGCACGGCGTAGCTCTCGAAGGCGTTGCCGCGGTCGGGGTCGTAGCGGTCGACGGCCTTGACCAGACCGAGTGCCGCGACCTGCCGCAGGTCCTCGAAGTTCTCGCCGCGGCTGCGGAACCGGCCGGCCAGCCGCTCCGCCATGGGCAGCCAGGCTTCGATGATCTGGTCGCGGAGCGTGTCGCGCAGCCGGCCGGGGGGCAACGAGGCGAGTTTGCGGAAGTCCGCCGCGGTGTCGGGGGCGTCGTCGTGGGGATGGTGCCTGGCGCTCGCGTGAGTGCGCATGATTGCTGCAACTCCCTTGAGGGGTGCTCTGGTTGGACGACGGTCAACCGTGAGAGCGCACCCTGAGCCGGACGGGCACACCCGTGGGGCGGGAAGCGACTCCCACGGACGTGCCTCCTGTCCGAAGCACTGAGTGTCCGCCTGCCCCGGGTTTCACCGGGCAAACACACGGATGCCAGGACGGTTCGACGCCGGTTCGCACGACGATCCGCGAATCTCGTGTTGATGTTCGGGGCTCGGGTACGCGGGGGTCACCCCGAACATCTGGAGGGACTCATGGAGCGAGGCAGCAACCGCCTCAGCGCCCACCGGGACGAGGAGATGAAGCACGAACTGCAGGGTCTGCTGAGGTCGGGCCATCCGACCCGGGCGGAGGAGTGGCACGACCCGGAGCCGGTCGCGGACGACGATCCGACGGTTGCCGGAGGCCCGGTGCGGCCGGGCGCGGGCAGTACGACCGTGGCGGCCGTGCGCCTCGAACTGGCGCGGAGTCTGGGCCGTACGTCGTTCCCCGCGGGGCCTCGGGAGCTGGTCGGGGTGCTGCGTGAGCAGTACGCGCCGGACACGCTGGTCGAGCCGGTGGAACGGCTGCCGTCGGATGCGCGCTACGCCAACGCCCAGGAACTGGCCGAGGCGGTCGTCCGTTCCGCGGCACCGGACGCCTGACCGCCAAAGATTGCGCAGTTCCCCGCGCCCCTTTTCAGGGGCGCGGGGAACTGCGCAATCTTTTAGGGCTTTCAGGGGTGCGAAGCGCTACCGCGACCGCTCGACCCGGCGTTCGTCCCAGACCGGCTCCGTCGTCTCCCGTACACGCCCGTCGCTGCCGAACACCAGATATCGGTCGAACGCGCGAGCGAACCACCGGTCGTGGGTGACGGCCAGGACCGTCCCCTGGTAGGCCTCAAGCCCTTCCTGGAGCGCCTCCGCGGACTCCAGGTCGAGGTTGTCCGTCGGCTCGTCGAGGAGCAGGGCCGTGGACCCCTCCAGTTCGAGCAGGAGGATCTGGAAGCGGGCCTGCTGCCCACCGGACAGCCGGTCGAACCGCTGCTCCGCCTGCGCCGTCAGCTCGTACCGCCGCAGCCGGGACATCGCCGCGCCCCGGTCCTGGGCGTGCTCGCTCCACAGGATGTCGAGCAGGGCGCGCCCCTGCAGTTCGGGGTGCGCGTGCGTCTGGGCGAAGTGGCCGGCCACGACCCGCGCGCCGAGCTTCCACTCCCCCGTGTGCGCCACGTCGCCGCCCGCCAGCAGCCGCAGGAAGTGCGACTTGCCCGAGCCGTTCGAGCCGAGGACGGCGACCCGTTCGCCGTAGAAGACCTCCAGGTCGAAGGGTTTCATCAGCCCGGTCAGTTCGAGCCCCTTGCAGGTCACGGCCCGTACACCGGTGCGTCCGCCGTGCAGGCGCATCGTGATGTCCTGCTCGCGCGGCGGCTCCGGCGGCGGCCCGGCCTCCTCGAACTTGCGCAGCCTGGTCTGCGCGGCCTGGTAGCGGGAGGCCAGCTCGTGGCTGATGGAGGCGGCCTGGCGCAGGTTCAGTACGAGCTTCTTCAGCTGGGCGTGCTTCTCGTCCCAGCGCCGCCGCAGCTCCTCGAAGCGCGCGAACCGCTCACGACGGGCCTCGTGGTACGTGGCGAAGCCGCCGCCGTGCACCCAGGCGTCGGCGCCGGCCGGTCCCGGCTCCACGCTGACGATCTTCTCGGCGGAACGGGCGAGCAGTTCCCGGTCGTGGGAGACGAACAGGACCGTCTTACGGGTCTCCCGCAGCTTCTCCTCCAGCCAGCGCTTGCCGGGCACGTCGAGGTAGTTGTCCGGCTCGTCGAGGAGCAGCACCTCGTCGGAGCCGCGCAGCAGCGCCTCCAGCACGAGCCGCTTCTGCTCACCGCCCGACAGGGTCCGTACCTCGCGGAACTGCGCCTTGTCGTACGGGACGCCGAGCGCGGCCGTGGTGCAGATGTCCCAGAGCGTCTCGGCCTCGTACCCCTGGACCTCGGCCCAGTCGGAGAGCGCCTGCGCATACTGGAGCTGGGCGGCCTCGTCGTCGACCGTCATGATGCCGTGCTCGGCGCGGTCCACGGCCTGCGCGGCCTCGCGGATACGGGGCTGGGCCACCGACACGAGCAGGTCGCGCACGGTCGACTCGTCCCGTACGGAGCCCACGAACTGGCGCATCACCCCGAGTCCGCCGCTCACCGTGACGGTGCCGCCGTGCGGCTTCAGCTCGCCCGAGATCAGGCGGAGCAGTGTCGTCTTCCCGGCGCCGTTGGGCCCCACGAGCGCCACAGCGGCCCCTTCGCCCACCCGGAAGGAGACGTCGCCGAGCAGCGCCCTCCCGTCGGGAAGGTAGTACTCCAGGTGCGCGGCTTCGAGATGTCCCATGGTCGCGCATTGTCCGGGGCGGACGGGCGGCGGGGCAAACCGATATGCGCGCCGAAGGCCCGGTGGGGTAGACGATGGAGCATGACCGTTGAAGTAGACCTCACCGCCGCCGGAGCCGGCCATACCCTGCTCGACCGGCTGATGGCCCTCGACACCCGCCTGTTCGAGGCGGTCGCGACCCGGCACTGGCCGGGCGCCGACCCGCTGCTGCCGAAGCTGAGCCGCAGCGCGAACCACGGGGTGCTGTGGTTCGGCGCGGCGGCGGCCCTCGCGGCGACCCGCTCGCCCCGCGCGCGCCGCGCGGCCGTGCGCGGGATCGCCTCGCTGGCCCTGGCGTCGGCCACGATCAACACGGTGGGCAAGCGTTCGGTGCGCCGTCCGCGACCCCGGCTGGACGCCGTGCCGGTGATGCGGCAGCTGAAGCGGCAGCCGATCACCACGTCCTTCCCCTCGGGGCACTCGGCGTCGGCGGCGGCCTTCGCGACGGGTGTCGCGCTGGAGTCCGGGCCGCTCGGCGCGGTGGTGGCCCCGGTGGCCGCCGCGGTCGCCCTGTCCCGGATCTACACGGGTGCGCACTTCCCGAGCGACGTGCTCGCCGGGGCGGCGTTCGGAGTGGGTTCCGCCTTCGTCGCGCGTGCCCTGGTGCCGACGCGTGACCAGTTGCCGCCCCCCGGGCGTCCGCGCGCGGACGTGCCCGCCCTTCAGGACGGGGAGGGTCTGGTGCTCGTGGTCAACACCTCGGCGGGCACCGCGGACCGGATGCGTGCCATCGGGGACGCCCTGCCGCTCGCCGAGGTCGTGGAGTGCGAACCGGAGTATCTGCGGGCCGAGTTGGAGAAGGCCGCGGCCCGCGCCGAGGTGCTGGGGGTGTGCGGCGGCGACGGCACGATCAACGCGGCCGCCACGGTCGCCCTGCGCCACGGCCTGCCGCTCGCCGTGCTGCCGGGCGGCACGCTCAACCACTTCTCCAAGGACCTGGGCGTGGAGGACGTACGGGGCCTGAGCCGCGCCCTGGCCGAGGGTGACGCCGTACGGGTGGACGTGGGCCGGTACTCGGCCGGTGACCAGGAGGGCTACTTCCTCAACAACTGCAGCCTGGGCGTGTATCCGGAGCTGGTGCGCGAGCGGGACCACTGGTCGAAGCGGATCGGCGGCTGGCCGGCCGGGGTGGTCGCCACCCTGCGTGTCGTGCGCGCGGGCCGGCACCCGCTGCGGACCGATTTCGACGGCAAGGAGCGCCCGCTGTGGCTGCTGTTCGCCGGCAACGGCACCTATCACCGGATGGGGCCGATCCCGGCCCGCCGTTACGACCTCGCGGACGGTCTCCTCGATGTACGGGTCGTGCACGGCGGCCGTTTCCCGGCGGTACGCCTGCTGGCCGCGGCCGTGGCCGGACCGCTGACCCGGTCCCCCGTGCACGCGGCGCTGCGCGTCGGCGGCCTCCGTGTGCAGGGCGTCGAACCGGGCACGCTGCTGGCCTTCGACGGCGAAGTCAGGCCGGTGGAGGGCGATGTGACGATCCAGAAGCTCCCGGAGGCACTGACGGTCTACCGCCCGAGCGGTCCGCGCTGACCAGTTGTCAGTCCACATGACAAGACGGGGGTCTCACACTTCGACATGGCGACGTAGCGTGCCAGGTACTCACGTACCGAGTGAACGGATGCCGCCATGTCGAAGGTGCCGAAAGAGACCGCCGTGTACACGCACGGCCACCACGAGTCCGTGCTGCGCTCGCACACCTGGCGTACGGCCGCCAACTCGGCGGCCTATCTCCTCGGCTCGCTCAAGCCGCACATGCGGATCCTGGACATCGGCTGCGGGCCCGGCACCATCACCGCGGATCTCGCCGGACTCGTCCCGGACGGGCATGTCACCGGTGTCGACCACGCGCCGGGCATCCTGGACCGGGCGCGCGCCACAGCGGCCGAACGGGGCCTGGAGAACGTCGACTTCGCCGTCGCGGACGTCCATGCGCTGGAGTATCCGGACGACAGTTTCTGTGTCGTGCACGCCCATCAGGTGCTGCAGCATGTGGGGGATCCGGTGCAGGCGCTGCGGGAGATGTACCGGGTCACGAAGCCGGGCGGCTTCATCGCCGTCCGGGACTCCGACTACGCGGCGATGACCTGGTATCCGCTGTCGCCGGGTCTGGACGACTGGCTCGACCTGTACCGGCGGGTGGCGCGCGCGAACGGGGGTGAGCCGGATGCCGGGCGGCGCCTGAAGTCGTGGGCGCTGGCGGCCGGCTTCCGCGCGGAGGACATCACGGCGTCGGCGGGGACGTGGTGCTACTCGACGGCGTCGGAGCGGGCGTGGTGGAGCGGGCTGTGGGCGGACCGTACGGTGGCGTCCGCGTATGCGGCGCTTGCGGTGGAGGGGGGTCATGCGGAGGTGGGTCGGCTGGAGGGGATCGCTTCCGCGTGGCGGGAGTGGGGCGCGCGGGAGGACGCGTGGTTCGCGGTCCTCCACGGCGAACTCCTGTCCCGCAAACGGGCGACGCGCCTGAGCGTCGAGTCCCACGTGCGGCCCGGCGGGGCCTGACCGCGCAGTTCCCCGCGCCCCTGAAGACAAAAGACTGCGCCGTTCCCCGCGCCCCTCATTGTGCGGTCCGGTGGGGGTGGGCCGCGCAGTTCCCCGCGCCCCTTAGGGGCGAAAAGCTGGGGCGCAGCCCCGTTTTTCAGGGGCGCGGGGAACTGCGCGAGCAACCCCCACCGGCCCGCAGATTCCCTGAGCGCGCGGGGCCAGCCCCTAGCCGGTACTAGTCCCGAGGAAGCAGCGGGCCCAAGGGGCCGAGGTCCAGGTTCAGGTCCTCGGGGCGGAGCCCGTAGCGGTCTCGGAGTTCCGCCATCCGGTCGTCCAGAAGCATCAGCGTCAGCCCGATCCGCTCCTCCTGATCCTCGGACAGATCCCCCGTGTCGAACCGCCGAACGGCCTGCCGTTCCATCAACTGCCGCAGCAACTCGACCACGGTCAGCACCAGCTTGATCAGGTCCCGCTCCACCGTGTCCGGTTCGAGGTCGAGACGGCTCCGCCCGGCCTCCCTGCCCGCCCCGGTGCCGAGGACCGCGTCGTCCACCACCCTCCGAAGTGCCTCTCCACCGCTCACAGCATCTCCTCCCACGGCGCGGGAACGTTCTCGTTCACCGAGCTGATGAGCGCGTTCAGATCGATCCGTACGAGATCGACGTCCGCGATCCGCAGGGTCAGGTCGCCGGTGATGACGACCCCGCCCGCGAGCAGCCGGTCGAGGAGGTCGACGAGGGCGACCTCCCGGCGTTCCACGACGGTCACGCGTCCTCCCCGCTGAACGAGTAGGCGGCCCACGGACCGGTCAGCTCGACGCGCAGCCCCGGCGCGTCGTCCTTCGTACGGTCGACCAGTTCCACGAACGCCTCGGATTCCGTCCGCGGCACCAGATAGGCGGCGTTCAGGATGTTCCGGCCGGGCGCCCGGGACAGCGCCGAGTTCTGCGGGGCGTGGATCCGGGTGTCCTCCGCGTACCCGGACAGGGACTCGTGGAGCCGGCGCGAGAACTCCTCGGCCCGCTCCCACTTCTCCTCGCTCTCCTTGCGCTGGTTGCGCCGCTGCCGCAGATAGTCGCGCCCCGAGCCCGCCGCCCGGCCGGGAGAGGAGGCCGCTTTCCCGGACGTGTCCTTGGAGTCGGGGGCCTCCGTGGGTTCCGAGTACACCTTCACCCCCCACTCGACCCGCCCGTCGAGCCGGCCGAGGGTGCGCCGGAACGTGTCCGCGCGCTCCTCCAGCATCGACCGGACGCCGCTGTCGTCCAGGAACACCGTGGCGAGCCGGAGCGGCAGCGGCGAGGTGACGCCGGTGAGCGCGTCGATCACGTTCTGGTGGGCCCGCGCGGTCGCGCCGAGCCAGTCCAGGTCCTCCAGGTGGGCCCGCAGCGGCCCCTCCGCGAAGTCCTCCTCGGGCACCTGGCCGACGACGGCGACCAGGTCGCCGTGGACCAGCTGCTTGGGCGGCACGCCGGCCACCCCTGTCAGCTGCGCCGGCAGGGGTGTACCGAAGGGGCGGCAGACGGCGTACACGTAACGCAGACCACTCATTCCTTGGCTTCCTTCTTCGCGGGTGCGCGCCTGCGCGCGGGCACTTCGGCGCGCGCTTCCTCCAGTTCGGCCACATGGGCCCGCAACTCCGCGTTCTCCCGGGCGAGTTCGTCACGGCCGGCGCGGGAGGACAGCTGCGGATCGGTCTCCCACCAGTCGATGCCCATCTCCTTCGCCTTGTCGACGGAGGCGACGATGAGCCGCAGCTTGATGGTGAGGAGTTCGATGTCGAGCAGGTTGATACGGATGTCACCCGCGATGACGATGCCCTTGTCGAGGACCCGTTCGAGGATGTCCGCGAGGTTGGCGCCGCCGCCGTTCCCGTACGGGTCGGGCAGGCGCTGAGCCGTGGTCATCGACGGCCCCTGGCACCGGCGGGCTCACGCTCGCGCTCGTCCGCCTCCTCCACCGCTTCCTCGTCCTCAGGGATCTCCTCGTCCTCGTACTCGGCCTCCGGCGCGTCCTCCTCCTCGTAGGCCTCGTCGTCCTCCGGGACCTCTTCGTCCTCGTACTCGGCCTCGGGGGCGTCCTCGTCCTCGTAGCCCTCCTCGTCCTCCGGGACCTCCTCGTCGGTCGAGTCGGTCGAGGCCTCCGCGTCCTCGGAACCGTCCTCGGAGCCCTCCTCGGGAGCGTCCTCGGAGTTCTGCTCGGCTTCCTCCTCCTCCGCGACCGCGTCCTCATGGCTCGTGACGACCTCGCCGTCGCGGATCTCACCGCGCCAGCCGTCGTCCGCCTCGCCCTTGATGGAGATGAACCGGGCGAAGTGCTTGAGGTCGAGGCGTGCCCTGCGGCCCTGGGCGCGCCAGATGTTGCCGGTCTTCTCGAACAGCCCCTTGGGGTAGTACTCGATGACCAGCAGCACGCGGGTGAGGTTCTCGGCGAGCGAGTGGAAGGTGACGACACCCTTCGTGGTGCCCTTGGCGCCCTCGGACGTCCAGCTGATCCGCTGGTCCGCCACCTGTTCGGTGGTGTGCGCCTTCCAGCTGCGGTTGGACCAGAAGATCTTCATCTGCCAGTCGGACGTCGTGTCGTCGGCGCGGTTCGCGCTCTTGACGCCCCGGGCGAAGTTGCTGAAGTCCTGGTACTGGGTCCACTGGTCGTAGGCCGTGCGCAGCGGCACGCCGACGTCGATGAACTCCATGATGACGGTGGGCTTCTTGCCGGCGCCGCCCTTGCGCTTGCCGCCCTTGCCGCCGGTCAGGTTCTTGAAGGCGCCGACCACGCTGTCCTTGGCCTTGCCCGCGCCGAGTTCCAGCGCGGTGCGCATCGGCCCCTTGCCGTCGGCGAGCTTGCGGCCGCCGTCGAGGGCGAGCTTGGCGAAGCCGGGGCTGTCGCCGGAGGCGATGTCGTTGAGCTTGCCCGTCGTCTGGCCGAGCTTGGTCCCGACGCCGACCAGCGCCCGCTGGACCTGGGCGGCCAGGTACGCCTGGGCCTCGTCCTTCAGCCGGTCGACGGCCTCGCTCTGTGCGAGGGAGGTCAGCGGGTTGCTCTTGGCCTGCTTGGTCGCGGACCCGAGGGTGTCAGTCATCGTCGCCGCCTCCCCTCGTCGTACGGGCCCGGGTGGTGCGGCGCGTGGCGGACTTCGCCGCGGCCGTCTTCCTGCCCGGGGCCTTCTTCGCGGTCCTGGCCGCCGTCTTCTTCGCCGGAGCCTCGTTGCCGGGGCTGCGCTTCTGGGCGGCCTTCTTCGCGGGCGCCTTCGCGGTCTTCTTCGCGGGAGCCCGCTTGCGCGGCCGCGGCTTCTCGTCGTCCCCGGCCGCCTTGTCGTCCGTGTCGCGGGTGTCACGGCCGGAGTCGTCCGAGTCCGGGTCGTCGTCGTGCTCGTACTCGTCGTCGTCGTATTCGACGTCGTCGTACTCGTCGTCCGGTTCCTCGTCCCGCTTGCGGCGCTTCTTGCCGCCGACGCCTGGCACGTCCGGGACCGCGTCCGGGACCGCGTCCGGGACCGCGTCCGGGACGACGCCCGCGAGCTGGTCCTGCACCTGGCTGGTCCGCCCGTGCAGCCGGTCGGCGAGGCCGGTGATCTGGCGCTCGACGAGTGCTCCGGTGGCGGCCTTGCCCACACCACGCAGGTCCCCGCGCAGCTGGTCACCGATCTCCTTGAACTGCGGGTTGTTCTGCAGTTGCGTGGAGACCAGGTCCGCGAGCGCCCGCGGGCTGAGGTGCATCCGCTTGCCCGCCACCATGGTGCCCACGGCGAAGGCCAGCTTCATCTTCTTCGTACGTCCGAGGACGTATCCGGCCCCTACGGCGAGGCCAAGCCCTAGTCGGTTCATCGTGTAGTCCCGTGGTTGCCTGTTCCGGTGCTCCTGGTCATGGCTATCTCCAGCCTGTCGAGGAGCTCGTCCTCCATGCGGTCGAACTCCGCTTCGTCGATCTCGCCGGCCTCCAGGCGTTCCTCAAGGCTGCCGAGTTCGGCGCGGACCGCCGCCGGGTCGTAGTACTGGCGCTCGGCCTCGTTCACCACCTGTTCCATGGCCCAGAGGCTGCCGCGCACGGGGGCGAACGGCAGCATCAGGACCTCTCCGATCAGCCCCATGTCATCAACTCCTGTGTCCAGACGTTCAGTTGGTCGTTCAGTTGCTCGCCTGCGCGGGCTCGGAAGGGCCCGGCTCGACGAAGCTGTAGGGGGGCAGCGGCCCGTGGACCCGCAGATCGAGGTGCGGGTGCGCCTTGCGGACCTCTTCGACGGCGCCGATGAACGTCTCGGCCGTGTCGCGGTCCACCAGGAAGGACAGGTTGGCCAGCCAGCCGGTGGACTCGGGGCCCACGCTGACGGAGGCGGCGACCGGTTCCAGCGCCTGCTGGATCTCGGCGGCGTCCTCGACCTCGCGGTTCTTCACCGCGGCGACCACCATCTCGCCGAGCCGCAGCTTCTCGTCGTAATTGCCGCCGCCCGCACTGCGGTTGGCCTCGGTGAGGGCCCTGACGTCCGGGTTCTCGGACATCACGCGGTGCAGTACGGCCTCTTCGTCGTGCGTGGCCTTGACGTTGTACTCGACCTTGCCCGCGAGCGCGTCGAGGCGCTCCTTGAAGTGCTCGGCGCGCTCGGCGAGGACACCGGCCACGGCCGCGTCGTCCGTCGAGACGCTGCCGAAGCGCATGGGCAGCACCGGGCCGCCCGCGCCCGCCTCGGCGAGCACGTTCTGGTGGGCGAGCAGGTCCCTGCGCTTGGGCCGCAGCCCCTCGGGCGCGTCACTGACGACCGCGGCGAGGTCGCCCTCCTTGATGACGCGCACCGGCAGCGCCGGCTCACCGACGCCTTCGGTGCCGTCCGGGAGCGAGGGCAGCGAACTGGACGTGATGCCGTAGACGTACGTGCTCACTCCTGCTCCTCCTTGCGGCGCGAGGCGGCGGTCTTACGGGTCCGCGGCCTCGACTCGGACTGGCTCTGGCTCTCCTCGCGGGACTGCTTGAACGCGTCCGAGATGGTCTCGGCGGCGCCGGACAGGGCCCCCTTGGACTTGCCCTTGGCACCGGACTCGGTGATCGAGCCGACCAGGTCGGGCAGGCCGGGGTCGCGCTTGTTTCCGGCTTCGAGGTCGAGGCGGTTGCACGCCTCGGCGAAGCGCAGATAGGTGTCGACGCTCGCTATGACGACCCGGATGTCGATCTTGAGGATCTCGATGCCGACGAGGGAGACCCGGATGAAGGCATCGATGACGAGCCCCCGGTCGAGAACGAGTTCGAGGACGTCGTAGAGGCCGCTGGAGCCGCCTCCACCACCGGTTTGCTGTGCCGGGACTACGGTCATACCGACCGGCCCTCCTTGTCTGTAGGGGTGTGTGCGATCTTGTGTGCGATCTGTCGGGGTGTGCGCGATCCGTGGGGGTGCGTGCGCCGTCGGGTGTGCGGGCAGGGAACGGGCGGCTACCGGCCGCCGGGCCTGCGGGAGTCGGCCCGGCCGCGTTCGTAGCGGCGGACGCGCCGGTAGCCGGTGAGTTCGCCGCGCGGGTCGAGGGTCACCTCGTAGCTCGCGAGCAGACTCATCGTGTCGGGGACCCGGACCAGTTCCAGGACCTCGATCTCCAACGACCAGCCGTCGTCGGTGCGTTCGAAGGACGACACCGACTCGGCCTCCATGCCGGTCAGTTCGGCGAGCTGGCCGCGCGCCTGGCGCAGCACGTCCATGGGACCCAGCTCGTCGTCGTCCGCCGCGCTCCTCTGCCTGCCCTTGGACGAGTTCGACGCACTCTGTGAACTCTGTGAATCTGATGTGTTGGATGTGTTCGACATGGCCACCTCGAACACCGAGTGACCGGCCGTCCGTTGACCAAACCTGCGAGTGTCGGCTCTCAGCCGCGCAGGGCGTTCAGGCGGCGCCTGGCGGGAGCGAGTGCGCGCCCGCTGCGCAGCAGCCCTGACCAGGGGTTCGTGCGGGCCTGGTCGACGGCGTCGGCGATCGTCCAGCGGCGCGGGCCGAGTTCGGCGTCTTCGAGCTGGTCCCAGGCGACGGGCACGGCGACCGGGGCACCGGGCCTGGCGCGGACGGTGAAGGGGGCGACGGTGGTCTGGGCGTAGGCGTTGCGCTGGATGTCCAGATACAGCCGGTCGCCGCGGTCCTTCTTGCGGGCCTCGGTGGTGAGCCGGTCGGGATGCGCCTCGGTGAGGGTGTCGGCGACGTCCTTGGCGAAGGTGTGCACCTCGTCGAAGCCGTGCCGCCCGTCGAGGGGGACGACGATGTGCAGTCCGCGTGAGCCGGTGGTCATCAGGGCGGACGGCAGCCGGAGCTGGTCGAGGAGCTCGCCGAGCAGCCGGGCGGTGTCGCGTACCGGCTCGAAGTCGTCGGTCGCGGGGTCCAGGTCGAAGACCAGCCGGTCCGGCCGGTCGGCCGTGCCGTCGGAGGAGACCTTGGCGAGCCATCGGTGCAGGGTCAGGGCGGCCTGGTCGGCGAGGTAGACGAGGGTCGCGGTGTCCTCGCACACGGGGTGCAGGACCGTACCGCCCTCCTTGGGCACCTCGACGCGGCGGATCCAGTCCGGATAGTGGTCCTGGACGTTCTTCTGCATGAACTTCTGCCCGTCGAGCCCGTCCGGGTACCGCTCAAGCATCAGGGGCCGCCCCCGCAGGTGCGGCAGCATGAACGGGGCGATCTCCCGGTAGTACGCGACGACGTCCGCCTTGGTGTACTCCTTCGCCCCTCCGGTGGCGGGGAACATCACCTTGTCCGGCCGGTGCACCTCGACGGTCCGCCGGCCGGCGCGTACGGCGGTCATCGCACCACCGCGTTCTCGACCAGCAGTTTCACCGCGGCCACGATGGACTCGGCGTCGATGCCCGCCGCGTGCAGCTGCTCCGCGGGAGTGGCCGAACCGGGCATGTCCCGTACCGCGAGACGGACCAGCCGCGGAGTGGGACGGCCGTCGAGGAAGGCGTCGAGGACCGCGTCGCCGATGCCGCCCTCCGGGTGATGGTCCTCGACGGTGACCAGGCAGCCGGTCTCCTCGGCCGCCTCGCGCAGGGTCTCGCGGTCGACGGGCTTGACGGAGTACAGG
This sequence comes from Streptomyces liliiviolaceus, assembly GCF_018070025.1. NCBI lineage: Bacteria > Bacillati > Actinomycetota > Actinomycetes > Kitasatosporales > Streptomycetaceae > Streptomyces > Streptomyces liliiviolaceus. The sequence goes on from NZ_JAGPYQ010000001.1 coordinate 6,971,145, forward strand.
TCGACGACCCGCACGGCGATGCCGTCGGCGGCGAGCGCGTCCGCGGCCTGCAGCGCCTCGTGCACGGTCACCCCGGCGGCGACGACGGTCAGCCGGTCGTCCGTGGAGCGCCGGAGCACCTTGCTGCCGCCGACGGGGAACTCCTCGCCGGGCCCGTACAGGACGGGCATGGCACCGCGGGAGGTCCGCAGGTAGCGGATGCCGTCGAGGTCCGCCATGGTGGCGACGAGTGCGGCCGTCTGGTTGGCGTCGCAGGGGTACAGCACGGTCGAGCCGTGCACCGCGCGGAGCATGGCCAGGTCCTCGACGCCCATCTGCGAGGGTCCGTCCTCGCCGATCGCGACGCCCGCGTGCGAGCCGACGAGGTTGATGCCCACGCCGCTGACAGCCGCCATCCGGACGAAGTCGTGGGCGCGGGTGAGGAACGCGGCGAAGCTGGAGGCGAACGGCACCCAGCCGCGGGTGGCGAGCCCGACGGCCGCCCCGACGAGCTGCTGCTCGGCGATGTAGCACTCGAAGAACCGCTCGGGGTGTTCCTTGGCGAAGAACTCGGCGCGGGTGGAGTCGCTCACCTCTCCGTCGAGGGCGACGACATCCGCGCGCGAGGAGCCGAGCGCGGCGAGCGCCTGGCCGTAGGCGTCGCGGGTGGCGGCCTCGTCCCCCTTCTCCCAGCGGGGCAGGTCCAGGTGACCGGCCCGTACCGCGTGCAGCATCCGGGCGACCTGCGGCTGCGGTACCTCGACGCGCAGGTCCCGTACCCCGCCCAGTTCCTCGATCGCCTCGTCGGCGTCGGGCAGCGGCTTGCCGTGCAGGCCCTCGCGGTCCTGCACGGAGGCGACGCCCTTGCCCTTGAGGGTGCGGGCCAGGATCACGGTCGGCTGTCCCGTCGTGGACACGGCCTCGCCGTACGCCCGCTCGACGGCCTCGACGTCATGGCCGTCGATCTCGACGGTGTGCCAGCCGAAGGCCCGGAAGCGGCGGGCGTACGCGTCGAGGTCGTGGCCGTGCCGGGTGGGGCCGCGCTGGCCGAGCCGGTTGACGTCCACGATCGCGGTGAGGTTGTCGAGCCCTTCGTACGACGCGTGCTCGGCGGCCTCCCAGATCGAGCCCTCGGCCAGTTCGCTGTCGCCGCACAGCACCCATACGCGGTAGCCCACCCGGTCGAGCCGCTTGCCCGACAGGGCGATGCCCACGCCGACGGGCAGGCCCTGGCCCAGCGATCCGGTGGCGGTCTCCACCCACGGGAGCCGGCGCGGTGTCGGATGCCCTTCGAGACGGCTGTCCAGAGTGCGGAAGGTCAGCAGTTCGGCGTCGTCGATGGCCCTGGCCGCCTTGTACGCGGCGTACAGCAGCGGTGAGGCGTGCCCCTTGGAGAGGACGAACCGGTCGTTGCCCGGATGGGAGGGCCGCTCGAAGTCGTAGCGCAGCCGCCGGGCGAGCAGGACCGCCATCAGGTCGGCGGCGGACATCGAGGAGGTGGGGTGCCCGGAGCCCGCCGCGGCGGCCGCGCGCACGCTGTCGACGCGCAGCTGCTGGCCGAGTTCGATGAGTTCGGGGGTGTTCATGGTGTTCCTTCCACAGGTGGTTGCGCAGGGGGTCCGGGCTGAGAGGGGCCGGGCGCGGGGTGGCCGGGTCGGCCCGGTACGCGGGCCGTTTCGGGCGAGGCGGTGTCCAGCGGTACCGACCAGGACCGGACGAGGCCGAGCTGTACGCCCTGGCGTGGCAGTACGGCGTCCAGGAGCCAGTCGGCGGCGACCCGGACGCGGTTGCCCGGCATCGCGGCCAGGTGGTAGCCGCGGGTGACGGCGCCCGCGGCCGGTCCGGAGAGCGGGATGCCGTACGGGTTGGCGGCGGCCTTCACACCGCCGAGGTCGACGACGAAGCCCAGGTCGCGGTGGCGGTAGGGGCGGGGGTCGCCGATGCCGAGGGAGGCCGCGACATTGCGTCCCGCCGTCCTGCCCTGCCGCCAGGCGTGCTGGGCGGTCGTCGGGGTGTACCCGCCCGGTTTCTCCAGGTCGGGTACGGCAGCCGCGTCGCCGCAGGCGAACACCTCGGGGCGGCCGGGCACCTGGAGGGTCGGTCCGACGAGCAGCCGGCCCTGTTCCATGGCCAGCCCGAGCCCCTCGGCCAGCGGGTCGGGCCGTACGCCGACGCACCAGACCAGGGTCCGGGTGCGGACGAGGTCGCCGTCGCTGAGCAGGACCCCGTCCCGGGTGGCCTCCTTCACGGACGTGCCGGTACGGATCTCGACGCCTCGTTGCCGCAGGACGCGGTCGGCGGTCCGCGAGAGCCGCTCGTCCAGCTCCGGCAGCACGCGCGGCGCGATGTCGACCAGCGTCCAGCGCGGCCACAGGCCCGTGCGGTGCGGCTGCCCGCGCACCAGGGCGTCGGTGAACAACTGCCCGTGCGCGGCCACCTCGGTGCCGGTGTAGCCCGCGCCGACGACCACGAACGTGCACCGGGCGGCCGCGGTCGCGGGGTCGTCGTCGGCGGAGGCGAGTTCCACCTGGCGGGTCACGTGGTCGCGCAGGTACAGCGCCTCGGGCAGTCCCCGGAAGCCGTGCGCGTGCTCGGCCACACCGGGGATCGGCAGCAGTTTGTTGACGCTGCCGGCGGCGAGGACGAGCCGGTCGTAGGAGAGCGTGCCCGTGTCGCCCTCGGGGCCGGTGTAGCGGACGGTGCGCGCGTCGAGGTCGATGCCGTCGGCCTCGCCGAGCACGAGGCGTACCCGGGGCAGGGTGCCGGTCAGCGAGACGGTGACGCGGCGCGGTTCCAGGACCCCGGCGGCCACCTGGGGCAGCAGGGGCAGATAGAGGAAGTAGTCCGTCGGGTTGAGCAGCACGACGTCCAGCGGGCCGGACCTGCCCCGGGCCGGCGCGGAGAGCGTCTGTGCCGCCCGGTATCCGGCGAAGCCCGCTCCGACGATCACGACGCGGGGCCGGGTCATCGGTGGGCTCATGGGTCGCCTCCGGCGGAATCGCTCAAACGGGGCTTTCCGCGTCCCCCTGGCCCGGATGCCCAAACGTCGGGCTCCCGGGGTTCCGGTCGCCGTGCGGGACGGGCGCGGTTTCTTCGACTCCTACCGACTTCTATCGCAGGACGGCGGCCTCCGCAGCTCCAGAAGTGGACTTCGTGACGCGCCGGACGGGTACGCCGGCACGACGCACGCGAACGACGAAGACCGGGGCCACGTCGTTGTGGCCCCGGTCGGCAAGGGGGTTTCGGGCCGCGCCGCGGCTCACCGGGCCCGGGTGTCCGGTACGGCGTTGCTGGGGGCGACCGGCGGCATCGGGGGCACGGCGGGGCCGTCGGCCGGCGTCCCCGGAGCCGTACCGGCGGGGGCACCGGTCACGGCGCCTTCGCCGGGCATCTGAGCGGTGCCGCCCGGCGTGGGCCGGGGCGCCGACGGCCGCGCCGCGTTGCGCAGCACGTAGGCCAGCGCGCCGAGCACGGCGGCGGTGATCAGCGCGGCGGCCCAGTCGGGCAGGCCGATCGCGAGGGCGAGACCGACCGTGAGCGCGAGGGCCGCGCCCGCGTACAGGGCGACGGCACCGGACGCGGCGTACATCGCGGCCGTCCGGCGCTGCTTGCGGGTCTGTTCCCGCAGCTCCTCGCGTACGGCGTCGCGGGCCACCTGCGCCAGCTCGTCGGCCAGATGCTTGTCCAGATGTTCCATGTGATCGATGCGGTCCATGCGCTCCGGGTACCCGCGGCCCCCGGCGCGTAACGCCCGCCCGCCCGCGGCGAGCACGCCCCGGCACGGGATCCGTACGAAACGATCTCCTTCGCGGCCGACCCCAACTAGGCTCGTGCGCATGGACATTCTGGGAGCCACGCTGCGCATCTGCGTCGACGACCTGGAGGCTGCGGTCCCCTTCTACGAGAGACTGGCGGGCGGACCGGCGCAGCGCTTCGAGCGCGGCGGGGTCTCCGTCGCCGCCGTCGGCTGCTTCTTGTTGATGAGCGGCCCCGAGGCGGAGCTGGACGTGCTCCGCAAGGTCTCGGCGACCATCGCGGTCAAGGACGTCGACGAGGCCCACCGGGTGCTCACCGAGTCGGGCGCGCACGTCGTCGCGGGCCCGGTGGCGACCCCCGCGGGCCGCAACCTGATCGCGCTGCACCCGGACGGCTACATCTACGAGTACGCGGACCGCCGCACGTCACCGTAGGGTCAGCCGCCGTCGTCGGTGCCGGGTGGGCGCATCCGGAAGTCGTAGCGTTCCGGCAGGGGTTCGTCGCAGATCCGGGACCACAGGTCCCCGATCGCCTCGGCCCCCTCGCGCAGGTCGGCCACCTCGAACCCGGCGTCGAAGACGGCACGCGCCGCGCCCTGGTCGCCCTCCGCGAGCAGCAACCGCGCCTCGATCAGCCGGAACCGGCCGCGTTCGCGGGTCGCCGGGAGCAGTCGTTCCCACACGGACCGCGCGTCCGCGGTGCGCCCCGCGGCGAGCAGCGCGCCGATCGCCTCGCGTCCGAGCGCGGCGGTGGCCGCCGTCCAGGTCTCGCCGTCGTCGCGCCGCTCCTGGCACAGGTCGTCGAAGGCGTCCGCGTACCGGTCGGCGGCCCGTTCACGGTTGCCGGCCTCCTGGTCGGCCACGGCGAGGCAGCGGAGCAACGGCCAGAGCGAGGGGGCGAGTTCGAGGCCCCTCTCCCAGCTGCGCACGGCCTGGGCCCGGTCGCCGGCGTGCCACTGGGCGACCCCGAGGTGGTACTCGGCGAGCGGCTCCGCGGGGGCCGTCTCCAGCATGTCCCGCCAGTGCGGGGCGACCAGCGTCTCGCCGGGCGGCCCGACCCGGCGGGGCTCGGGGAAGGAACCGGAGCCGAGCAGTTCGGCCCAGGGCCGCTGAGCGTCCCCGAGCGTGGACTCGTCGAAGGGCGTGCCGGGCAACTTGTGGGCGGCGCGCAGGACTTCAAGGGCACCCCAGCCGGAGCCGACCGCGAGCACCTCCGCGGGTTCGGTGTCGGCGGACGCCAGCCAGTGCGCGTACGCCGTCTCGAACTCCGCGCGCGGCAGGCGCTGTTGGAGCCCGGACTCGACCTCGGAGCGGGCGGCGGCCCAGTCGTCGCCGTGCACGAGCCGTGTGTCGGCGTCGATCGGCCCGTACGCCTCCAGCCAGCTCACCTCGCTCTCCGCGTCGAGGCGAACGTGTTCCAACTGGGTGCGGGCGAGCCCCGCCTGGATCTCGCAGTAGCCGTCGGTGCCGGGTTCGGTGAGCCATTCCTGCCAGCGGCGCCCACCGGTGCCGGTGCCCCACACGAAGAGTTTGCGTCCGCGCAGCACGTCGGTGGACGTCTGCACCAGCCCCCGCCCGGCGTCGTCCAGGGCGGCGATCCAGCGCCGCCGCCCGTCGGGCACCTCGTAGAAGTAGTCGGCCGGATACCCGCCGCGCCGCGGGTACGTCCGGTCGACGCCCTCGTGCACCGGGACGGGTACGCGGCGCAGCCGTCGCTCGTACCCGAAGTGCCAGGCCTCCTCCGCCGGCGCGAGGACCCTGCGCGCCTCCGGGACCGCGGTGTTGGACCACCAGTACAGCGGCGCGGCCCGCTCGTGCGGATTGCGGACGCGTACGCCGACGTACAGGAAGTCGGAGCCCTCCGGCAGCCACAGGTCGACCTGGAAGGGCAGGTCGCGCAGCCGCTCCCACTCCCACAGGCGCAGCATGGGCGTGCCGTCGGGTGCGGTGACCCGGGCCGCGTGCAGCGGTGCGCAGGCGAGGGTGGAGTGGCCGGTGGCGCCGATGTTCCACTCGATGCCGCCGGAGAACCAGGCGCCGTTGAGCGCGAAGTCGGCGGGCTGCAACACCGGGTTGCGGTAGAGGAGTTCGCGGTCGGACGGCTTGTGGAAGAGGGAGACGACTCGGCCGCCGAAGCCGGGCAGCACGGTCGCGCGCAGCCGGTCGTTCTCCAGGACGATCGTGTCGACCTCGCGGGGCGTACGGCTTCTCCCGTACCCGTCCCGGACGCGCTCGGGCAGGAGGCTGCGCAGTGGCTCGTACGCGATCTGCCGGGCCATGCCGCGGGGCAGGCCCGCGCGTTCCCGCTCGTCCACGTGGTGCGTCTCGTCGAGCGGGCGCAGTGGGGGCAGGGGGTTGGCGGGGCCGGGTTCGGCGACCGGAAGCGTCAGTACGTCACGTCGGATGGTCGTCACATGACCATGGAACAGGCTGGACGACGTGCCGACCAGAGGCCCTCCCGGTCAGGATCCGGTCAGGATTGCGCAAAGGCGGCGACGACGATGTCGGCCAGGAGGGCACCGGCGGTTCCGTCGGGGTCCAGGTCGGGGTCGTAGATGGTGACGTTGAAACCGGCGCACTGCGGGGAGGTCACCAACGGCCGCAGCAGCGCGGTCAGTTCGTCGGGCAGCAGCCCACCGGCGTCGGGGCTGTCGACGGCCGGCATCACGGAGGGGTCGAGCACATCGGCGTCGAGGTGCACCCAGAAGCCGTCCAGATCCGGTACGTCGAAGGCCTCGGCGGTGGCCCGCGCGAGGGCGTCGGCGCCCCACTCGCGGATGTCGCCGACGGTCACCGTGGGGATCTTCAGCGCGGCCAGCTCGGCCCGGTCGTCCTCGAACTCGTCCCGGATGCCGAAGAACCGGATGTCCTCGTCCCGCAAATAGGGCTTCAGCCCCTCCAGGTCGGTGAGGTCGTCCTGCCCGCGGCCGGTGGCGAGGGCGACCTCCTCGCCGCCCGCGGCGCCGATCCGGTCGGAGTTGCCCGGGTGGCGGAAGTCGTGCGAGGCGTCCACCGCGGCGAGGCCGTAGCGACCGATGCGGCGCAGTGCGAGGGAGGCGCCGAGCTGGATGGAGCAGTCGCCGCCGAGGACGACGGGCAGCTCCCCGGCCCGTACGTGCCGCTCGATGCGGTCGGCGAGGGTACGGGTGTATCGGGCGAGCGCGGCGGCGTTGAAGACGCCGTCGCCCTCCTGCCAGTCGCCCCGGTCGTAGCGCGGCGGGACGACCACACCGCCCTCCAGGGCGTTCAGCCGCCGCACGATCCGCTGCTCGCGCAGGGCGCCGGCGAGCTTGTAGCAGCCGGGGACCGTGCCGGGGGCGGGCGGCCGGAGGCCGAGGTTGGAGGGTGCGTCCAGGACGACGAGATTCCTCAGGGCACTCATGTTCGAATCATATCGGCGGTGATGGCCCACCGCTCATGGTCGCGCCAGGCTCCGTCGATGAACAGGAAGTCCGGCGAGTACCCCTCCAGGCGGAACCCGCAGCGGCGGGCCAGCGCGATGGAGGCGGTGTTGTCCGGCTGGACGTTGATCTCCAGCCGGTGCAGTCCGAGCGTGTCGAACGCGTACCGCACGACGAGGTCGAGCCCTTCGCTCATCAGCCCGCGTCCGGCGGCGTGCGCGAAGGCCCCGTATCCGAGGGCGCCGCACAGAAAGGCACCCTCGACGATGTTGTTGATGTTGATGAACCCGGCGATCCCTCCCCCGTCCTTCTCGCAGACGAAGAACCCGGCCTTGCTCGGATCGTCGATGAGCCGCCCGGCGTACGAGGTGTAGGCGGCGGCGGTTCCGGGCGGGAAGAGCCACGGCTGATGCAGGGCCTTGCTCTCCCGCACGCGGGCGGTGAACTCGGGGCCGTCCTCGTGACTGAACAGACGTATGCCCACGTGGGGGCCTTCGGCGAGGTACGCGGTGCTGCCGGACATGCCGCCACGGTACGCCTGCGGCGGGCTTGTTGCGGGGCGGGGCGGGGCTGCGGCCGGTGGGCATCTGCGGGCGCGCCGTGGCTGGCCGCGCAGTTCCCCGCGCCCCTAAAGACAGGGGGCCCGGCCTCCAAGGGGCGCGGGGAACGGCGCAATCTTTTGCCCTTTAGGGGCGCGGGGAACGGCGCAGCCTTTTGCCCTTTAGGGGCGCGAGGAACTGCGCGAGCAACCCCCACCGACCCGCAGATCCCACGAACGCGCGGCCCCCAGGGGCGCGGGGAACGGCGCGGCTCGCCCCCACCAGGCCGCAGTCGAACAACCGGCCCGCGGGACGCTACCCGCGGCGGCGTACGAAGAACGCCCCGCACAGCGCCCCGATCACCGCCGTGGCGAGCAGCGCCATCCACAACGGCATCGTGACCTCGGGAATCAGCAGCCGGATCTTCGTCGCCCGGGTGTTCTCGAAGATGAAGACCAGCCCGAGCACGGCCAGCGCGACGACCGCCACCCGCCCGGGCGTCAGCAGACTCCCCCTGCCGGCCCCCGCGCCACCACCACCGTTCTGCGAACTCTTCGGGTTCATGCGACCAGGATGGGCTCGGAGGAAAGGCCACGCACGGTGAGCGGTCCCTCCGGGTGAGACGTCAGGTCAGCGCCGGCACGTCCAGCGTCAGAACCCCCGCCCCCGAACGCGCGTCCAGCTCCGCCCGCACCCCGAAAGGAACCGTCAGCGCCCCCTCCCCGTGCCCGAACCCGAACTCCTCGGCGATCGGCACCCCGAGCCCGCCGAGCCGGTCGAGAAGCAGCTCCCGCACCCGCTCGTACGGGCCGCACCGGTCCCAGGAGCCGAGCAGAATTCCCGCGACGCCGTCGAACCAGCCGGCCCGCAGGAGCTGCGTGAGGTACCGGTCGAGCCGGTACACCTCCTCGCCCACGTCCTCCAGACACACCAGCCCGCCGCCCGCGGAGGGCCGGGCGTGCGGTGTCCCCAGCTCGGAGGCGAGCAGGCTCAGACAGCCGCCGAGCAGGACACCGGTGGCCCGCCCCGGGACCAGGACCTGCCCGGCCGACCGGATCGTCCGCACGGACTCCGGCGTGAAGAGAGTCGCCCGGAGATGGTCCTGGGCGCGGGCGTTCTTGACGAAGTCGATGCCCGCGGCCATCGGACCGTGCAGGGTCACGAGGCCCAGCCGCATCGCGAACGCCTCGTGGAGAGCCGTGATGTCACTGAAGCCGATCAGCGCCTTGGGCCCCGCGGCCCGCAGCGCGTCCCAGTCGAGCAGGTCGGCCATGCGCTGCACGCCGTAACCCCCGCGCGCGCAGAACACCGCGGCCACCGACGGGTCGCACCAGGCGGCCCGGAAGTCGGCCGCCCGGTCGGCGTCCGTGCCCGCCAGGTAGCCGAACGTGCCGTGCCGGTCCAGGACATGGGGCCCCACGACGGGGTCGAGGTCCCAGCCGCGCAGGATGTCGAGCCCGGCCTGGAGCCGTTCCTCCGGCACGGGCCCGCTCGGCGCGACGACGGCGACCCGCACGCCGGCTACCAGCCGCGGCGGCCTGACGAGCTCTTTCGGCGGTCGGCCGTTCAACGGTCGGTCACTTGACGAGCTCCAGTGCGGGAACGCCGGGCGGTTTGAGGCCGAACACCTGGGCGTACAGGGAGAGTTCGGCCTCCAGGGCTCGCACCATCGTGTCGGTGCGGCGGAACCCGTGGCCCTCGCCCTCGAAGGTGATGTAGGCATGCGGCACGGACCGCGCCCGCTCCTCCAGCCGGGCCAGGAACCGCTCGCACTGCGCCGGTGGGCAGATGACGTCGTCGAGACCCTGGAGGAGCAAGAAGGGCGCGGTGACCTTGTCGGCGTGCTCCGTGGGCGAGCGTTCCGCGTACCGCGCGGGCACCTCGGCGCGCGGCCCGATCAGGCTCTCCAGGTACTGGGACTCGAAGTCATGTGTCTCGTCCACACCCCAGCCGACCAGGTCGAGGACGGGGTAGAGGATCGTCCCGCACGCGTACACGTCGGTGGCGACCAGCGAGGCGGCGGCGGTCCAGCCGCCCGCGCTGCCGCCCCGGACGGCCAGCCGGTCACGGTCGGCGGTGCCCTCCTCGGCGAGGGCGAGGGCGACGGCCGCGCAGTCCTCGACGTCCACGACACCCCACTGCTCGCGCAGCCGGTTGCGGTACTCGCGCCCGTACCCGGTGGAGCCGCCGTAGTTGACCTCGGCGACCCCGATGCCGCGCGAGGTGAAGTAGGCGATCTGCAGGTCGAGGACGAGCGGGGAGCGGCCGGTGGGTCCACCATGTGCCCAGACCACATAGGGCGGGAGCACATCTCCGGGGGCCACATGGCCGGGGTGGTGGGGCGGGTAGATATGTGCGTGGATCTCCCGCCCGGCGGGCCCGGCGAACGTACGGATCTGCGGTTCCGGGTAGTAGGCGGGGTCCACCGGGTCGTTGTGCCGGGCTCCCACGACCCGGGCCCGGCCGGTGCGGGCGTCCAATTCGACGACCTCGTACGCGCTGCGCGGGCTGGCGGCGACGGTGACGACGCGGCTTCCGTCGACGGCGAGGGTCGGCTCGTACTCGCTCCAGGGCCCGGCCGCGTCGACGACCTCGCCGCTCTCCGGGTCGAGGATGCCGAGCGCGGTGGCGCCCCGGCCGTGCACGACGGCGATCAGGCCGCTGTCCAGCGGCGCGAACCAGCGGCGGCCGACCGTCCACAGCGGGCCGCCGAACTCCTGCTCGCGGGTGCACAGGGGAAAGGGCGGCTCGCCGTCCCCGTCGGTGCCGTCGCCGGAGTCCCGGTAGAGGTTCCACCAGCCGGTGCGGTCGCTGGAGTACAGGAGGGAGCCGTCACGGCCCCAGTCGGCCTGGGCGATCGCCTCGTCGGGGCCGCCGGCGACCGTCCTGGGCTCGCCCAGGGACCCGTCGGGGCCGACCTCGGCCACCAGCAGCTCGGTGCCGTCCCACGGCATCCGCGGATGGTCCCAGGCCAGCCAGGCCGCGCGCCGCCCGTCGGGGGAGAGCCGCGGCCCGGTGACGAACCGGTGCCGGTCGTCGGTGAGTTCACGCACCGCGGTCCGGTCCTCGGCGGCCGAGCCGTCCAGCGGCACCGCGGCGACGAGCCGCCGCACATCGCTGGGCCCGTCGCCGGTGAACTCCTCCAGTACGCACCAGACCTCGCCGAGTTCCGGGCGCACCTGCGGGTCCACCCAGCGCAGTCCGCCGCCGGTGGCGGACACGGGGGTGAGGGGGCGCGGGCCGCTCGCGGGGTCGGCTGGCTCGTACACGTACAGCCGCTGGTCGGGGAAGTTCACGAACACGACCAGCGGGCCGTCCTCGCCGACCGTGCCGGTCCAGGGCTGTCCGCCGTACTCCATGACGCGGCTGCGGACGTTCCACGGGGCGGGCAGCACCGACTCCTCCGTGCCGTCGGCGAGGCGGCGCACCAGGGTGCGGCGCCCGCCCTCGGCGGGCCGGGGCTCGGTCCACCACGCCTCGTCGCCGACGAAACCGACGAAGTCGGGGTGCCCGTCGTGCGCGGCGGCGAGCGCCGCGTCGATGGGCGAGGGCCAGGAACCGTAGGCCAGCGTCTGCACTGTGTCCCCCATTTTCTTCTTCGTCCCTCTGTCTCTTTTTCCGTTTTCCCTGGGGCCGTCTCTTCCTAGGCCGTGCGCAGGAAGCGGTCGAGTACCCGGACTCCGAAATGCAGTGCCTCCACGGGCACCCGTTCGTCGACCCCGTGGAAGAGGGCCTGGTAGTCGAAGCCCGGCGGGAGCTTGAGCGGCGCGAACCCGTAGCCGGTGATGCCGAGGCGGGAGAACTGCTTGGCGTCCGTGCCGCCCGACATGCAGTACGGCACTACGTTCCCCTCGGGCGCGAACTCCTCCACGGCCGACCGCATCCGGGCGTACGTCGTCGAGTCCAGCGGCGCCTGCAGGGCGACCTCGCGGTGGACGAACTCCCACTCGACGTCCGGCCCGGTGAGCCGGTCGAGAGTGGCCCGGAACTCGTCCTCCGTACCGGCCAGGAAGCGTCCGTCGACGTGGGCGACGGCCTCCCCCGGGATCACGTTGACCTTGTAGCCGGCGTCCAGCATGGTCGGGTTGGCGCTGTTGCGGACCGTCGCCTCGACGAGGGAGGCGGCGGGACCGAGCTTCTCCAGCAGCCGGTCGACCCCGTCGGGGTCGTCGAGGGCGGATTCGACGCCGTACAGCGCGGCGAGTTCGGTGAGTGCCGCGCGGACCGTCGGGGTGAGCCGTACGGGCCACTCGTGGTCGCCGATCCGCGCGATCGCGGCGGCGAGCCGGGTCACCGCGTTGGACCGGTTCACCTTGGAGCCGTGGCCCGCCCGGCCGCGTGCGGTGAGCTTCAGCCAGCCGGTGCCGCGCTCGCCCGCCGCGAGCGGGTACAGCTGCCGTCCGGCGCCGTCGTGGAAGGTGAACGCCCCGGACTCGCTGATGCCCTCGGTACAGCCCGCGAAGAGCCCGGCGTGCCGGTCGGCGAGGAAGCCCGAGCCGTCCTCGGCGCTCGCCTCCTCGTCCGCGGTGAACGCGATCACCAGGTCGCGGCGGGGGCGTACGCCTGCGCGCGCCCACTGCCGGACGACGGCGAGGATCATCGCGTCCATGTTCTTCATGTCGACCGCGCCGCGTCCCCAGACGACCCCGTCGCGGACCTCGCCGGAGAACGGGTGGACGCTCCAGTCCTCCGCCTGCGCGGGGACGACGTCCAGGTGACCGTGGACGAGCAGGGCGTCGGCGGACGGGTCGGTGCCCTCCAGGCGTGCGACGACGTTCGTACGCCCCTTGGTGCGCTCCAGGAGGGTCGGCTCCAGGCCCGCCTCGGCGAGCAGGGCGGCGGCGTACTCGGCGGCCGGCCGCTCCTGGCAGTCGCCGCCACCGCGGTTGGTGGTGTCGATGCGGATCAGGTCGGAGGTGAACCGGACGACCTCGTCCAGGGCCTGCCCGTCGACGGCCGTCTGCTCTATCACGCTCATGTCAGCCATAGTTCTCCTCCACGGCAGCCGAGACGATCGTGGTGACCGCCTTGAAGGTCCGGATGCCCTCGTACATCGTGGCGCTGGTGTATGCCACCTTGCGTTCCCCGGTCCGCTCGACGCCCGGGACGACGGTGGCCGACAGGGCCAGGTGCTCGGCGTCGAACTCCAGGGCCACCGTGAAGGGGCCCGCCCGGTGGGGCTCGTGCCGCACCGCGAGGCGTGCCGCCTCCTTGGCCGCCGACCGGATGTCCGCCGCCGTACGGGCCGGGGTGCGGCACACGGCCGCGTACCGCGAGACATGGTCCTTGACGGCGACCTTCAGGGCCTCGGGCGCGTAGCCGAGCGCGTCCTCGCAGGCCACGTCGTCGCCGGTGACCAGCACGACGGGGACTCCGTACTCGGCGACGACGTGCGCGTTGAGCAGGCCCTCGCTGGCGCGCTCGTCGTTCACCCACACGCCGGTGATCGAGTTGGCGAGGTAGGTGTGGGCGAGGACGCCCTCCATGCCGGCGCCCGCGTGGTAGCCGACGAAGGCGATGCCGTCGACGTCGCCGTGCTGCACGCCCTCGACCATGGAGAGCGATTTGTGCCGCCCGGTGAGCATCTCGGCCCGTTCGTCCAGTTGCTCCAGGAGCAGATTGCGCATGGTCGAGTGGGCCTCGTTGATGAGGACCTCGTCGGCGCCGCCGTCGAAGAAGCCGAGGACCGCGGCGTTGACGTCCGAGGTGAACATCGAACGGCACCGCTCCCACTCGGGTGCGCCCGGCTCCACGTCGGCCGGCCAGGTCACCCCGGTGGCGCCCTCCATGTCGGCACTGATGAGGATCTTTACCATGCTCCAGTTGTATCGCAGTCGCGATGCGCTCCACAGGCCCGGGCGGTCAGCCGGTCGAACCGACCGAAACCTTCACTCGGCCGTCGGCATGTTCCTCGTCCACGGTGATGGTGGTGCCGGAGTCGGCGTCATGGCTGGACGCGTAGGGCGCGGCGTCGTAGTGGTGGACCCCCTTGAGGTCGTCGAAGACCGGGACGGCGGGCCGGGCCGGGATCACCGTGCGCACTCCGCCCTGGTGGAAGACGAGCGGCGAGGTGGGCCGCAGCCCGAAGGGCGCGTCGTACGACTGGAGGCGTCCCCTGATCACGGCGCCGGAGGCGGCCCGGGCGGGTTCGGCGTGGGCGTCGATCGGCAGGATGCGGCCGTAACCGCCGTTCGCCCGGGTCTTGTTGTCGCGGTACTTGGTGTTCCAGTACCAGATGAGCACACCGCTCTCGTAGTGCAGCCGCTCCTTGAACCGGGGCTTTCCGGGCGCCCAACCCCACTGGAAGGGACATGACTTGAGGAACCTGTCCTCCCCCACGTACTGCCTGTTCTCGACGATGTAGTAGCGGGCGTTGCCGTCCGCGTCGGCCGGCAGGTTGACCAGAAGGGCCTCCGGGCCGGCGGTCGACGAGGGCACGGACAGCGGGTTGAGCGTGACGGTGGAGGAGGCACCGGCCTTGACGGTCACATGGTCGAGCCAGCCGAGCCGGAGCCGGGCCCAGGCGCCCAAGTCGGCGGGATGGGCGGCGAGTTCGCTGTCCTCCGAGAGGAGCGAACCCTGCGCCATGACCGACCAGAAGCCGGTGGAGTTCTCGGCGCCCGATGTGTCGTACAGGTCGGGCAGGCCGAGGTCGTGCCCGTACTCGTGGGCCAGGGTGCCGAGGCCCCGGTTCTCGTTCGTCATCGTGTAGTCGTCGACCCAGATCCCGGAGTCGCCGACCTCGCTGCCCCCGTCCTTGCTCCCGCCCGCCGGGCCCAGTTTGTCGGCGCCGGTCTGCAGATGGCTGACGGTGCCGCGGTGGGAGCCGATGGCGTCGGAGCCGTTGACACCACCGCCGTTGACCTGCGACTCCCCCGCGAACATCAGCATCACACGGTCGAGATAGCCGTCGGGTTCGTCGAAGTTCCCGTCCCGGTCGTGGTCGTGACGGTCCCAAGTGTCGTACGTGGACAGGTATTTCCGCAGTGAGGCGACGGTCCGGCCGCTGGCGCGCTGGTCCTCGTACCACTGGTCGAGCCCGTCGGTGACGAGCTGCTGGTTGCAGTAGTACGTCGAGATCGGCCTGCCCTGCTTCTTGCAGGTGTCGGTGCCGTAGTGCGCGAGGGGCCGGCCCACGCGCGTCCAGTCGTGGACGGTACCGGTGATGGTGTAGGCGCCACTGGACTGCCGCTGGTAGTAGGCCTTGAGAGTGTCCCCGGACCCGCCCTTGCCACTGGTCGCGCCACCGGCCGTGCCGAAGATCTGCCGCTGGTAGTAGGCGGGACTGTAGTCGGCGGTCCAGACGGTGGAGTTGTCCGTGGAACGGTCGGGTCTCGGGATCCGATTGTGCGAGTAGTCGACGAACTCGACGGGCAGCACGAAGATCTTGTCTTGAGCGCTGGTTGCCAGGTGCGGGCGCGTGGTGGCAGGCGTGCGGGGCGGCACGGGCGCGCGCTTCGTCGGGTGCGGGTCCGCTGTGGCCGGCCGCGCAGTTCCCCGCGCCCCCAAAAGACTGCGCAGTTCCCCGCGCCCCTCTTTTAGGGGCGCGGGGAACTGCGCAACGGGGGTTCGGGGGCGGAGCCCCCATGCCTGTGCCGCGGCGTCGGGGGCCGGGGCGGACAGCGCCACGGCCGCAGCCGCGGCCACCACCCCTCCACGCCTCCACCCACTCATGTGCGTCCTCCTCGCGCCGCCGGTCCAGAGCCGCACTCAGGAGAGCATGAGGAAGCACACGGTCCGCGCTGCCGGACAGCGTGTCGCCGTCACGGTCACTCCGCCGCCCACAACCCCCGTACATGCCCGAGATGCCGCGTCATGACCGCACGTACCGCCCCCTCGTCGCGGGCGACCAGCGCGTCGAGGATCTCCAGGTGCTCCTCGGCGGAGGCCTCCAGCCGCCCCGCCTCGACGAGGGCGTGCAGTCCGTACAGCCGGGAGCGCTTGCGGAGGTCGCCGACGACCTCGACGAGGTGCTCGTTGCCCGCGAGAGCGAGCAGCCCGAGGTGAAAGCGGACGTCGGCCTCGACGTACGCGATGAGGTCACCGGCCGCCGCGGCCGTGACGATCTCCTGCGCGACGGGCCGCAGCGCCGCCAGGTCCGCGGGGGCCGCGGAGACGGCGAGGCCCACGGTGGTGGGGATCTCGATCAGTGAGCGGATGTGCGTGTACTCGTCCAGCTGCTTCTCGGACACGGCGGTGACCCGGAACCCCTTGTTGGGCACGGTGTCGACGAGCCCCTCCTTGGCGAGGTCGAGCAGCGCCTCCCGCACGGGGGTGGCGGACACCCCGAACCGGGCGGCGAGAGCGGGCGCGGAGTGCACCTCACCGGGCCGCAGCTCCCCCGCGATGAGAGCAGCCCGCAAAGCATCCGCGACCCGCTCCCGATAACTGGGCTTCTTACCCCCCACAGCGGGAAGGGCAGGGCCGCCGACACGCTGGGCAACCATGGACGATCTCCTAGGGTTTCAGGTACTTCAGATACTTCAGGGGCGCGGGGAACGGCGCGGTCTTTCGCTGCTGGCTTTTAGGGGCGCGGGGAACGGCGCAATCTTTAAGCCGCACGGCCCCACGCGGGGACGCACCGCACCCCCTCAGGGGCGCGGGGAACTGCGCAATCCTTGAGCCGCACCGGCCAACCCACCGGACCACCCCCCAACCCCCAACCCCCCGGCCTACAACACAAACCCCGCCGGAAACGGATCCTCAGGATCAAGAAGATACTGAGCGGTCCCGGTGACCCACGCCCGCCCCGTGAAGCTGGGCAACACAGCCGCCACCCCACCCACCGTGGTGACCCCGTGCAACCGCCCACTGAACCGCGTCCCGATGAACGACTCGTTCAAGAACTCGGTCTCCAGCCCCAGTTCCCCCCGCGCGTACAGCTGCGCCATCCGCGCACTCGTCCCCGTCCCGCACGGCGACCGGTCGAACCACCCCGGATGAATCGCCATCGCGTGGCGCGAATGCCGGGCCGTCGACCCGGGCGCGACCAGGTGCACATGATGACAGCCCCTGATGCTGGAATCCTCCGGATGAACCGGCTCCCCCTCGGCATTGATGGCATCCATCAACGAAAGCCCCGCGGCGAGGATGTCGTCCTTACGAGCCCGGTCGAAAGGCAGCCCGAACTCGTCGAGCGAGAGAATCGCGTAGAAGTTCCCGCCGTACGCGAGGTCGTACGTCACCGTCCGCCCGTCCGCGAGCTCGATCTTCCGGTCGAGGGCGACGGCGAAGGACGGCACGTTCCAGAGCGTGACGGACCGCGCCGCCCCGTCCCGCACCGCGACCTCGGCGACGACGAGCCCGGCGGGCGTGTCGAGCCGGATGGTCGTGACCGGCTCGACGACCTCGACCATGCCGGTCTCCACGAGTACGGTCGCGACCCCGATCGTCCCGTGCCCGCACATCGGGAGATAGCCCGACACCTCGATGTAGATGACGCCGAAGTCGCAGTCGGGCCGGGTGGACGGCTGCAGGATCGCGCCGCTCATCGCCGAGTGACCGCGGGGTTCGTTCATCAGCAACTGCTTGATGTCGTCGCGGTGTTCACGGAAGTACAGCCGCCGCTCGTTCATCGTCGCGCCGGGAATCGTGCCGATACCACCGGTGATCACCCGGGTCGGCATGCCCTCGGTGTGCGAATCGACGGCGTGCAGGACGAGTTTGCTGCGCATGAACTGCCTCCCTCTCTCCCTTGCTCCTTCTCCCCCTCAGACGAGCCCGGCCGCCACGGCCTTCTCCGTGGCGGCGCGGACGGCGGCCTCCTGGTCGGCCCGCAACGGCACGCGCGGCGGACGCACCGGCCCGCCGTACCGGCCGACGATGTCCATCGACAGCTTGATCGCCTGGACGAACTCGACCTGGGAGTCCCAGCGCAGCAGCGGATGGAGTTGCCGGTAGAGGGGCAGCGCGGTGTCGAGGTCGCCCCGGACGGCGGCGCGGTACAGCTCGACGGACGCGGCGGGCAGTGCGTTCGGATAGCCGGCGACCCAGCCCTTGGCCCCGGCGACGGCCAGCTCCAGCAGTACATCGTCGGCCCCGATCAACAGGTCTAGATCCGGGGCGAGTTCAGCGATGCGATAGGCGCGCCGCACATCGCCGGAGAACTCCTTGACGCCGTGGATGTACCCCTCGCCGTGCAGCTCGGCAAGCAGTTCGGGCACCAGGTCGACCTTGGTGTCGATCGGGTTGTTGTACGCCACGATCGGCAGGCCGGCCTTCGCGACCTCCGCGTAGTGGGCGAGCACCGAGCGCTCGTCGGCCCGGTACGCGTTCGGGGGCAGCAGCATCACGGAGGCGCAGCCCGCGTCGCGCGCCTGCTCGGCCCAGCGCCGGGCCTCGGCGGAGCCGTAGGCGGCGACGCCGGGCATGACGCGCGAGCCGCCGATCGCCGCCACGGCCGTCTCCACGACCTTGGCGCGCTCCTCGGGGGTCAGCACCTGGTACTCACCGAGCGAGCCGTTCGGTACGACACCGTCGCAGCCGTTCGCGACGAGCCACGCGCAGTGGTCGGCGTACGCGTCGTGGTCGACGGAGAGGTCGTCCCTGAGCGGAAGGGCGGTGGCGACGAGGACGCCGCGCCAGGGACGGCCGGAGGTCTGGTCGGTCGTGTCAATCGTGTCGGTCATGAGGGTTCCCGTCCGATCCTTGAAGTCATTCCGGTCCTTGAAGTCATGGGGCATGAGGGTGGGTCACGAGGCTTCATCGGGCTCGCGCGCCAGCACCCCGAGGGGCACCGGCCGCGCGAAGGGCCGCCGTGCCGGTGTCGGCGGGCACCCCGCGAGACCCGCCACCGCGGCACCGCACATCCGGCCCTGGCACCAGCCCATCCCGGCCCGGGTCAGCAGTTTCACGGTTCGTACGTCTCCGGCGCCGAGTTCGTCGACGGCTTCCCGAATCGCGGCGGCGGGCACCTCCTCGCAACGGCACACGAGGGTGTCGTCGCCGACCCGCTCCACCCAACGGTCGGGCGGCGTGCAGACGTTGTCGACGGCAGTGAAGAACTCCCGCAGCCCGGCGCGCGCCTTGGCGGCCGAGGCGTACGAACCGGGCTCGGGCGCACGGGAGTCGAGCCGCGCCGCGATGGACAGGCCCGCGATCCGGCCCTCGGCCAGCGAGAGCGCGGCGCCGCCGATCCCGGTGGTCTCACCGGCGGCCCAGACGCCCGGCACGTCGGTGCGCTGTTCGTCGTCCACGGCGACGTTCACCCCGTCGAGGCGGCAGCCGAGCGTCTCGGCGAGGTCGGTGTGCGGCAGCATGCCGTGTCCCACGGCGAGGCTGTCGCAGGGAACGCGCCGTTCGCTGCCCGCCCTGACCCGTCCGTCGGCGTCGAGCGCTGCCACGGTGACGGCTTCGAGGCGGTCGGTCCCGTGCGCCGCGACGACGGCGTGACGGACGTGGACCTTGACCCGGTACCGCGCCAACTCGGCTGCGTAGCGCGCGCCTTCGGCGAGCTTGTCCGGATGGGCGGCGAGGACCCGCGCATGCCGTACGAAGTCCTTGGGGTCGGCGGATTCCACGAGGGCGGCCACCTTCGCCCCGGCCGCGGCCAGTCCGACGGCCACGGGCATCAGCAGCGGCCCGGTACCGGCGACCACGACGGTACGGCCTGGCAGCACGAGTCCGCTCTTCAGCATGGCCTGCGCCCCGCCCGCGGTGACGACTCCGGGGAGGGTCCAGCCGGGGAACGGCAGCACCTTCTCGTAGCCGCCGGTCGCGAGGAGCACGGCGTCGGCCCGGACGACGACGGACTCCTCCTGCTCAGGACCGAGCAGGGCGTGCACGGCGAAGGAGGCGGACTCCCGCTCCACGCACCACACATGATGTTCCGTCAGGTGCCTGATCCGCCCCGCCCCGACCTGTGCCGCCAGTCCGTCGCGGAGTCGTTCCCAGGTGCGCCACTGGTGGTGCAGGGCGCCGGGGCGGCGGGCACCGAGTCCGGCGGCGGGCTGCCGGTAGAACTGGCCGCCGGCGTCCGGGGCGGCGTCGATCAGGGTCACCGCCACACCACGCGCGGCGGCCGCGAGGGCGGCGACGAGCCCGGCGGGTCCGGCGCCGATCACCGCGAGGCGGGGTCGTTCACTCATGCCGTCCGGTCCCTTCCTGGGTGCGGATCACGTCACCCGGCTCCGCCCGTACCAGGCAGGCCCGTTGGTTGGGGCGCCCGTTGACGGTCAGCAGACAGTCGAAGCACACTCCGATCCCGCAGAAGACGCCGCGCGGCTCACCGCTGCTCCGGGTCGTGCGCCAGGACATGACGCCCGCGGACCACAGGGCGGCGGCGATCGTCTGACCGGGGAGAACGGTCAGCTCCCGCTCGTCGAACGTCACGGTGAACGGCGGTTCGGGCCGCGCCCGGACCAGCCTCAGCGGAGTACGCGGCGTCACGAGCGGAACTCCTCGGGATCGGGAGCGGGTGCGGGATCAGTTACGGGTCCGGTTACGGGATCGAGATCGGAACCGGAATCGGGGAAACGGTCGGGGCGGAACGGCGCGAGATCCAGGTCGGGTGTCCTGCCCGTCAGCACCTGCGCGATCAAGTGGCCGGTACCGGTGGCGAGTCCGATGCCCGCGCCCTCGTGCCCGCACGCGTGGAAGAGGCCGGGCACCCGCGCGTCGGGCCCGACGGCGGGCAGGTGGTCGGGCATGTACGGACGGAAGCCGAGATAGGCGCGCATGGCCCGCACCTCCGTCAGGAAGGGGAACAGCCGGGTCGCGCCGGCCGCCAGTTCCCGGGTGACGGGCAGCGAGAAGGAGCGGTCGAAGCCGACCCGTTCCCGGCTGGCGCCAATCAGTACGGGGCCGGCCGCCGTTCCCTCGACCACCGGGGAGGTCTGCAGCGCCGCCGAGTCGCTGGCCACGTCGGCCACGTAGTCCGCCGCGTACACCTTGTGGCGCACCCGGCGCGGCAGGGGTTCGGTGACGAGGACGAAGCCGCGCCGGGGCAGTACGGGCAGGGACACCCCGGCTAGCGCGGCCAGTTCCCCGCCCCAGGTCCCGGCCGCGTTGACGACCGCGGGCGCGTGGATGTCGCCGTGCGAGGTACGGACACCGCGCACCGCCCCCGACGCCGTGCGCAGCACGTCCGTGACCGTCCGGCCGGTCCGCAGCGAGGCACCGGCCGTCCGGGCGAGCCGGACGAGTCGGGCCGCCGCGAGCGTCGGCATCACCTGGGCGTCCTGCGGGTAGAGCACGCCGCCCGCGAGGCCGTGCGCCAAGTACGGCTCGTGGTCGTGGAGTTGGTCCGGGCCGACGGAATCGGCCCGGACCCCGGCCGAGCGCTGTGCGACAGCCAGCTTCTCCAGCGCCGCCAGACCCTCGGGCGTGGAGGCGACGACGAGTCCGCCCTTGGCCTCGTACTCGACGGACTCGCCCACGCCGGGCTCGGCGGCGAGGTCGGCCCACAATCTCCCCGAGAGCAGGGCGAGTTCGAGTTCGGGGCCGGGTTCCTTGTCGGAGACGAGGAGGTTGCCCTCGCCGGAGCCGGTGGTGCCGCCCGCCACCGGACCTCGGTCCACCAGGACGACACTCAGCCCCGCCCGAGCCGCGTACAGGGCGGTCGCCGCCCCTACCATTCCGGCCCCGACGACCACGACATCGCAGGTCAGCGAGTTGCTCACCTCAGTAATATGTCACATACCTCTGTCCGTGCACACCCCCCTTCGCAGCGCTCCCCATCTCACCCCCGCAGCCCGCGCCCTCAGCCCGCCAGTCGTCCGGCGGCCGTCAGCGCCTCCAGGGCGCTCGCCTGGGTGCGCCAGTCCGAGACGTTGGGCGCCGCCCCCGACCAGCGCTGACCGAGGCGGTTGAGCGCGTCCCGGTCGGCCGTCCAGACGGAGTCGGCCTGCTTGGTGACATACGCCTTGTACGCGGTCGAGCCCGTGGCGTCCGCGAGGTCGGCGAGATGCCGTACGAAGATGCCCTTGAACTGCTTCTGGTTGTCGTCGCAGGAGGCCGTGCCGATGTCGCAGGACTCGGTCAGTACGCCGCCCCGGGTCAGCGCCGTCGAGGAGATCGCGGTGTCGGCCAGCCGCTTGGCCGTGTCCAGGTACCGGGTGCTCCCCGTCGAACGCCACAGCTGTGTGAAGGCGCCGATGGCGAGTCCCTGGTTGTAACTCCACACGGTCTGGCCGTTGTTGGCGCAGCCCGAGGTGATCCCGTCGTTGACGAGACCCGAGGAGTTGATCATCCCGCTGGCGAGGTACCAGTCCGCGGCCGTGGTCGCGCGGGCGCCCCACACCGTGTCACCGCTGATCCGCTGGTGCAGCGAGGTGGTGAGCCACAGATAGAGCCCGTTGGTCACGGCGTTCTTGTAGGTGCGCTCCCGGTCCCACCACACACCGCCGCCGCAGGTGCCGGTGTCCCAGTACTGGTGGACGTAGTTCGTGATGGTGACCGCTTCCTCCAGATAGCGCCGGTCACCCGTGTAGTCGTACGCCGTCAGCCAGGCCACCGCCCACCAGCCCGCGTCGTCGATGGCCCGGCTGATGAAGTGCCCCTCGATCGGGTCCGAGCTGCGCCCGCCTGCCGGGAAGACGCCCCGGTTCTGCTCGTAGGTGCGGGCGATCGCCCAGTCGTAGTCGTGCCGCCCGCTCTGCTCGGCGAACTCGACGACCGTCGTGAGCGCGACGGCGGAGTTCCACCAACTGCTGCGCCACCAGCCCTCATCGGTCCGGTACGAGGCCATCAGCGCGTCCGCCGCCCCGCGTGCCCGGGTCGGTGCGGGCCTGGCCCAGGCCGTGCAGCTGCCCTCCTGGTGGGCGGCCTCGCGACCGCAGGCGCGGACCGCCCCGCCGTACAGCAGGCCGCGCGGGTCCCGGGTGGCGAACAGGGCGGTCCTGGTGGAGGTGGCCCCGGAGGACACGCTCGTACGGCCGAGGGAGGAGCCCTCGGGATGGCTCGCTCCGCCGTCCCAGGAGCGGTCCAGCCATATCTCGTCGCCCGCGCCACCTCCCACGATGACGCCCCAGGCCGTACCGCCGCGCTGGTCGACGTGCAGGCTGATGGTGCGGCCGAAGAGTGTGGTGGCGGGCACCGGGGTGTCGTCGCCGGCCGCCGTGGCGGGGTCGGCGCCGTCGCAGGCCGTGCCGTCGCACACCTTCGGGTACACCCAGTCGGTGCAGGTCACCCCGGCGGCGTCGCCGCAGGCGCGGATCCAGCCGCGCCGGTGCGCGACGGGGTCGGTGATGTTGTACATGAGGGTGCGGGTGCCGGTCCATGAACCCGGGACGCTCGCCTTGCCGAGCAGACCGTCCCAGGTGGCGCCCCGGTCCCAGGAACGGTCCAGCCAGACCGCGTCGCCCACGACGCCGTTGTCGATGCTCGCCCAGGCCGCGCTGTCCGGGTCGGAGACGTGCAGCCGCAGGGTTCTGCCGTTGATGGTCCTGTTCGGTACCGGGAACGTGTCCTGCTGCGCCTTGGAGGGGTCGAGCGTGTCGCACACCAGGGCGCAGACCGGTGTCGCGGCATGGGCGGGGGCGGGCGGAAGAGCGATCAGACCGGTCAGGGCCAGGAACAGGGCCAGGAGTCCGCCGACGAGGGGGTGGTGGCGTGCCGCCATGACGTATCGCCTCTCTGGGGAAGCCGTGCGCGGAAGGGCAGCGGCGGCCTGCCGGGGAACCGCCGTTTAGATCGTGCCCATGTCAAACGACCCCTACGACCGAACTTCCCTGAGACTTGGAACGACTTCCGGTCACCCTCGGCCGGGCCCCACGACCATCCACAGGGAGGGCAGCTCGATCCGCGAGCCGTCGGCCCGGAACTCCATGGTGACGAGCGGCAGTTCCCCGCTCGCCACCACCACGAGACCGGCCGCCCGCAGATACTCCGGGACGGCGGCGTCGGCCACCTCTCCGGGCGCGATGCCGTGCCGCAGGACGGGCGCGAGTTTCGCGGGCGGCCCCCCGGGGCTCCGGGCGAGGTCGCGCAGCATGCCGCCGGCCGCCTCGGTCAGTTCGACGAGGAAGGCGCGGCCCCGGTCACCGACGAGCGTGGCCAGACCGTCGACGAGCGACTGCCGGTCGGCGGGCTCGCACTGGTGCAGGACACCCCGCATGTAGACGTTGGCGTCGCCGATCTCGGCGTGCAGCGTCTCGGCCTCGGCGCGCTCCGCCGCGTCGACCATCCGGTAGTGGGCCTGTCCCGCCGGGTCCGCGAGCCGGGCGTGGTCGAGGGCCGCGGCCGACAGATCGGCGCCGATGACCCGCGGATAGCGGTCGGCGAGGAACCGCGTCTGGGTGCCGTTGCCGCAGCCGAGGTCCACGAGGGGCAGTCCGGGGGCGGTCAAGTGCGGCTCGAACAGGCCGAGATGGACGCCCACGGTGAGCGCGGGCTCGGCGTCCCAGAAGACGCCTCCCCGGTCGGCGGGAGCCTCCCGCCAGAATCCCTCCCAGGCCTCCCTGTACCGAGTAGTCACGCTCATGCCAGCTCCCCAGGAAAAGTGACGGGCAGTCCGGTCTACCGCGCCGGGCGCACAGCGACAAGAACAGGGCGCACACCTTCACGGCTCATTCGCTCCCACATGCGCCCCGAAGGGGCGCGGGGAACGGCGCGACCAGCCCCCACCGACCCGCAGAGTCACCTCTACGCTTGCAGCCGACCGGCCAACACCAGCGCTGCGCCCACAGGGCGCCCCAAAGGGGGCGCGGGGAACTGCGCGACCAGCCCCCACCGACCCGCAGACTCATCCCCGCGCCGCCAAAGCGCAGCGCTCAGCGCCGCGGCAACGTCAGTTCGAACCACACCGTCTTGCCGGAGCCGGTCCGACTCGTCCCCCACTCACGCGCCAACGTGCTCACGACCCGCATCCCGCGCCCGAACTCGTCGAGCCGCCCCGCGCTGAGCAACGTGGGCAGGGTGTGATCGTCGTCGTCCACCTCGCACAGCAGGGTCTCGCCCCGGACCAGCCGGAGGTCGATGGGCCGGCTGTGGGAGTGCCGTACGGCATTGGTGACCAGCTCGCTCACCAGCAGCTCGGCGGTGTCGGCGACGGAACCGAGACCCCACACATGGAGTTGCTCACGGACCGCCGCACGCGCCCGGCCGGCCTCCCGGGGATCGTGCCCGATCCGCCACTGCGCGACGTCCTCGGGCTCGATGCCGTTGAGCCGGGCCATCAGGAGCGCCACGTCGTCCTTGCGGCCACCGCGGGTGTTGAGCGCCCGGATGATGGTGTCGCAGGCGTCGTCCATGGAGGCGGCCGGATGGGCCGCGGACTCGCAGAGCGTGGCGAGGCCGACGCCGATGTCCTCGCCGCGCACCTCGACCAGGCCGTCGGTGCACATCACGAGCCGGTCGCCGGGCGCCACCCGCACGCGTACGGACTCGAAGGGCACCCCGCCGACTCCGATGGGCGCGCCGGTCGGCAGTTCCAGCAGATCGCTGCGGCCGTTCTCGGCGCGGACCAGCACGGGCGGGATGTGCCCCGCGTTGGCGATCTCCAGCTCGCTCGCGATGGGGTCGTAGATCGCGTACAGGCAGGTCGCGAGGTAGTGCTCGCCGAGTCGCTGCGCCAGGTCGTCGAGGTTGCGCAGGAGTTGGGCGGGTGGCAGGTCGAGGGCCGCCATGGTCTGGACGGCGGTCCGTAACTGCCCCATCATCGCCGCCGAGTTGAGCCCGTGGCCCATGACGTCCCCGACGACGAGCGCGGTGCGCGAGCCGGGCAGCTTCACCGAATCGAACCAGTCGCCGCCGACCCGCCCGAGCAGCGTGCCCGGCAGATAGCGGGTCGCGATGTCACAGCCGGACATCCGCGGGGCGATGTGCGGCAGCATGCTGTCCTGGAGGGTCTCGGCGACACTCTCCTGGTACGTGTACATGCGGGCGTTGTCGAGCACGAGCCCGGCACGCGCGGCGAGTTCGGCGCCGGTGACGCGGTCCATGTCGTTGAACTCGACGCGCTCCGGGTGCCGCAGAAGGATCATGAAGCCGAGGACGACGTTACGGGCCTTGAGGGGCACGACCAGCATGGAGCGGCCGGTGATGAGGGGCCGGATGTCGCGCTTCTCGAACTGCGCGGCGATCATGTGGCCCATCTGCTCGCTGATGCGGGGCACGAGGACGGGTTCGCCGGTGGTCATGCACTGGAAGAACGGGGTGTGCGCGGGAAACGGCATGGCCTCGCCGACCGGCACGACGTCGTCCCAGCGGCCCGGTTCGTCCGTGTGCTCCAGCGCGACCCGGTGCCACATGGTGGTCGTGTCGGGCACGCCGTCGGAGAAGCCCTCACCGGCGACGACCTGTTCGCGCAGATACGTCCCGGCCACGTCGGTGAAGCGCGGGACGACGGCCCGGCTGACCTCGACGATGGTGCGGGACAGGTCGAGCGAGGTGCCGATGCGTCCGCTGACCTCGTTCAGGAACTCCAGCCGCTCCCGTACGGCCACGAACTCCAGGTCCTCGGCCTCGTCCTCGGCGTCCTGCGGCAGGGGTTCGCCCGACAGGGCCGCGGCGGCGGCCCGCTGTCGGCGCTCCTTGCGCTCGGTGCGGCGCGGGACACCCCAGTCGGGGGTGACGGGGACGCGGTCGTTCTGGCTGAACTCCAGGACGGGGTAGCCCAGTTCGAGGACCTGGGAGACGATACGGGCGCTTTCGCCCACGCTCATGCTCGGCAGGATCTCGGGCAGTCTGCGTGCCAGGTCCTCGGCGCCGGGGAAGTCGGTGTGCAGCGCGAACCCGGGCGCGATGCGCTCGACGGCGGCGCCGGCGCCGGCCGCGTCGGCGTCCTCGGGACGCAGTGCGCCCGCGTCGGCGGCGAGGACCAGCAGGCGCTCGGCCCCCGGGCCCACCAGTGGATACGCCCACCACAGGACGTCGATCCGGTCGCTGTCCGCGGCCGTCAGCCGTGCGCGGCCCGCGGCCGGGTAGAACAGCCGTCCGTCCAGGGAGGATTCGAGGTCGGGGCCGAGTCCGTCGTACGCGGCGTACGCGCCGAAGGGGGCGGCCTCGTCGTCCTCGGGCAGCGCGCCGGAGACCGGGAGCAGGTCGGCGACGGGGCGGCCCACGGCTTCTTCCCTCGCGGTGCCGAAGAGGCGGCGGGCGCCGCGGCTCCAGTGCGAGACCAGTCCTTCGCGGTCCACGACGACCACGGCCAGCGGAATCCGCCCTGCCGCGGCGACCCCGTGCGGAGGGTCGGCCCTCTCGGTGCCACGGTCCATGGCTCAGGCCCTCTCTCCCACGGTCCGCAAGATCTGTGCCACCACTCCCACCACGGTACGTCCGCGTCCGACGGCGATGTGCGCCATTCCCCGAATTCCCTCCGGCGCACACCGCCCCCGCAGGCCCGCACCCAATAGACCCGCCGAGCCCCCCACCGCCCAGGGGCGCGGGGAACTCCGCGACCAGCCCCCACCGCCCCGCACCCGACAAACTCGCCGAGCCCCCACCACCCCAGGGGCGCGGGGAACGGCGCGGCCAGCCCCCACGGGCGTGCAGCCGACGCACTGCCCAAGCCCCCCAAGGGGCGCGGGGAACGGCGCAATCTTTCGGCTGCGGACCGGTGGGGGCTGGCCGCGCAGTTCCCCGCGCCCCTAGGTAGGTGGGGGCTCAGGTAGACCGTCGACCGCAGGCCGGTGGGGGCCGGTCGCGCAGTTCCCCGCGCCCCTAGGTGAGTGGGGGCTGGCCACGCCGTTCCCCGTGCCCCTGAGTGGGTGGGGGGCTCAGGCAGACCGTCGGTCGCAGGCCGGTGGGGGCCGGTCGCGCCGTTCCCCGCGCCCCCAAAGAAGGGCGCGCCCTCAGTCGTCCTCGTGGCCCAGTTGCAGGTCGCGTTCCGTGCGTCCGCCCCCCGCCACCTGGAGAACCGTGGCCACCGGCGGGTACCCCGCCGCGATCACCGTGTACTCGCCCGACGAGAGGTCGATGAACCGGAACGCCCCGTCACCCCCGGTGGTCAACGTGTCCACCACGTTCCCCGCCGCGTCGAGCAGCGTCACCCGCGCGTCCTCGACCGGCCGCCCCCCACTGGCCCGCACGGTCCCCCGCAGCACCGCCCCGCCCGCGAGCTCGACGTCCTGCCGGGTCTCGCGCGCGGCCTGCACGCTGACCGGCAGCGCGGCCGGGCGGAAGGCCGGAGCGCTCCCGGCCAGCGTGTACTCCCCCGCCACCAGCTCCGTGATGACATAGCCGCCCTCGCGCCCGCTGCGCGTCGCGGCGACGACCTCCCCGTGCACGTTGGTGAGCGTGACGGTCGCGTCCCGCACGGGCGTCCCGTCCGCCGTGACGACGCTCCCGGCCAGCCGCCCCGCCCCGCCGAGGACCACGTCCAGTTCCACGGGCCGTTCGCCGACGGTGACGCTGACCGCCTGCGGCTGATGCCCGCCGGCCGCGGCGATCAGGACGTACGACCCCGATCCGGGCGTCGACAGCGCGTACCGGCCGTCCTCGCCGCTCGCACCCCGCCCGATCTGCTGCCCCGCGACATCGATGAGGGTGAGCGCGGCACGCGGCACGACCGTGCCGTCGGGGTGCTGCACGGTGCCGCAGACGGGGATCCCGGCGGCGTACGACGAACGGGCGCCGGGCAGCGGGGTGTTGGCCGGCGCGGCGGTCTCGGGGGCTGCGGTGGGGGTGTGGTGGGACACCAGGGGTTTCTCCTTGAGGAAGAAGGCGACGAGCAGGCCCAGGACGAGCACCGGCACGAGGTAGAGGAAGATCCGCGGCATCGCGTCGGTGTACGCCGCGATGTAGCCGTCGCGCAGTGCGGCGGGCAGCGCGTGGACGAGTTGCGGAGTGATGGACTCGGGGTCGGGCACGCCGGCCCCGGCGGGCAGCCGGTCGGCGAGGGAGTCGGCGAGCCGGTTCGCGAAGAGCGTGCCGAAGACCGCCGCGCCGACGCTGCCGCCGATCTGCCGGAAGTAGTTGTTGGCGCTGGTCGCGGTACCGAGGTCGTGCGGGTGGACGGAGTTCTGCACGGCGAGGATCAGCACGGGCATGACCAGGCCGATCCCGGCGCCGAGCAGGGCCATCCACACGCTGTAGTGCAGCCGGGGCGTGTCGGCTTCGAGCCGTGAGAGCAGCCCCATGCCGAGGACCGACAGGGCGCCGCCGAGGATCGGATAGATCTTGTAGCGGCCGCTGCGGCTGATGAGGTGGCCCGAGACGATCGAGGCGCCGACGATGCCGCCCATCATGGGGAGCATGAGCAGGCCGGACTCGGTGGCGCTGGCGCCGTCGACCATCTGCAGGTACGTGGGCAGATAGCTGGCCGCGCCGAAGAGGGCGACGCCGACGATCACCCCCACGAGGGCGGTGATGTTGAAGACGCCGTCGCGGAACAGCCGTAGCGGGATGAGGGGTTCGGCCGCGCGGTGCTCGGCGACGAGGAAGAGCACGGTCGAGGCGACGGCTCCCGCGGCGAGCCCCAGGACGACCCGCGAGCCCCACGCGTACTCCGTGCCGCCCCAACTGGTCAGCAGGACGAGGCAGGTGGAGGCGGCGGCGAGCAACAGGGCGCCCAGGACGTCCAGTCGGGGCCTGGCGGTGGGCTTCGGCAGTTCGAGGACGACGGCCACGACGGCGAGCGTGACCAGGCCGAAGGGGACATTGATGTAGAAGCACCAGCGCCAGGAGAGATGGTCGGTGAAGTAGCCGCCGAGCAACGGGCCCGCGACGGAGGCGAGTCCGAACGCGGCGCCGATCATCCCCATGAAGCGGGCCCGCTCCCGGGCCGGCACGACGTCCGCGATGATGGCCTGTACACCGATCATGAGGCCGCCGGCGCCGACGCCCTGGAGGGCCCGGAAGGCGATCAACTGGTCCATCGTGCGCGACCATCCGGCCAGCGCGGAGCCGATGACGAAGACGACGATGGCGAACTGGAAGACGCCCTTGCGGCCGTACAGATCGCCGAACTTGCCGTAGACGGGCAGTCCCACGGTCGACGTGAGCAGATACGCGGTGATCGCCCAGGACATCTTGTCCAGGCCGTGCAGCTCTCCGACGATCTTCGGGAGCGCGGTGGCGACGATCATCTGCTCCAGCGCCGCGAGGAGCAGCGCGAGCATGAGCGCGAAGAAGACCAGGCGTACACGGCGCGGGCTCAGTGTCTCCAACTGTGGGAGATCGGGCGGCGCTTGGGGTGTGTCGGGGGCCGGAGAGGAAACGTCCCGTCCGCTCTCCACCAGAGCCGTTCCGCCCACGTGCTGCTCCCCTCGTCGCGCCTGCGGGGCCCATTTCTCGCATTGTGCGACATCTGGGAGCAAGCGCGACGAGTCGCCCTGGGACGGGCTCCGGCGGACGTATTCGCCGGTCGGAGCCCTACGGCGTACAACTGGGCGCGTACGGAAAACCACTCGAAACGGTGAGCGTGAAAATCGCCCGAGTCGGCGGGGCCCAGGAAGGCGGGGAGTCGCCGCAGGGGGCTACTTCTCCACCTCGGCGGCGAGCTTCGCCAGCACCTCGTCGTAGATGCGGCCGAGGCCCTTGGGCGCGAAGGTCCGCTCGAAGAACCCGCCGATGCCGCCGGCTCCGTCCCACACGGTGGTGACGACGACACGCGACCTGCCCTCGCCGGCCGGGGTGACCCGCCAGGTGGTGACCATCGAGGAGTTGCGGTCCTTCTCGACGAGTTCGCCGTCGGTGGGCTCGCTCACGTCGAGCAGGCAGTCGCGGATGCGCTTGCTGGTGGCCTGGAGCTTCCAGTGGACGACGGTTCCCTCGCCGTCACCGCCCTCCCGGACCTCGTACTCGCTGAAGTGCTCGCTCAGGAGCTTCGAACGCGTGCCGTTGTAGTCGGCCAGCGCGTCGAACACGTCGTCCGGCTGACCCGTCACGACTCGCTCGGTGGTGGCCTCGACCTGCGCCATTGCGTTCCTCCAGCACTCGGGATCTCGGGCGTCAGCGCTCAGCCAACCATCAGGCGGCCGAGCCGCCCAAATCGGGGTCCGCAACGACGGGGTCGCACGATCAAGGGAACATGTGTTCTATTCTGTGGTCAGTGCTATCGAGGAGGCGTCATGCGGTGGGAGAACCTCGCAGTGGAGTCCGGCGGGAATCCATCGGCCAAGCCCACGAACCCCGCGCTGTTCGGCGCGGAGACGGTGACCACCCGGACGTTCGACACGCCCGAGTTCCGTGGGATCACCTTCCACGAGATCCGGGCCAGGTCGATCGTCAACCGCGTACCGGGGGCCTCGCGCATGCCCTTCGAGTGGACGGTCAACCCCTACCGGGGGTGCACGCACGCGTGTGTCTACTGTTTCGCCCGCAAGACCCACAGTTATCTGGACCTCGACACCGGTCTCGGCTTCGACAGCCAGATCGTGGTGAAGGTGAACGCCCCGGAGGTGCTGCGGCGCCAGCTCGGCTCACGGCGCTGGCTCGGTGACCACATCGCGATGGGCACCAACGTGGACTGCTACCAGCGCGCCGAGGGCCGCTACCGGCTGATGCCCGGCATCATCGCGGCCCTGCGCGACCACGCGAACCCCTTCTCCATCCTCACGAAGGGCACGCTGATCCTGCGCGACCTGGACCTCCTGAAGCAGGCGGCGGCCGTCACCGAGGTGGGGATCTCCGTCTCCGTGGGCTTCACCGACCTCGACCTGTGGCGGACCGTGGAGCCGGGCACGCCCGCCCCGGAGCGCCGCCTGGACGTCGTCCGCACCCTGAGCGCGCACGGCATCGACTGCGGGGTCCTGATGGCCCCCGTGATCCCCTTCCTCGGCGACGACCCCAACCAACTGCGCGCGACCGTACGGGCGATCGCCGCGTCCGGCGCGACCTCGGTGACCCCGCTCGTGCTGCATCTGCGGCCCGGGGCACGTGAGTGGTTCATGGGCTGGCTGGGACACCACCACCCGCACCTGGTGCGCCGGTACGAGCGGCTGTACGCCGAGGGCGCGTACGCCCCGAAGTGGTACCAGCGGCGGATCACCCGGCAGGTGCACGAGCTGGCCGAGGAGTACGGGATAGGCCCCACGCGCGCGGGGATGCCCCGCAGGATCCCGGTGCCCGAACCGGTCGCTCCGGGACCCACCCAGCTCACCCTTCTGTGACCGGCGCTCCTCACCCACCTGCACCGACATCCCCACCGCACCGGCACCACCAGCCCTCACACACCGGCACAGCCGGCCCTCACACACCGCCCGGCACCCCTTGCCCGGCATCCGGCCGTAAACCGCGGCCCAATGGGGTCAACTCTCGGCAGAAGCGGTCCTTCCGGGCGCCCGCCCCGGGACGATACGGCCAGGGCCGTGAGGTGCACGGCCCCCTGTCCGGTACATCGATGTGAGGCGATTCATTGTGAACCGACGCGCAGCCGCTCTGTGCGGTGCCGCCGCCGTGGTTGCCGGAATGATCACCGCGGTCCCGGCCGGCGCGAGCCCGGCCCCCGCGGGCCCCGCCGTCCCGGCGGCCGGGCCCACCTGGAAGAAGTGCGGCACCAAGAACTACCCGACGCTCCAGTGCGCGTCCCTGAAGGTGCCCCTCGACCACACGAACCCGCAGGGCCGGAAGATCACGCTCGCGCTGTCCCGGGTCCCGCACACCTCCAAGAAGGCCTATCAGGGCCCCCTGCTGGTGAACCCGGGCGGTCCCGGCGGCAGCGGTCTGACCCTCGCCGGATTCGTCGCCGCCTCGCTGCCGAAGAACGTGGCGGCCCAGTACGACGTCATCGGCTTCGACCCGCGCGGGGTCGGCGCGAGCCGGCCCGCCCTGAACTGCCGGCCGGGGCACTTCAAGCCGGTGCGCCCCGACTCGCTGCCGACGACGCCCGCTCTCGAAGAGGCCAACCTAGACCGCGTCGAGGCCTTCGCGAAGGCCTGCGCGACCAAGTACGGGGACCTGCTGCCGTACATCGACACGGTGAGCGCGGTCCAGGACATGGACGCGATCCGCGGCGCCCTGGGCGCCAGGAAGATCAACTACTTCGGGTACTCGTACGGCACCTACCTGGGCGCCGTCTACGCCAAGCTCCACCCCGGGCGGGTACGGCGCATGGTGCTGGACTCCGTCGTCGATCCCACCGGCGTCTGGTACGACGACAACATCGCCCAGGACTACGCGTTCAACTCCCGCCACCGGGCCTTCATGGCCTGGGTCGCCAAGCACGACGCCACGTACGGGCTGGGCACCGATCCGGAGCGGATCGAGGCGGCCTGGTACGCGATGCGGGCGGCGCTGGCGAAGAAGCCCGCGGACGGGACGGTCGGCGCCTCGGAGCTGGAGGACACCTTCTCCCCCGGCGCCTACTTCAACGGCTACTGGCCGTATCTCGCCGACGCGTTCGCGGCCTACGTGAAGACGAAGAACGACGATCCGCTGGTCGAGGCGTACGAGAACTTCGGTGCCGTCGACACCGCGGGCGACAACGGCTACAGCGTCTACACCTCGGTGCAGTGCCGTGACGCGGGCTGGCCGCGCGACTGGGACGAGTGGCGCCACGACAACTGGAACGTGTACAAGAAGGCGCCCTTCATGACCTGGAGCAACGCCTGGTACAACGCCCCGTGCGCGTTCTGGCCCACCGACTCGGCCGAGCCCGTGGACGTCTCCAACGACGCGGTGCCGCCGGTGCTGCTGTTCCAGGCGACGGACGACGCGGCCACCCCGTACGAGGGCGGTGTCACGGTCCATCACCTGCTGGGCGGCTCCAGCCTGGTGGTCGAGGAGGGCGGCGGCAACCACGGTGTCACGCTGAGCGGGAACACCTGCCTGGACAAGCACCTGACCGCCTATCTGACCGACGGCCGGGTGCCGCGCGGGAACGGCGAGGCCGACGCGGTGTGCCCGAAGCTGCCCGACCCCAAGCCGCTGACCGCGAAGGCGGGCACGGGCACGGCCTCGCGCGGCGCGACCCTGCACGGCCTGATCGGCTTCCGGGGCTAGCAGCGACCGACCGGGGCCGGTCCCTGCCGACCGGCCCCGTCCGGGCTGATCGGGGCCGGTCGGGCTGATCGGGGCCGGTCGGGGGCGTTGTCAGTGCCGTGGTGCAGGATTGATCCATGACCGGACCGATCCGCATCACCGCCCCCGACGGCGTCGCCCCCGCCGCCGCGTACGCGCACGTCGTCATGGGCACGGGCCGCTTCGTCGCGGTCTCGGGCCAGTTGGCGCTCGACGAGGCCGGAGACGTGGTCGGCGAGGGCGATCCGGCGGCGCAGGCCCGTCAGGTCTTCGAGAACCTGCGGCGCTGCCTCGCCGCGGCCGGCACCGGCTTCGACGACGTGGTCAAACTGACCTACTTCGTCACGGACATGGCCCACATGCCGGCCATCCGCGCGGCCCGGGCCGAGCACATCCCGCAGGACCGCCTCCCGGCCGCCTCCGCCGTCCAGGTCGCCGCCCTCGTCCGCCCGGAGTTCCTGATGGAGATAGAGGCGTTCGCGATACTGCCCGGATGAGCCGCACCCATACCCCGCCGCACATCCGCGAGATGACCCTGTCCGACTGTCCCCGCGTGGCGGAGATCCGGATACGCGGCTGGCAGAGCGCGTACAAAGGGCTGATGCCCCAGGCGTACCTCGACGGGCTCGACGTGGCGGTCGAACTCCCGCGTCGGCGGGCCCACTTCGAGCAGGCGGGACCGGGCGTGGTGAACCTCGTCGCGGAGTCGGCCGGTCAGGTCGTCGGCTGGGCCTGCCACGGGCCCTACCGCGGCGGGGAACCACGTGCTCAGGAGGCCGGGGGTGCCGGGGACGCCGAGCTGTACGCGATCTACGTCGACCCCGGCCGGACCGGGGGCGGGGTGGGCCGCGCCCTGTTGCGGGCGTCGGTCGAGCGGTGCGCCGCCGCGGGGCACGACCGGATGCTGCTCTGGGTCCTCCGGGAGAACGCGGGCGCGCGCCGCTTCTACGAACGGGCCGGTTTCACGGCGGACGGCACCGAGGAGCCGTACGAGGTCGAGGGCGTCGAGGTGCCGGAGGTGCGGTACGCCCGGCCGCTGGAGGGCCGCGTCACCCCTTGGGAAGGCTGACGCAGAAGACCGCGCCGTTCGGCCGGCCAGGTTCGTACCAGGCGTCGCCGCCGTTGGCCCGGGCCAGGCTGCGGGCGATCCACAGGCCGAGGCCGGTGCCCTCGGTGGCCGCCGCGGTGGCGGGGTCGCGGCGGTAGCGCTCGAAGAGGTGCGGAACGAACGACTCCGGCACACCGGGGCCATGGTCCGCGACCCGGAGCTCGATGCGCCCGCCGGCTTCCCGTGCGGTGATCTCGACGGGATCCCGGCCGTACGCGAGCGCGTTCTCCAGGTAGTTGCCGAAGATCTCGGCGAAGCCCACGCGGTCGACCCGTGCCACCAGCCGGGCCGGCACGGCGAGTCTCAGTCCGTCGCGGGCGCCGCCCGACTCGGCGAACTGGTCCAGCAGG
The DNA here is from genome assembly GCF_018070025.1 of Streptomyces liliiviolaceus. Lineage (NCBI taxonomy): Bacteria > Bacillati > Actinomycetota > Actinomycetes > Kitasatosporales > Streptomycetaceae > Streptomyces > Streptomyces liliiviolaceus. Next base: position 7,006,116 of record NZ_JAGPYQ010000001.1, read on the forward strand.
AAACCCAACACCTGCACCGGCTCCGGCACACCCTGCTGACCGGCGCCGTCGAGCCGCGCGGCGGTGAGGAGTTTGCGGACCAGCGCCTGCAGGCGGGCCGTGCGTTCGGCGATCCGCTCGACCACCTCCGCGCGCCGCTCGTCGGCCAGTCCGGGCGGCGGCTCCCTGAGCACGTGCACCAGGGCGCCCAGGGCGGCCAGCGGGTTGTGCAGCTGGTGCGCGGCGACCGCGACGACCACGCTCTGGTGCTCCAGCGCGGCCTGGAGCACATGGTCGGCCTGCTGCCGTCGGGTCCCGTCGCGCAGGGTGGCCACGTACAGCCGCCGGCCGTCGAACCGGGCGAGGGCCACCGTCATCTCGACGACCTTGTTGCGGCCGTTCGGCAGGACCAGCGTGACCTCGGTGGACTCCCCGTCGTCGAGCGGAAAGCCGAACACGGAGCCGATCAGTTCGTCGGCCGGCCGCTCCAGCAGCGCCGCCGCGGCCGGGTTGCACGCTCCCACGCATCCGTCGGCGTCGACCGCGACGATGCCGTCGGGCGCGGCCAGCGTCATGGCCGCGTACAGCTCCTGACGCCCGTCGTCAGCCATCGCGCTCGTCCCCGCGCCCCCTTCGCCGCCCCAGTGGTCCGTCCGGCGAACCGGTGCCTCTCATGTCCCCCCGCTTCCTTCCGCCGGGCACCCGGCGGTGAGGCCGAGAGACCCCTTTCACCGGCCGCCCGTCGCGGCTTCCCCACAGCGTCGACGCCCCCCGTCCGCAAACGGTCGGACGGACGGTACGCACAGCACATCAGGCGCGCGTCGGCCGACGCGGCGGGGCTCGCCCCGTCGGCCCGGACAGGTGCGGTACGAGGAACGCGCAGGTCTCCTTCCGGTGCCCCCCTGCCACCTGCCGCCTGACCGGCCGCAGACCGACCACCCCGCGCGTTCCTCTTCAACTCTCTACCGCGCGACGGGTGTTGGGCCAGACATGGGAGGCATATTCCCGGCTACGGCCGGGACCCGCCGGGGGCCTTCAGCACTACGCTCGAAAGCGCATCGCCACCACCGGCCCGGGGAGAGCCGGCCATCCGGAGGGGGAGGATCCGGGATGATCCGCGTGCTCGTGGTCGAGGACCAGCGCGCGCTGGCCGACGCCCTGGCCATCGCCATCGGAGCACAGCCGGACCTGGACTGCGGCGACGCGGTGGGTACGGTCGACGAGGCGTTGCGGGAGGCGGCCCGTCGGCCCCCCTCCGTGGTGCTGATGGACATCCATCTGCCGGGCACGGACGGTATCGAGGGCACACGGCTGCTGAAGAAGGTCCATCCCTCGGCCCGGGTGGTGGTCCTGACCGCGGACGCGACCCCCGACCAGCTCGCGCGGGCGGTGACGGCGGGCGCCTCGGCGTTCCTCGCCAAGCACAGCCCCTTCGGGGACATCCTCACCGCGATCCGCACGACGGCCACCGGCAAGCTGCTCGTGGAGGAGTCGACCCTGGCGGCCCGGCTGCCGCCGCGGCAGCGCAACGGGGCCGGGCTGACCCGCCGCGAGCACGAGGTGCTGGTCCTGCTCGCCCAGGGACACGGCCTCAAGGCGATCGCGGACCGGCTCGTCCTCAGCCGGCACACGGTACGCGGGCATGTGAAGAGCGTCCTGGTGAAGCTGCGCGCGCACAGTCAGCTGGAGGCGGTGGTGACGGCCACCCGGCTGGGGATCCTGCCGCGCGAGATGCCGTAGAAGGGTGAATCGGCCCATCTGAGGGGGCCGTTCGCCCCGCCTGGGGGATTTCCGGCGGGACGCCCGTCGCTTATGGTGCGAAATGTGCGACCTCCCACGGCAACGGTACGAGCCGATCGACCGCTGCCGGGCGACTTCCCGAATCCCATGTCGCACCCAGCCGGGCGGTCGCACGACCGGGGCCGCCGGGGCGCAGGACCCGGGCCACATGCGCGGAGATGACGGCAGTTCGGATCCCGCGAAGTTCGTCCACCTGCCGGTCGCCCGTCTCCCGCCGGGCGAACCCCCGGCGACCCCTCCACCCCGCCAGGGACGCGGGGAACTGCGCGGCCCACCCCCACCGACCCGCACCCCACAAACCACCCCGCCCAGGACCGTCCTGAACCCGCAGGTCCATCGTGGCTGGCCGCGCAGTGCCCCGCGCCCTGACGGGGCCACAGGCCTCCAGCAGACCGCCGCGGAAGCCCTCCCAGGGGCCGCCACGCCCGTCAGGGGCGCGGGGAACTGCGCGGCCAACCCCCACCGGCCCGCAGCCACAAACAGCCCCCAAACGCACCCCACCCCCACCCCGCTAACTCCGCCCCCGCGGAACCGGCGGAACAGGCGGAACCCTCTGAGCCGGCAGCCGCCGCAACGCATCGGCCGCAGCCCCCGCCAACTCCGGATGCACCAGCGCCTCGTTCAGCACGGGCCGGGCCCGCTCGTCCCCCAGCACCCCCAGCCCCTCCACACACGCGAGAGCGACCCGCCGATACGGATCGTGCGGCCGGAACCGCCGCGCCAGGGTGGTGATCAGCGCGGGCACGGACTCGGGCGCCCGCAGTTCCACCAGGAGCCGCACCGGATGAAGGGCGTAGGCGACGCGCAACTCGTTGGTGGCGAGGGCCGCCGCCGCCCGGGCGGTACGCGGATCCGCCAGCCGGGCCATGGCGTAGGCGGCGGAGGCGCACCGCTGCGGATCCCGGTGGTTGAGCAGCAGGACGAGCGCCTCGAAGGCCCGTCTGTCGCCGGCGACACCGAGCCGGAACGCGGCCAGTTCCCGCGCCCAGAGCGGCTGTTCGGGAGCGATGAGGACGGCGGCCAGCTCGTCGAGATCGCCGGTCGCCGCCAGTCGTTCGTACGTGAAGGACGCCATCGTGCCCGCCTCCTGCCGTAAGCGCTGGGTGAGCGATCGCAACTCTTCGTCCATGATGCAGAGACTATCGGCGACACAGGTCACATGGACCGGCCAGGAAGGCGGGCTGGCGCGCTCGTTACTCACCGGTTAAGCTCAATCGAGCGAGTTACCCACTCGTGGATCTGCCCGTGGTGGCCTGGTGACGCAGCCCCCGCGGGAACACCCTCGCACCCCCGTGGTCGTGAGGGAGCTGGTCGGTTCGGTACTTCAGGTACCTCAGTTCGACATGACGGCACGGCTCCGGGACAGGGCCTGTCGGTTCTCCTCAGCGTTTCTCACCGTTTCGCGGGTTCCGTGCACCACACCCGCGGCCGGCACCGGGCGTGTGCGCTTCGCAGCCCGGCACCACCCCGCAGGCATCACGCGCACGCACTCCGTGCGCCCTCCGCACTCCGTGCGCCCGTCGGCGTATCCGCGTGCGTCCCTCAGTCGTCACTCATTCCTGGAGTCCCGCGATGGCCACTCCCCTGTCCGACCCCTCGTTGTCCTCCGTGTCCCTCCTGCGGACCGTCGCCGTCGTCGGCCTCGGCACGATGGGCACCGGTATCGCCGAGATCCTCGCCCGGGCCGGCCGCGAGGTCGTCGGCATCGACATCAGCGAGGCCGCCGCGGCGCAGGCCGCCGCCGCGCTGGAGTCCTCGACCGCCCGTGCCGTGCAGCGCGGGCGCCTCACCGAGCAGGAACGCGACGACACCCTCGCCCGCTTCCGCACCTTCAGCGATCTGCGGGCCGCGGCCGACGCCGATCTGGTGATCGAGGTGGCCCCGGAGTCGTACGAGATCAAGCACCAGATCTTCCGGGAGCTGGACGGTGTCGTGCGGCCGGGGACGATCCTGGCGACCGGTACGAACGCCCTGTCGGTCACGCGTCTCGCCGCCGACTCGGCCCACCCCGAACGGGTCCTGGGTCTGCACTTCTTCAACCCCGCGCCCGCGATGAAGCTCGTCGAGGTCGTCTCGTCCGTGCTGACCGCGCCGGGCGCCGTGGCCGCCGTCACCGACCTCGCCCTCGAACTCGGCAAGGAGCCCGTCGCGGTCGGCGACCGCCCCGGCTTCGTCGCCGACGGCCTGCTCTTCGGCTACCTCAACCAGGCCGCCGCGATGTACGAGGCCAGGTACGCGAGCCGCGAGGACGTCGACGCCGCGATGCGGCTGGGCTGCGGCCTGCCGATGGGCCCGCTCGCCCTGCTCGACCTGATCGGCGTGGACACCGCGCGTACGGTCCTGGAGGCGATGTACGCGGAGTCGCACGACCGGCTGCACGCGCCGGCGCCGATCCTCAAGCAGCTCAGCCAGGCGGGCCTGACCGGCCGCAAGTCGGGGCGCGGCTTCTACACGTACGACGCCCCGGGCGGCGCGACCGTCGTCCCGGACGCGCTGACGCCGTCCGCCGCGGGCTCCGGGGCGACGGGCCGGACCGTCCGCTCGGTCGGCGTCGCGGGGTCCGGAACGATGGCCTCCGGTATCGCGGAGGTCTTCGCGAAGGCCGGGTACGACGTCGTCCTCGCCGCCCGCACCGAGGAGAAGGCGGAGACCGCGAAGGCCCGTATCGGCAAGTCGCTCGCGCGCTCCGTCGACAAGGGCCGCATGACGGCCGAGGCGGCCGCGCAGACGCTCGGGCGCATCACCCCGGCGGGTTCGTACGAGGCCTTCGCCGAGGTCGATCTGGCGCTGGAGGCCGTCGCCGAGGACCTGGAGATCAAGCAGCAGCTCTTCGCGGTGTTCGACAAGGTCTGCAAGCCGGGCGCGATCCTGGCCACGACGACGTCCTCGCTGCCGGTCGTCGCCTGCGCCCGGGCCACCTCGCGGCCGCAGGACGTGATCGGCATGCACTTCTTCAACCCGGCGCCCGCGATGAAGCTGGTCGAGGTCGTGCGGACGGTCCTGACGGCGGACGACGTGCACACCACGGTCCGCGAGCTGTGCGCGAAGGTCCGCAAGCATCCGGTGGACTGCGGCGACCGGGCGGGTTTCATCGTGAACGCGCTCCTCTTCCCGTACCTGAACAACGCGATCAAGATGGTCGAGGAGCACTACGCGACGCTCGACGACATCGACGCCGCGATGAAGCTCGGCGGCGGCTACCCGATGGGGCCGTTCGAGCTCCTCGACGTGGTCGGTCTTGATGTCTCGCTGGCCATCGAGAAGGTGCTGCACCGCGAGTTCCGCGACCCGGGTCTCGCTCCGGCGCCGCTCCTGGAGCACCTGGTGGCCGCGGGCTGCCTCGGCCGCAAGACGGGCCGCGGCTTCCGCGAATATGCGCGGCGCTGAGCCGCCGCGCGACGACGGGCCCGGGGACCGGCCCGGCATGCCCGCCTCCGGGCCAGGGGACCGGCCCGGAGGCGGTCGTGCGGACTGGGGCGGGCTGCTCGACCCCGCCGGCGCCACCGCCGGGGCGGCGGACCCCGGCGGGGAAAGACCCGGTCGGGAGCGCTCCGGCGCGTACATGCAGTACGTTCGGGGCATGTCCCAGCCCGCCAAGTCCTCCCGTACACCAGCCACGTCCGACGCGCCGGAGAGCGCCGCGGGCGGTCGCGCCGCGGCGCAACGGCTCAAGATGCGCCGGGAGCTGGCGGCCGCCGCGATGGAGCTCTTCGCGACGAAGGGGTACGAGGCGACGACGGTCGACGAGATCGCGGCCGCGGCCGGGGTGGCCCGGCGCACCTTCTTCCGGCACTTCCGGTCCAAGGAAGAGGCGATCTTCCCGGACCACGACGACACCCTGATCCGGGCCGAGGCGGTGCTCAACGCCGCGCCGGCGCACGAGCATCCGCTGGACACGGTGTGCCGCGGGATCAAGGAAGTCATGCAGATGTACGCGGCCCGCCCGGAGATCTCGGTCTCGCGCTACAAGCTCACACGCGAGGTGCCGACCCTGCGCGAGGCGGAGATCGCCTCCGTGGCCCGGTACGAGCGGCTGTTCACCCGCTATCTGCTGGGGCACTTCGACGAGCACGCCCACGACGACGACGCCAACGACGACCCGCTGCTCGCGGAGGTCGCCGCGTCGGCCGTGGTCACCGCGCACAACCACGTGCTGCGGCGATGGCTGCGGGCGGGCGCCCAGGGCGATGTCGAGGCGCAGCTGGACCACGCCTTCTCGATCGTCAGGAAGACCTTCGGCACGGGCATAGGCGCCGGCCGGGACACCGCCGCGCACGCGGCGCCCGTGTCCACCGCGTCGGTGGAGGGCGAGGTGCTGGTGACCGTCGCCCGCGTGGACGCTCCGCTGCACCAGGTGATGCGGACCATCGAGCAGGCGCTGAAGGAACGGTCGTAGAGCCCTCCCTCACACAACCGCGACTTCGTCGCTCGTCCTCGAACGCCGGACGGGCTGGATATGGGCGCTCCCTTTCCCAGGGGGCGCCCTTTTCTGATCGATCATCGCTCATCTGTGACGGGCAGATGACAACTGAGAGAAATTGTTGGCACTCGGTGCCTTGCTAGATGACACGCAGTGTCATACGTTGAAGGTGTCCGGGCGGCCGGCGTGCAGAGATCCTTCGTACGCCGGCTGTCCCCGCAAGCCAAGGCCTGCGAGCCCGGACGCCTGCGTCACAGGCAACCTTCCGCGCCACAAAGCGCTGCCGAGCACCACCCCTCTGCCGAACCGACGGCATGCCTCACCAGCAGCTACCCACCCCGACGTAACCCTCAGCGCTCCCCCTCGGACGCTCTCGGACGCTCATCGCCGGAGGCAACACCGTGAAGGAAATCCTGGACGCGATCCAGTCGCAGACCGCCACGTCCGCCGACTTCGCCGCGCTACCGCTCCCCGAGTCCTACCGCGCGATCACCGTGCACAAGGACGAGACGGAGATGTTCGCCGGGCTCACCACCCGCGACAAGGACCCGCGCAAGTCGATCCACCTGGACGACGTGCCGGTGCCGGAGCTCGGCCCCGGCGAGGCCCTGGTGGCCGTGATGGCCTCCTCGGTCAACTACAACTCCGTGTGGACCTCGATCTTCGAGCCGGTCTCCACCTTCAGCTTCCTGGAGCGCTACGGCAGGCTCAGCGAGCTGACCAGGCGCCACGACCTGCCGTACCACATCATCGGCTCCGACCTCGCGGGCGTCGTGCTGCGCACCGGTCCGGGCGTGAACGCCTGGCACCCCGGTGACGAGGTCGTCGCGCACTGCCTGTCCGTCGAGCTGGAGTCCAGCGACGGGCACAACGACACCATGCTCGACCCCGAGCAGCGCATCTGGGGCTTCGAGACCAACTTCGGCGGCCTCGCCGAGATCGCGCTCGTCAAGTCCAACCAGCTGATGCCCAAGCCCGACCACCTCAGCTGGGAGGAGGCCGCCGCGCCCGGCCTGGTCAACTCCACCGCGTACCGGCAGCTGGTCTCCCGCAACGGCGCCGGGATGAAGCAGGGCGACAACGTCCTCATCTGGGGCGCGAGCGGCGGCCTCGGCAGCTACGCCACGCAGTTCGCGCTCGCCGGCGGCGCCAACCCCATCTGCGTGGTCAGCAGCCCGCAGAAGGCGGACATCTGCCGGGCGATGGGCGCCGAGGCGATCATCGACCGCAACGCGGAGGACTACAGGTTCTGGAAGGACGAGAACCACCAGGACCCGAAGGAGTGGAAGCGCTTCGGCAAGCGCATCCGCGAACTCACCGGCGGCGAGGACGTCGACATCGTCTTCGAGCACCCGGGCCGCGAGACCTTCGGCGCCTCCGTGTACGTCACCCGCAAGGGCGGCACGATCGTCACCTGCGCCTCCACCTCGGGCTACCAGCACGAGTACGACAACCGCTACCTGTGGATGTCCCTGAAGCGGATCATCGGCTCGCACTTCGCCAACTACCGCGAGTCCTGGGAGGCCAACCGGCTCATCGCGAAGGGCAAGATCCACCCGACGCTGTCCAAGGTGTACTCGCTGGAGGAGACCGGGCAGGCCGCGTACGACGTGCACCGCAACCTCCACCAGGGCAAGGTCGGGGTCCTGGCGCTGGCGCCCACCGAAGGTCTCGGGGTGCGTGACCACGACAAGCGCGCCCAGCACGTCGACGCCATCAACCGCTTCCGGAACATCTGAGGTCCGAAGATGACAGAGCGCCAGACGCCACAGGAGCGGAACGAACGGGACCGGCCGTGGCTCATGCGGACCTACGCCGGTCACTCCACCGCGGAGGCGTCCAACGAGCTGTACCGGCGCAACCTCGCCAAGGGGCAGACGGGTCTGTCGGTCGCGTTCGACCTGCCGACCCAGACCGGGTACGACCCCGACCACATCCTCGCCCGCGGCGAGGTCGGCCGGGTCGGCGTGCCGGTCTCGCACCTCGGTGACATGCGCAGGCTGTTCCAGGACATCCCCCTGGAGCAGATGAACACCTCGATGACCATCAACGCCACCGCCATGTGGCTGCTGGCGCTCTACCAGGTCGTCGCCGAGGAGCAGGGCGTCGACATCACCACGCTCCAGGGGACGACCCAGAACGACATCGTGAAGGAGTACCTGTCGCGGGGCACGCACGTGTTCCCGCCGGTGCCCTCCCTCCGTCTGACGACGGACATGATCTGCTACACGGTCAACAACATCCCCAAGTGGAACCCGATCAACATCTGCAGCTACCACCTGCAGGAGGCGGGAGCCACCCCGGTCCAGGAGATCGCGTACGCGATGTCCACCGCGATCGCCGTCCTCGACGCGGTGTTCGCGTCCGGGCAGATCCGCGAGGACCAGAAGGGGGACGTCGTCGCGCGCATCTCCTTCTTCGTGAACGCGGGCGTCCGGTTCGTCGAGGAGATGTGCAAGATGCGGGCGTTCGGCCGCATCTGGGACCGCATCACCCGCGAGCGGTACGGCATCGAGAACCCCAAGCACCGCCGCTTCCGGTACGGGGTCCAGGTCAACTCGCTCGGCCTGACCGAGGCCCAGCCGGAGAACAACATCCAGCGGATCGTGCTGGAGATGCTGGCCGTCACCCTCTCGAAGGACGCACGCGCGCGTGCCGTCCAACTCCCCGCCTGGAACGAGGCGCTGGGCCTGCCCCGCCCCTGGGACCAGCAGTGGTCGCTGCGCATGCAGCAGGTCCTCGCCTACGAGAGCGACCTGCTGGAGTACGCGGACATCTTCGACGGCTCGCACGTCGTCGAGGCGAAGGTCGCCCAGCTGGTCGAGGACTCGTTCGCCGAGATCGAGCGGATCGAGGAGATGGGCGGCGCGATGGCGGCCGTGGAGTCGGGCTATCTGAAGTCGCAGCTCGTCTCCTCGCACGCCGAGCGCCGGGCCCGTATCGAGTCCGGCGACGAGAAGATCGTCGGCGTCAACATCTTCGAGTCGACCGAGCCCAACCCGCTCACGGCCGATCTGGACGCCGCGATCCAGACGGTCGACCCGGCGGTCGAGGCCCGGGTGGCCGCGGCCCTCCAGGAGTGGCGCGACACCCGCTACCAGCCGCCGTTCAACCACCCGCGGCCCTGCAAGGCGCTGGACGGGCTGAAGGAGGCCGCGGCGGGCACCGGCAACCTCATGGCGGCCACCCTGGATTGTGCCCGCGCCGGGGTCACGACCGGTGAGTGGGCCGGCGCCCTGCGCGAGGTGTTCGGCGAGTTCCGCGCCCCCACCGGGGTGTCGTCCGCGCCCGTCGCGGTGACCGCCGAGGAGGGCACCGCGATGGCGGCGGTCCGCCGCAAGGTGGAGCTGACCGCGAAGGACCTGGGCGTCGGCAAACTCCGCTTCCTGGTGGGCAAGCCGGGCCTGGACGGGCACTCGAACGGCGCCGAGCAGATCGCCGTACGGGCCCGCGACGCCGGCTTCGAGGTGGTCTACCAGGGCATCCGGCTCACCCCCGAGGAGATCGTGACCGCGGCCGTCGCCGAGGACGTCCACGGCGTGGGCCTGTCCATCCTGTCGGGCTCGCACGCCCAGCTGGTGCCCGACGTGCTGGAACGGCTGCGCGAGGCGGGCGCGGCCGACATCCCGGTGATCGCCGGCGGGATCATCCCGAACGCCGACGCCGAGCTGCTGAGGGCCGCGGGAGTGGCCGCGGTCTTCACCCCGAAGGACTTCGACATCACGGGAATCATCGGCCGTATCGTCGACGAGATCCGGAAAGCGAACAAGCTCGACCCTCTGGAGGTCCCCGCATGACCAGCCCTGTTCCCCAGGTCAACCGTTTGCGCCCGCGGCGCTCCTGCCTGGCCGTGCCCGGTTCGAACCCCCGCTTCCTGGAGAAGGCCCAGGGCCTGCCCGCCGACCAGGTCTTCCTCGACCTGGAGGACGCGTGCGCGCCGCTGGCCAAGCCGGAGGCGCGGCACACCATCGTCAAGTTCCTCAACGAGGGCGACTGGACGGGCAAGACGCGGGTCGTGCGCGTGAACGACTGGACGACCGAGTGGACGTACCGCGACGTCGTGACGGTCGTCGAGGGCGCGGGGACCAACCTCGACTGCATCATGCTGCCGAAGGTGCAGGACGCCCAGCAGGTGGTCGCCCTGGACCTGCTCCTGACGCAGATCGAGAAGACCATGGGCTTCGAGGTCGGCAGGATCGGCATCGAGGCGCAGATCGAGAACGCGCAGGGCCTGAACAACGTCAACGAGATCGCGACGGCCTCCCAGCGCGTCGAGACGATCATCTTCGGCCCGGCCGACTTCATGGCGTCGATCAACATGAAGTCGCTGGTCGTGGGCGAGCAGCCGCCCGGCTACCCGGCGGACGCCTACCACTACATCCTGATGAAGATCCTGATGGCCGCCCGCGCCAACAACCTCCAGGCGATCGACGGCCCCTACCTGCAGATCCGCAACGTGGACGGCTACCGCGAGGTCGCCCGCCGCGCCGCCGCCCTCGGCTTCGACGGCAAGTGGGTGCTGCACCCGGGCCAGGTCGAGGCCTCGAACGAGATCTTCTCGCCGTCGCAGGAGGACTTCGACCACGCCGAGCTGATCCTGGACGCGTACGAGTACTACACGTCCGAGGCGGGCGGCAAGAAGGGCTCCGCGATGATCGGCGACGAGATGATCGACGAGGCGAGCCGCAAGATGGCCCTGGTCATCTCCGGCAAGGGCCGCGCCGCGGGCATGGAACGCACGTCCAAGTTCGAAGCACCGGAGGCCTGAGCACATGCAATTCGGGCGAACCTTCGAAGAGTTCGAGGTCGGGGCGGTCTACAAGCACTGGCCCGGGAAGACCGTCACCGAGTACGACGACCACCTCTTCTGTCTGCTCACGATGAACCACCATCCGCTCCACATGGACGCCAACTACGCGGAGAACACCACCGACTTCAAGAAGAACGTGGTGGTCGGGAACTACATCTACTCCCTGCTGCTCGGCATGTCCGTCCCCGACGTGTCGGGCAAGGCGATCGCCAACCTGGAGGTCGAGTCGCTCAAGCACGTCGCGCCGACCTTCCACGGCGACACGATCTACGGCGAGACCACGGTCCTCGACAAGACGCCCTCCCGGTCGAAGAACGACCGCGGGATCGTGTACGTCGAGACGAAGGGCTACAAGCAGGACGGCACGCTGGTCTGCGTGTTCCGCCGCAAGGTGATGGTCCCCACCGAGACGTACATCAAGGAGCGCGGCGGCGAACAGCCCGGCCGGCCCCAGCTCAAGGAGCAGGAGAAGTAGCCATGGCGCGACTCGCCCAGACCGCCGGCCTGACCGACATCCAGCGGGAGATCCTGTCGACCGTACGGGACTTCGTTGACAAGGAGATCATCCCGGTCGCGACCGAGCTGGAGCACCGCGACGAGTACCCGCAGCAGATCGTCGACGGCCTCAAGGAGTTGGGCCTCTTCGGCCTGATGATCCCCGAGGAGTACGGGGGCCTGGGTGAGTCGCTCCTCACCTACGCGCTGTGCGTGGAGGAGATCGCGCGCGGCTGGATGTCGGTGTCCGGCATCATCAACACCCACTTCATCGTGGCCTACATGCTCAAGCAGCACGGCACGCAGGAGCAGAAGGAGTACTTCCTCCCGCGCATGGCGGCGGGCGAGGTGCGCGGCGCGTTCTCCATGTCCGAGCCGGCGCTCGGCTCCGACGTGTCGGCCATCACGTCGAAGGCGGTGAAGGACGGCGAGGAATATGTCCTGAACGGGCAGAAGATGTGGCTCACGAACGGCGGTACGTCGACTCTCGTGGCCGTTCTCGTGAAGAGTGACGAAGGCCACCCCGAGGGCACCGCGCCCCACAGGTCGATGACGACCTTCCTCGTCGAGAAGGAGCCCGGTTTCGGTGAGGTCCGCCCCGGCCTGACCATCCCCGGGAAGATCGACAAGATGGGCTACAAGGGGGTCGACACCACCGAGCTGATCATGGATGGCCTGCGCATTCCGGCCAATCGGGTCCTCGGCGGCGCCACCGGCCGAGGTTTTTATCAGATGATGGACGGCGTCGAAGTGGGCCGCGTCAACGTGGCCGCGCGTGGTTGCGGTGTCGCTCAGCGTGCGTTTGAGCTGGGCGTTTCCTATGCCCAGCAGCGCCACACCTTCGGCAAGCAGATCGCTCAGCATCAGGCGATCCAGTTCAAACTGGCCGAGATGGCTACCAAGGTCGAGGCCGCCCATGCGATGATGGTCAATGCGGCGCGCAAAAAGGACTCCGGGGAGCGAAACGACCTCGAAGCAGGGATGGCGAAGTACCTCGCCTCCGAATACTGCAAGGAGGTCGTGGAAGATGCCTTCCGGATCCACGGCGGCTACGGCTTCTCAAAGGAGTACGAGATCGAGCGCCTCTACCGCGAGGCCCCGATGCTGCTCATCGGTGAAGGTACCGCCGAGATCCAGAAAATGATCATCGGACGCAGGCTGCTCGAAGAGTATCGGCTGCAGGGTTAGATATACCGATTCGGGGTGTTTTCATCGAGAAGAAGATCACACCCCGTCAGCACTCTTCGGACACCGACTCGGCTTCCTGGCTTACCCAGTTGTGGCCCGCGACCGGTACGATCCCGGGAAAGCCGCCGTCCCCAGTCACAGCGCGGCATCATCCGCTACGAAGGTCATCCATGCCCCACAGCCAAACCTCTGCACCACGCGACAGCCTGGCCGGCGTACGTCTTGCGCGCGGAGCATCGCCGTGGCTCCTCCCGACCGTCGCCACCGCAGCCCTCAGCCTGGTACGCGCGCGCAAGTCCGGCGCCGCCAAGGCTGTGGCCGTACCCGCCACCGCTCTCGCGGCGGGCATGCTGTGGTTCTTCCGCGACCCCGAGCGCGAGATCACCCAGGGCCGGGTCATCTCGCCCGCCGACGGTGTGGTGCAGAGCATCATGCCGTGGAAGGACGGGCGCACCCGCGTCGCGATCTTCATGAGCCCGCTGAACGTCCACGTCAACCGCGCGCCTCTCTCCGGCACGGTGACGTCGGTCGAGCACATCCCCGGCGGCTTCGTTCCGGCTTTCAACAAGGAGAGCGAGAACAACGAGCGCGTTGTCTGGCACTTCGACACCGAGCTCGGCGACATCGAGATGATTCAGATCGCCGGTGCGGTCGCGCGGCGCATCGTGCCGTACGTCCCGCAGGGCACGAAGGTCGAGCAGGGCGAGCGGATCGGCCTGATCCGCTTCGGGTCGCGCGTCGACATCTACCTCCCCGAGGGCGTGGAGGTCGACGTGGAGGTCGGTCAGAAGACCGTGGCGGGGGTGACTCGCATTGACCGTGATTGATCCCGAGACGCAGACCGGCTGGGTGCCGGAGGCCGACGAGCTGGACGACGAGGAGGAGATGCCCCTCTCTCTCCGCCTCTCGATAGCGGACACGCTCACGCTCGGTAACGCCACGTGCGGCTTCATGGCGGTGTACTTCACCACCACCGGCATCCTCATCCCGCACCTCACGGGCAGCCAGGAGACCGGCATGGCGCGGCACAGCGCCGCCACGGCCGTGATCCTGATGCTCTGCGCGGCGGTCTTCGACCTGTTCGACGGTCTGGTCGCCCGCAAGCTGCGCTCGTCCCCGATGGGCGCGGAGCTGGACAACCTCTCGGACCTGATCAGCTTCGGTCTGGCACCGGCGTACTTCGTGCTCGTGTACGGCATGGTCGCCGACGACGCGCACCAGCGGGTCGCGGCGGTGGGCGGGATCGTGGTCCTGCTGGCGGTCGTGCTGCGGCTGGCGAGGTTCTCGTGCGTCACCGTCAAGGACGGCACCTTCCAGGGCATGCCGTCGCCGTTCGGCGCGCTGACGGTCGTCTCGATCGTGCTGCTTGAGCTGCCGTTCGTCGCCACGCTCATGGCGATCATCGGTACGGCGTGGCTGATGGTGAGCCGGGTCGAGTACCCGAAGCCGCGGGGGCGTCTCGCGGTGGCGATGCTTTCCTGGATCGTGCTCAGCATGGCGCTGCTGGCGGCCTGGGCGTTCGACGCGCCGGGTGGGCAGCTGCTGCTGCAGACGGGGTGTGCGCTGCAGCTCGTCATGGGGGCGGTCATTCCGCTCTTCGCCACGGCTCGGAGGGTCAATAACTTCCGCGGTAATCGGCGGGAGGCCCGGGCGGCGCAGCTGCCCTAGCGGGCGGCGCGTGATGTGACGTCGAAGGGCCCCGAACCTTTATGGTTCGGGGCCCTTCGTGTGGAGTGACGTCGGGTGCGGGTGCGTGGGGGCCGGTCGCGCAGTTCCCCGCGCCCCTGAAGGGCCCTGCGGGCCCCCAGGGGCCCCTACGCGCTCGGGGTGTATGCCTCCGCCACCGTCGACGCCGATGGCTGCTGGACCACCTTCATGCCGCCCGTCGACGACTTGTCGGGCTGGAGGATGACGCTCTCCTTGGAGGAGGGGGCCTTGGGGTCGGTGAAGTTCTGGGGGATGCCGAAGCCCGTGTCCAGGGCGTCGATGGTGAGCAGGGCCTTGTCCACGCCCTCACGGGTCAGGTCCTTGGACGCGCAGGCCTTCTTCAGTGCCTCGCCGAACGCGGCGGCGGCCGTCCAGCCGGCGACCACACCGTTGTCCAGGGAGTCCTTGGGATACGCCTTCTGGTAGTCGGCGACCAGCTTCTTCGCGCCCGGGGTGTCCGCGCCGATGGGCAGCGAGGGCGAGGCCACCCAGTAGTTCTTCGCCAGGGCCGGACCGGCCTGGGTGGCCAGCAGCTGCGGGGCGAAGGCCGAGTTGTTGCCGATGATCGGGACGTTGAAGCCGCCCGCCGCCGCGACACCGACCAGGGAGGCCGCCTGGCGGGGGCCCGCGCTGAGCACGACCGCCTTGACGCCGGCCTTCTTCAGGGCGGCGACCTGCGCGGTCATGTCGTTGTCGGTCGGCTTGATCTTCTGCTCGACGACGGTGAGCCCGGCCTCCTTCGCGATGTGCTTGGAGCCGGCCAGCGCGCTCTCGCCGTAGTCGCCCTCGAAGTAGACGTGCCCGAGCTTGTCGCCCTTCTTGAGGCCCTTCTCCTTCATCAGGAAGTCGACGGCGTTGATCGTCTCGATGTCGTACGTGGAGCCGATGACCCGGATGTACGGGCTGCCGAGCAGGGCGGACGACCAGGCCTGCGGCAGGACCAGGCCCTTGTCCTGGCCGTCGATGCGCGGCTTGGCGGCGGCGACGAACGGCGAGCCGATGAACTGGGCGAAGCCGAGCACCTTGGGCGCCAGCTCGGTGTACGCGGAGACGGCCTTCTGCGGGTCGTAGCCGTGGTCGCGGACGGTCAGCTCGACCTTGTAGCCGCACACGCCCCCGTCGGCGTTCAGCTGCTTCACATAGAGCTGCTGCGCCTGGGTGACGCTCTTGCCGAGGGTCGCGTAGACCCCCGTCATGTCGGTGAGGGCGCCCAGCGAGATGGTCTTGCCGGAGATGCCCTCGCCGGTCTTCACCTCTCCCGCGGCGGTGTCGCCCTTCTTGTCGTCGTCCTTGGCCTTGGAGCTGCAGCCGGACAGCAGCAGCAGCGCCGCGATCGCACCGGCGGCCACCCTGGTCGTGCGGGCCGTGTTCAACGTGCTCATCGTTCCTCCCCTGGATCGGTCCTGAAGCGTCGTCCGGCGGCCACCCTGACCAGGCCGCCGGGAAGGAAGAGCACCACCACGACAATGGCGGCGCCGTAGAGGTACCGGGATGCCTCCCCGGGTGCGATCCCGCCCGTACCGGGGGCGGAGACCAGGGGCAGCGCATCGCTGTAGCGGGTCAGCAGCTGCGGCAGCACGGAGACGAACACCGCGCCGATCACCGCCCCCGAGACCGAGCCGAGCCCGCCGATGACGATCATGGCGAGGTATTCGAGCGACAGCGTGATGCCGAAGTAGTCCGGCACCGTCCGCTGGAAGACCAGGGCGAGCAGGACGCCCGCGAGGCCCGCGTACATCGAGGACAGGACGAAGACGGCGGCCCGGTAGCGGGCCACGGGGACGCCCATGACGCCGGCCGCGATGCGGTGGTCGCGGATCGCGTTCATGGCGCGTCCGGGGCGCCCGCGCAGCACCCCGCGGGCGAAGAGCGCACCGCCGAGGAGCAGTACGAGGGCCGCGTACCAGAGCTTCTCCGCGGAGCCGAACGGGACGTTCGCGACGAGGAGTTCACTGTCGTCGAAGGTCAGCCCGAACAGGCTCAGGGGCGGTACGTCACGGCCGTTGAAGCCGCCGGTGAGGTCCTTGGCGTTGAACAGCACGTGCTGGCCGATGAAGATCAGCGCGAGCGTGGCGATGCCCAGGTAGGCGCCGCGCAGGCGTCCCGCGATGGGGCTGAAGACGCCGCCCGCCAGGCCCGCGACCAGGACGGCGAGGACGGCCGCGAGCCAGGTCGGCAGGCCCAGACCGGTGAGCCCGTCACCACCGTCCGCGGCGAACACGCAGTAGCCGTACGCGCCGACCGCGAGGAAGAAGGCGTGTCCCATGGAGAGCTGGCCGGTGGAGCCGGTGAGCAGGTTGAGCCCGATCGCGCCGATCGCCGCGGCCATCGCGAACAAGCCCGCCTGGAGCCAGAAGCGGTCCAGGTAGAAGGGCAGGGCGAGCAAAAGGAGGGCGCCGGCGGCCCAGGCGTACGTACGGGCGCGGCCGGGGAGCCGCAGGGGGCTGCGGGCGGGGGTCCCGGATGCGGGTGCTTCGGACACGGGTGCTTCGGAGACGGGTGTCTCAGACACGGGCCAGCTCCTTCGTGCCGAACAGCCCGGCGGGCCGGATGAGCAGGATCACGGTCATCACCAGGTAGGGGGCGACATCGCCCAACCCTCGTCCCAGGAACGACAGTTCGCTCTGGTAGCCGGTCGCGAGGGATTCCGTGACGCCGACGATGAGACCGCCGACGAGTGCTCCGGTGGTGGAGTCGAGGCCGCCGAGGATCGCGGCGGGGAAGGCCTTGAGGGCGGCGAGCGAGGTGGCCCGCTCCAGGCCCGGCGTGGGGAAGACGGTCAGGAAGAGGGCGGCCACGGCGGCGAGCCCGCCCGCGACCGCCCAGGCGCCGAGCGACACCCGTCCGAGCCGCACGCCCATCAGCGCGGCCGTCTCCGTGCTCTCGGCGGCTGCCCGCATGGCCACTCCCCAGGAGGTGTACCGGAAGGTGAGCAGGAAGGCCGTGATGAGCAGGCCCGCGGTGACGAAGGCGGCGATGCGCGTGTGGGCCAGCGAGATGGAGCCGATGGTAAGGACGTCGTCGCCCCACGGGTCGCCGAGCGGCAGCACGTCGGTGCCGATCCGGCGGGTGAGTTCCGTGGTGAGCAGGATGTCCACACCGATGGTGACGATGGCGAGGACGCTGTGGTCGGAGCCCCGGTAGCGGCGCATCACGAAGAACTCGACGGCCGCCCCGACCAGCGCCGCCCCGGCGATCCCGGCCAGCAGTGCGGGCCAGAAGCCGATGTCGTCGTGGAGGACCGCGGTGATGTACCCGCCGGCCAGCAGCAGGGACGCGTGGGCGAAGTTGACGACCTCGGTGGCCCGGAAGATGACCACGAAGCCCAGCGCGATGAGGGCGTAGACCGACCCCATCGAGAGCCCGTTGAGGAGGAGTTCGGCGAAGGTGCTCACGACGTGGTCTCCTCTTTCCCGGTGCGCCCGGCCCCTTCGGGTTCCTCGGAGCGCTCCCCCAGATAGGCGCGTACGACCGCCGGATCGTTCTGTACGTCGGCGGGGGCGCCGTCCGCGATGCGGCGCCCGAAGTCGAGTACGGTCACCGCGTCGGCGAGCCGCATCACCACCCCCATGTCGTGTTCCACCAGGACGATCGAGATGCCGAGGCTGTCGCGGACCCCCGCGATCACGGCGGAGGTGCGGATCCGCTCGTCGGCGGTCATGCCCGCGACCGGCTCGTCCAGGAGCAGCAGCCGGGGCTCCATGCACAGGGCGCGGGCGAGTTCGGCGAGCTTCTGCTGCCCGTACGGCAGTGAGCCCGCCGGACGGCCGAGACAGGACGAGATGCCGACGAACTCGGCTATCTCACGGACGCGTTCACGGTGACGGCGCTCCTCTCGGGCCGCCGCGGGCAGTTTCAGGCCCGCGGCGAGGAAGCCGGTGCGGGTCAGCCGGTGGCGGCCCAGCAGGAGGCTGTCCTCGACGGTGGCGAGCGGCGGCAGGGCGAGGTTCTGGAAGATGCGGGCGACGCCCAGATCGGCGATGCGGTGCGGAGGCATGCCGGTCAGTTCGTGCTCGCCGAAGCGGACGCTGCCGGAGGTGGCGCGGTAGACGCCGGACAGCACGTTGAAGCAGGTGGACTTGCCGGCTCCGTTGGGGCCGATGAGGGCGTGGACGGTGCCGGGGCGGACGGTGAAGTCCACGGCGTCCAGGGCGGTCAGACCGGCGAAGCGCACAGTCAGGTCCCGTACCTGAAGCGGTGGTACATCCGTGTCGGAGCCGGGTGAAGTGGGCTGCGGTGGCGCGTCGTTCGTCATGGTGAGGTGCTCACCCCTTCCATCGGGTCAGCGCCGGGTGCGAGGCGCGGGCCCGCTCGGCGTCGGCCGCCGCGTCCTCGTCGACCACGCCCAGGTAGCGGCGGCGCACCTCGTCGGAGGCGGCCAGTTCGTCGGCGGGCCCCGCCAGGGTGACCTCGCCGACCTCCAGGACGTATGCGCGGGTGGCCAGGCGCAGGGCCAGGGCGGCGTTCTGCTCGACGAGCAGGATCGAGGTGCCCTGGGTGTTGATCTCCCGTACCGTCTCGGCGATCCGCGCCGCCATCAACGGGGCCAGCCCCAGGGACGGTTCGTCCAGGAGCAGCATCCTCGGGGCGGCCATCAGGGCGCGGCCGACCGCGAGCATCTGCTGTTCCCCGCCGGACAGCAGACCGGCGTGCTGCTGGGCGCGGTCGGCGAGGACGGGGAACAGTTCGTGGACGCGGCGCAGGGCGGCGGCCCGCGCGGCGCGGCCACCCGTGGCACCGAGCGCCCCGGCGCGCAGATTGTCGGCGACGGTCATCCGGGCGAACACCCGCCGTCCTTCCGGGATCTGGGAGATCCCGGCGACCACCACCCGGTCCGGCGCGAGACCGTCCAGTCGGCGGCCGTCGAACTCGACCGTGCCGCCGGTGACCGCCCCGCCGTGGAAGGACAGGGTCCGGCAGATGGCCCGCAGGAGGGTCGTCTTGCCCGCGCCGTTGCCGCCGAGGACCGTGACCACGGCTCCCTCGGGCACCTCCAGGGACACCTGGCGCAGTGCTCGTACGGGCCCGTACCCGACCGACAGGTCCCGTACGGCCAGCCCCGACCCACTCATGGCATTCCCCCTGTCATCGCGGTCATCGCGCTCCTGCTCGCCTCGCACCCGGCGTGTTCACGTCCGGTGTGTTCGCGTCCGGTGTGGCGCTCACCACAGCACCGGCAGGGGCGTCCGTCCACGGGGCGCGAGCGAATCGCTGCGGGTGACCAGCGGGTGCGGGCGGGCGTTGTGCGCGCGCACAACACCGCGTGTCAGGGGCCTGTGCGGGGTGGCGCACAGGTGGCATCCTCCGGCCATGGGAGCCCGCAGAAGGCGTACCGGTCATGACTGGAAGCTGCTCGCCGAGTCCTGCACGGCGCTGCTGGAGCGGCTGCCGGAGCTGGTCGACGAGCACATGCGGCAACTGGCCGAACACTCCCCCGTCTACGGGGAGTTCCTGCCGTACGACCAGCAGTGGCGGGAGGCCCAGGACGCGATGCGGATCGGGATCGAGACGATCTCCGCGCCCCGGGACTCGCCCCGCCGCGATCTGGAGTACGCGGAGGACGCGGGCCGGCGCCGGGCCCAGCAGGGCCTGCCGCTGGAGCTGCTGGTGCACGCGTACCGCTCCGCGGGCTATCTGGTGTGGGACGCGCTGCTGGAGGCGGCGACCGGCAGGGAACCGGAGCGTCTCGGGGTGCTGATGCGGTCGGCGACCATGGTGTGGTCCGCGGTGGACGCGCAGGCCGCGGCGGCGACGGAGGCGTACCTGGCGACCGAGATGGAGCTGCGGCGGCGTACCGACGAACGGCTCCAGGCGCTGCTCGACGCGCTCCTTGAGGGCCAGGAGGCGCCCGGTCTCGCGGCGCGCGCCGCCGCCGGTCTGGACCTTCCCGAGCGGGGTCCGTACGCGGTGGTCGTGCTGCGCTCGGAGCGGCGCGAGCCGTTGCGGCGGCCCGTGGAGGAGGCGGGGCTGCGGTTCGTCTGGCGGATGCGGGCCGACTGCGAGGTGGGGGTGGTGGCCCTCGGGCCCGGGCAGGGGCTCGACGGGGTCGCCCGGGCGCTCGACGGGCGCTGCTCCGGTCCCGGCGGGATCAGTCCCGTGGTCGCCGGGCTCGCCGAGCTGGGGCGGGCGCGGCGGCTCGCGGAGCTGGCGCTGCGTACGTGTGCGCCGGACGCGAGTGCCGTCGTGCGGCTCGATCAGCGGATGCCCACGGCGCTCGTCGTCAGCCAGCCGGAGTTGGCGTCGCGGCTGGTGGCGGACGTGTTCGGTGCCCTGCTGGAACTCGAACCGCCTGATCGGGCCGTGCTGTTGGAGACGCTTGACGCGTGGCTGAGTTGTGAGGGGTCTGCCGGGCGGGCGGCTGGGCGGCTGTACTGCCACCGGAACACTGTCTTCAACCGCCTGCGCCGGCTGGAACAGCTGACTTCGCGGTCGTTGGCGCGACCGCGGGATCTGATCGAGATGACGTTGGCGTTGGATGCGTATCGGTTGGCGGGGGTTGGGGGGTAGGGGGTGGTGTTTTCGCCCCCGCCGCCCCTACCCGTTCCCGTCCACGCATGGGGGCTGCGCCCCCTCGCCCCCTTTGTCCTCAAACGCCGGACGGGCTGAAGATATCCGCCGGTCCGGCGGCACTTCAGCCCGTCCGGCGTTTGAGGACCGGGGGTTCGGGGGCAGCGCCCCCGAGTCGTTGACGGGAACGGGTAGGGGCGGCGGGGGCGAGAGAACCCCTCAGGTCAGGAAGTCCTGGGCGATCTGTTCGGCTACCTGTTCCAGGATCGGGCCCGCGTCCGCGATGCATCGGCCCACATCCGGCTCCACATCCGTGAGCGGATACACCCGCCGAATCCCGGCCCGCCCCAACGCCTCCGGAGCGAGCGCCAACCGCCCGCACACGGCGATGACCTCCTTGCCCGCGGCCCGCGCAGCCGCCGCGACCCCCGCGGGAGCCTTCCCGTGGAGGGTCTGCTCGTCCAGCGACCCCTCCCCCGTGATGACGAGCGTCGCCCGCGAAAGGGCCGGCCCGAACCCCAGCACGTCCAGCATGACCTCGATACCGGGCCGGAAACTCGCCCCGAGCCCCACCAGGGCCCCGTACCCGATACCCCCCGCGGCCCCCGCCCCGGGCGCCACCGCGTACTCCGCGGCCCTGCTCCCGATCGACTTCTCCAGGATCGCGGCGAAGTGGGCGAGCCCCGCGTCGAGCACCGCGACATCGTCCGGGGAGGCGCCCTTCTGCGGCCCGTACACCGCCGGCGCGCCCTTCGGCCCGGTCAGCGGATTGTCCACGTCGCTCGCGAGGACCACGTCGACGCCGGCGAGCCGGGGGTCGAGACCGGTCAGGTCGGCCGTGGCGAGTTCCCCGAGGGAACCGCCCCCGGGCGGTACGGGCTCGCCGTTCTCGTCGAGGAACCGGGCCCCGAGCGCCGCCAGCATCCCGGCCCCGCCGTCGGTGGTCGCGCTGCCGCCGACGCCGAAGACGATCGTCCGCGCGCCGGCGTCGAGCGCGGCCCGCAGCAGTTCCCCGGACCCGTACGTGGACGCCGTGAGCGGCGCGAAGGTCCCGGCGGGCAGCCGCTGCAGCCCGCTGGCCTCGGCCATCTCCACGACCGCGGTCCCGTCGCGCAGGGCGAACGCGGCGGTGACCTCGTCACCGAGCGGCCCCGCGACCCGTACCTCGTGGCGTTCGAAACCCGCGGCGACCGCCGCGGCGACCGTGCCGTCGCCGCCGTCGGCCACGGGGAGCGACTCGACCTCTACCCGGGGCGCGATCCGGTGCAGCCCCGCGGTGACCCGCTCGGCCACCTGCACGGCCGTGAGCGAGCCCTTGAACTTGTCCGCGGCGACGAGTACGCGCTGGATCTGGTCACCGGTCCGGTTCACTGCAGCGTCAGCCACCTTGTGTTCCCCTTGCTCCTCGGGCCTTGCGCATGTCAAGGCAGTCGCGCCGCTGCGACCATAACCGCAGGAGGGGGCCGCTGCCCAGGGCGGTTCTCAGGACCCGGACAGCGGCCGGACAGGCTTCGCCGGACGGCGGCCGGACGGCGGCGGGTCAGCCGGCGTCGGTGCCGCGGGAGTCGTAGAGCTGGTGCGTCAGCGTTCCCTTGTGCCCGAACGGGATGCTGATGTGCTCCAGCACATCCTCCAGCAGATCGAGGTCCCCGGTCCGCACGCCGACGTCCCCGGTGGTGACCAGGGGCTCGGCGGGAGCGGCCTGGGCGACGGCGGCACCGGGGCCGGACAGGACGGCGGCGACCGCGGCGGCACCGGCCGCGAGGACCGTCGTACGACTCAACGACTTCATGGGACTCCCAACGCGCAATACGAATAAAACCCGACGACCTTCTCATGTGGCGCGGTGCCGTACGTATGCAAAACAGCCGAGACCGAGAGGAATTCGACAGACCGGGTGTAAGCCCTCCACGCGTTGACGATCTTGCGGAGTCTCCCGTCGATCTCGCTACGCTGGCCCGATGACCACCCCTGACTACGCCACGTACATCGCGGGCCTGCCCCGCGTGCTCGTCGGCGCCGCCGCCCTCTTCCGTGACGCCGAGGGCCGTGTGCTGCTCGTCGAGCCCAACTACCGTGCGGGCTGGGCGTTGCCGGGCGGGACCGTGGAGTCGGACGACGGGGAGACGCCTAGGCAGGGGGCCCACCGGGAGACCCTGGAGGAGATCGGCCTGGACCTGGAGATCGGCAGGCTGCTCGCGGTGGACTGGGTGCCCGGTACGGAGCGTCCCCCGATCGTGGCGTACCTGTACGACGGTGGAGTCCTGGTGGAGGAGCAGTTCAAGTCGATCCGCCTCCAGGAGTCGGAGCTGCTGTCCTGGCGGCTGGTCCCGCGCGAGGAGCTCACGGAGTACATGCCTGGCTCCCTGGGCCGCCGCGTGGTCGCCGCGCTCGACGTCCTCGCGGAGGGAACGGGAGCGGCGGAACTGGAGAACGGCGACCGGGTAGCCTGACGCGCCCCGGCATTCGCATACGCGTAAGCAGTAAGCAGTAAGCCCAGAGGCCCGTATATCCGTTCACCCCGCACCGCCCGCCGCCCTACGCTCGCCCCATGAGCAAGCCTCTCGTCGCCGTCCTCAGTGGTGCGGGCGTGTCCACCGATTCCAGCCCGCGGCGGGGCTCGCCGGGGTCGCCGCGGACCACGGGGCCCGCCTCGTCATCGTCAACGCCGAGCCGACCCCGTACGACGACCGGGCCGACGAGGTGATCCGCGAGCCGATCGGCACGAGCCTGCCCGCGCTGCTGCGCAGCCTGGGCGGCTGAGCGCCTCAGCACGGGCCGGTGGCCACATCTGCCCCAGCGGCTCAGAAGAGGGCCAGGTGCCCTTCTCGGCCCTCTCGACCCTCTCCCTGCGCTCCCGGCTCTCCCCGCTCGAAGTCCAGCAGTCGCTGCTTGCGTTCCAGGCCGCCTCCGTAGCCCGTCAGGCTGCCGTCGGCGCCCACCACGCGATGGCAGGGCACGATGATCCCCAGCGGGTTCTTGCCGTTGGCGAGGCCCACCGCCCGTGACGCGTTCGGATTGCCGAGGGCGTCCGCGAGTTGACCGTACGAACGGGTCTCGCCGTACGGGATCCTGCGGAGCTCCGCCCAGACGGAACGCTGGAACGGGGTTCCTTGGAGGTGCAGTTGGATGGAGAAGTCCTTCAACTCACCCGCGAAGTAGGCCCGTAGCTCCTCCGTCGCCTCGGCGAACGGCGGGTCGTCCGGGGCGCCGAGGGCGCCGAAGCTCTCCTCGGGCGGACGGTGGCGCTGGTCGGTCATGTAGAGCCCGGAGAGGACTCCGCCGGTGGCGACCAGCGTGAGCGGGCCGTACGGGCTGTCGACGACGGTGTGCTGCTTCGTGTTCTGCTCGGTCTGCTGTTTCACTGCGTGTCCTTCGGTGTGTGAGCCGTCTGTCCGGGGAGGAAGTTGACCGGGTGCGAGCCCGTCGCCCACAGGTACTGGACGGCGTACGCGCGCCAGGGCCGCCAGTCCGCGGCCCGTGCCGTCAGCGCGGCGGGAGTGGCCGGCAGGCCCAAGTCCCTTGCCGCGTAACGGATTCCGAGGTCGGTCACCGGGAAGGCGTCGGGGTCGCCGAGGGCGCGCATGGCGATGACCTCCACGGTCCAGGGTCCGAAGCCGGGCAGGGCGAGCAGCCGGGCCCTGGTCTCCGTCCAGTCGCCCTCGACGCCCAGGTTCAGGGTGCCGTCGGCCAGCTGTCCCACGAGTGTGGTGAGGGTGGTGCGGCGGGTGGCCGGCATGGCGAGCGCTTCGGGGTCGAGTGCCGCCAGGGCCTCGACGGACGGGAAGAGGTGGGTGAGACCGCCCTCGGGGTCGTCGACCGCTTCACCGTGCGCGGTGACCAGGCGTCCCGCGTGCGTACGGGCGGCGGCGGTGGACACCTGCTGCCCCAGCACGGCCCGGACGGCGAACTCGGCCTCGTCGACCGTACGGGGCACCCGGCGGCCCGGCGCCTTGTCGACGAGCGGCGCCAGCACCGGATCCGTACGCAACTGGTCGTCGACCGCGACCGGGTCGGCGTCCAGGTCGAGCATGCGGCGGCAGCGGCTGATGGCGACGGTCAGGTCGCGCAGGTCGCTGAGGGTGAGCCGGCAGCCGACGTGGTCGGGCTTCGGAGTGAGGGCGACGACCCCGTGGCCGTACGGCAGACGCAGGGTGCGCCGGTACGCGCCGTCGCGCCACTCCTCCACCCCGGGTACGGCGGTGGCGGCGAGGTGGCCGAAGAGGTTGTCGGGGTTGAGCGGCGCCCGGAAGGGGAGCCGGAGCGCCAACACCCCTGGAGTACCGGGCGAGTTGGCGCGGTCGGCACGATTCTTGGGTGCCCTGGTGCGCAGCTCGCTCGGGGCGAGGGCGAAGACCTCACGGACCGTGTCGTTGAAGGTGCGGACGGAGGAGAAGCCCGCCGCGAAGGCGATCTCGGCCATCGGGAGCGGTGTCGTCTCGATGAGCAGGCGTGCGGTCTGGGCGCGCTGGGCGCGGGCCAGGGCGAGCGGGCCCGCGCCCAGTTCGGCGAGGAGCTGGCGTTCGATCTGCCGGGTGCTGTAGCCGAGGCGGGTCGCGAGTCCCGGCACGCCCTCGCGGTCCACGGTCCCGTCACCGATGAGGCGCATCGCGCGGGCCACGAGGTCGGCGCGCTGGTTCCACTCGGGTGAGCCGGGGCTCGTGTCGGGGCGGCAGCGTTTGCACGCCCGGAATCCGGCCTGCTGGCAGGCGGCGGCGCTCGGGTAGAAGGTCATGTTCTCCGGCTTCGGAGGCACGACGGGGCAGCTGGGTCGGCAGTAGATCCGCGTGGTCAGGACGGCGGTGAAGAACCATCCGTCGAAGCGGGCATCCTTCGACTGGACGGCGCGCACACAGCGCTCGGTCTCGGCGTGCATCCCTTTCTGCATGCCCCCAGCATCGCCCTCGGTCAGGGCGATGGCTGGCGGGAATGCGACATCTGCCTCAGCCCGGCTCCCTCCCCCGGGCGCCGGGGCTCACTCCTCGGCCGTGGGTCGCCGGGAGGCCGCCGTCGCCCTGTCGACGTCGGTCAGGGGGCGCAGCCGGTAGGTGTAGGAGTAGTCCCGGTCGGCGAAGAGTTTGTACTCGTCGTGGGTGTGCGCGCCCCAGCTGTTGTCGCCGCCGATACCCATCTGCCGGTGGTTGACGCGCAGGACGACCTCGTCCCGAGGGGTCAGCTGGTAGTCGTGGCGCGTGCCCACGGACAGGTCCTCGGGGGTGAAGTGCGAGGCGTTGACCTCGATGAGCGGTTCGCCCGAGACGAGCAGTCCGGTGCCGTCGCGACCGGTGAGGGCGGCCCAGCGGACGTCGGTCCTGTTGCCGTTCTCCTGGGGGCGGATGTAGGGCGTCCACTGCCCGGAGACGGTCCCCGAGTACAGCCCCACGTCGGTGCCGTCGTTGCGGTCCCAGTGGTTCTCCTCGGGGCCGCGGCCGTAGTAGTGCAGCTGCTCCAGCCGGCCCGGCAGGAACAGCAGGGTGCCCACCTCCGGGATGTAGGGCAGGTTCGCCGCACCCGGGTGCAGGGTGTTGTCGACCTTGATCTCACCGTTGCCGAAGACGGTGTAGGTGGTGGTGTACGCGGATTCGGTGCTGGTGGGCAAGGTGCCGGTGACCTTGATCCGGACGGCCCGGTCGCGCAGGGTGTCCACGCCGACGTCCGTCACCTTGCGCAGGGTCCCGGCGTCGCGCCAGGTCTGGTTGCGGACGTGCTGGCCGTTGCCCCGGTCGTTGTCGGTCGGTGCCCGCCAGAAGTTCGGCACGGGCCCGGAGGTGAGGAGCCGGGCGCCCCGGGCCTCGTACGAGGTGATGACTCCGGTCCTCTTGTCGACGGTCACGGAGAAGCCGTCGCCCCTGACCGTGACGGACCGCTCGCCGTCCTGGTGGCGCAGGGCGGGTACGCGGGTCAGGGGCACGGGTCGCACCGCGGGGCTGTCGGCGTCGACCGGCAGTTGCTGGGCGGCCACCTCGAAGCCGGCCTTCGCCCACTTGGTGCGTTCCCTGGTGGTGAAGGACAGCCGCAGGAAGTACTCCGTGCCGGGTTCGGGGTCCGCCGGCAGCCTGACGGGGACGGTGATGTCCTTGGTGCTGAGTGGGGGCACGTCCAGTTGGGCGCGGCTCAGCTGTCCGCGCCGGACGATCCGGCCGTCGGCGACGAGTGTCCAACTGCCGTCGAAGTCACGGAGGTTGGTGAACAGGTACTCGTTGGTGAGGGTGACCGCGGCTCCGGCGGCTGCGGCGGTGAGGGTTTTCCCGGAGGGTGCGGCGTTGATCGCCTGGTAGATCCGCTTGACCTCCGCGGCCTTGCCGGTGTGTCCGCGGTCGGCGGTGACGATGCCGTCCGCGACGAAGGCCCCGTCGTTCGGGTGGTCGCCCCAGTCGCCGCCGTACGCGAAGAAGCTGCGGCCCTCAGGGCGGTTCCCCGGTCGTTTCTCCGTCACCTTCACGGTGGCCGCGTCGAACCAGAACCGCACTCCGTCGTCGCCGGGTCCGCGTCCGTCCGAGGCGAGTTCGGCCGCGGACAGCGCGCGGGCGTAGACGCGTGCCCGCCGGATCGTGCCGCTGAACTCACGGGTGGGGTTGTCGACGTCCGTGGCGAGGGAGAGCGGCGCGGTGTTGACGGCGGGCCGCCGGGTGGTGGTGCGGGTGGCCCTGACCGTGCCGTCGACGTGCAGGGTCAGGGTGCCCGCGGTCGCGTCGAAGACGCCCGCGATGTGGTGTTCCCGGCCGGTCCAGTCGTCCGGGAGGGCCCAGGTGGCGGCGATCCACTGGCCGTCGCCGTGGATGAAGAACTCCAGGTTCCCGCCGCTCTGCTTGAGGGCGTACTGGGTGTCGCCCTTGGCGATGAGCGGCTGGTGGTAGCCGGTCACCTGCGGGGTGACCCAGGCCTCCAGCGTCAGGGAGCCGGTGAGGTCGAGTCCGGGGTCGCGGGCGAAGACGGTGCTGCCGGACAGGCCCTTCTTCCGGTCGAAGGTCGCGGCGGCGGCCTGGATCTCGCCGCGCACCGCACCCGGTCCGGTCTCCGTGAAGAGGGTGCGCGTGGGGATCGGCGTGGTCAGGGACTGGTCGACGAAGTCCCAGATCCAGCCGCCCTGCAACACGTCGTGGCGGCGGATGAGATCCCAGTACTTCTTGAGGTTGCCGGTCGAGTTCCCCATCGAGTGCGCGTACTCGATCATGACGTACGGACGGGTGTCGGAGGTGTCCTCGGCGCGGGCCTCGACGCGTGCGGGGCTGTCGTACATCTCCGAGCGGATGTCGCTGACGGCGGGCCGGTCGTCGCCCTCGTACTGGATGACCCGGGTCGTGTCGTACGAACGGATCCAGTCGTGCATGGCGACGAAGGTGCTGCCGCCGCCGGCCTCGTTGCCCAGCGACCAGATGACGACGGAGGCGTGGTTCTTGTCGCGGTGGACCATGTTCCGGGCGCGGGCCACACAGGCCCTGCTCCAGTCGGGGTGGTCGCCCGGATACTCGTCGCGGATTCCGTGGGTCTCCAGGTTGGTCTCGTCCACCAGGTACAGGCCGTACTCGTCGGCCAGTTCGTACCAGTGGACGTTGTTCGGGTAGTGCGAGGTGCGGACGGTGTTGATGTTGGTCCGCTTGATGATCTCGATGTCCCTGACCAGGTCCGCGCGGGTGAGCGCGGTGCCGCGGTCGGGGTGCATCTCGTGCCGGTTGGTGCCCCGCAGGGAGACGGGCCGGCCGTTGATCCGCATCAGCCCGTCCTTCAGCGCGAACTCGCGCAGCCCGACCCGGTGCGAGAGCGTCTCGACGACCTTGCCCGCCGGATCGCGCAGCCGCAGCACGGCCGTGTACAGGTACGGGTCCTCGGCCGACCACAGCTTCGGCGCGGGCACGGCTCTGGCGGCCTGTACGGTCACGTCCTCGCCGGCCGGGGCCGAGCCGAGGTCCACGGTCTGGTGCAGCGGGCGGGGCCAGACGGCGTGGCCGCGCGCGTCGTGGAGCTGGGTCTCGACGGAGTACGAGCCCGCGCCGCCCTCGCCCTCCGTACGGCCGCCGTAGTCGCGCACGCTCGCGGTGACCGACAGTTCGGCGGCCCGGTAGCCGTCGCTCAGCGGGGTGTCCAGCTTGAAGTCGCGCAGGTGCACGGCCGGGGTGGAGTAGAGGTGGACCGAGCGGAAGATGCCGCTCAGCCGGATCATGTCCTGGTCCTCCAGCCAGTCGCCGTCGGAGTAGCGGTACACCTCCACCGCGATCTGGTTGGTGCCGGGCTTCAGGTGCTCGGTGATGTCGTACTCGGCGGGGGTGTAGGAGTCCTCGTGGTAGCCGACCAGTTGTCCGTTGATCCACACGTAGTGGGCGGACTTGACCCCTTCGAAGTGCAGGAACGTCCGTCGCCCCGACCAGCCCTTCGGGACGGTGAAGGTGCGTCTGTACTGGCCCACCGGGTTGTAGCGGGTCGGGGCGGCCGGTGGCTGCGGCTCCTCGCCCAGACCGTTGGGGCCCCAGTAGGGGTACGTGATGTTGATGTAGATCGGGAAGTCGTAGCCGTGCACCTGCCAGACGGAGGGGACGGGGATGGTGTCCCAGGAGCTGTCGTCGACGTCGGTGAGGTGGAAGTCGGGGTCCCGGTCGTCGGGGCGGTCGACGTAGGCGAACTTCCACTTCCCGTCGAGGCTCATCCGGTACGGCGAGCGGGTGCGGTCGCCGTCCAGCGCCTGGGCGACGTCCGCGTACGGGGTCAGGGTGGTGTGCGGCGGCTCGGTGCCGACCTGGAAGACGTCGATGGCGCCGTTCCACTCCGGGGAGGCGTCCGCGGCGGTGGGCCGGTCGGCCGCGTGGACCGCGGAGGCGGACGAGGGGAGGGCGAGCGCGCCGAGGACGACGGCCCCTCCCTCAAGAAGTCGGCGACGGCTGACGGGAGTCGTGTGCGGAGGCAGGTGCGGGCGCGGGTGCGGCATGGCGGGGCCCTTCCTCGGTACGACAGTGGGGTGCGCGAACTGAGGGGCGTAATGCGACTACTGGGCACAAAGGCATGTGGTGAGCCACAGAAACCCTAGAACCCGAACACAACAGCGGCAATGACCCTGTCGAACTCTGTGTGTTTCTGAGGGCTGTGTCGCGCGGGTGCCCGTCCGGGAGCCGCGGGTGTCCGTCCGGGAGCCGGGAGTGCCCGTCCGGGAGCCGGGGGGTGCCCGTCCGGGAGCCGGGGGGTGCCCGCCGGGGCTCCCGCGGTCCGGTCAGCCGACCCGCGCCGCGAACGCCTCGTACGCCGGCTCGTCGAAGAGGACGAACCTGACCTCGGTCACCGCTGTCTCCGTGTCCCGCACGGCCTCGACCGCGACACGCGCCGCGTCCTCCATCGGCCAGCCGAAGATGCCCGCGGAGATGGCCGGGAACGCGACGGTCCGCGCGCCCAGCTCGTCGGCCACCCGCAGGGATTCCCGGTAGCAGGAGGCCAGCAGCTCGGACCTGTCCTCGCTGCCGCTGAAGACGGGCCCGACGGTGTGGATCACCCAGCGCGCGTCGAGCCGCCCGGCGGTGGTGGCGACGGCCTGTCCGGTGCGCAGGCCCTTGCCATAGTGCGAGGCGCGCAGCTTTCGGCACTCGGCCAGGATCTCGGGGCCGCCGCGCCGGTGGATGGCGCCGTCCACGCCTCCGCCGCCCAGCAGCGAGGAGTTCGCCGCGTTCACGATGGCGTCCACGCTCTGCAGGGTGATGTCGCCCCGGACGAGTTCGATACCTGTCATGTCCGGCGCAGCCTCTTCCATACGGCCTTCGCCGCGTTGTGCCCCGACATGCCGTGCACACCGGGACCCGGCGGGGTCGCCGAGGAGCAGATGAACACCGCCGGGTGCGGGGTGTTGTACGGGAACGCCGACAGCGTGGGCCGCAGCAGCAGTTGCAGGCCGGAGGCCGCGCCGCAGCCGATGTCACCGCCCACGTAGTTGGCGTTGCGGGCGGCCAGTTCGGGCGGGCCCGCCGTGGCACGGGCGAGGACCCGGTCGCGGAAGCCGGGTGCGAACCGCTCCAGCTGGCGCTCGATCGTCTCGGTGAGGTCTCCGGTCCAGCCGCTCGGAACGTGCGCGTAGGCCCAGAACACATGCTTTCCGGCCGGTGCGCGGGACGGGTCGACGACACTGGGCTGCACGGTGATCAGGAACGGCGCGTCGGGGGCGCGCCCCTCCCGGGAGGCGGCGCGCAGGGCGGCCCCGATCTCCTTGCGGTCCGCGCCGACCTGCACCGTGCCGGCCGTGCGGGCCTCCTTCGCGGTCCACGGCACCGGTCCGTCGAGCGCGTAGTCGATCTTGAAGACGCCCGCCCCGTACCGGTACCGGTCGTAGTGGTTCCCGAAGCCCGCGATCCGGCTCAGTGCGGTGGGCGAGGTGTCGAAGACGTAGGCGCGCGCAGGCGGCAGGTCGTCGAGCCGCTTGACCTCGTAGTCGGTGTGGACGGCGCCGCCCAGGTCCTTGAGGTACGCGGTGAGCGCGTCGGAGATCGACTGGGAGCCGCCCCGGGCTACGGGCCAGCCCCTGGCGTGCGCGGCCAGTGCGAAGACGAGGCCGACGGCGCCGGTGGCGACACCTCCCAGCGGCGACATGACGTGGGCGACGAGCCCGGCGAACAGCGCCTTGGCCCGCTCGTCGCGGAACCTGCGCATCAGCCAGGTCGAGGGCGGCAGTCCGGCCAGCCCGAAGCGGGCGAGGGTGACCGGGTCCCGGGGCAGCGCGCTGAGCGGCAGGGACATGAAGTCCTGTACGAGGGTGTCCCACCGGTGGGTGAAGGGCTCCACCAGCCTGCGGTACGTGCCCGCGTCCCGGGGTCCGAACGAGGCGGCCGTCTCGGCCACCGACCGCGACAGCACGGCCGCCGTGCCGTCCAGGAAGGGGTGCGCCATGGGCAGTTCGGGCTGCAGCCACTCCAGTCCGTACCGCCCCAGCGGCATCGCGCGGAAGGCGGGTGAGTTGACTCCCAGGGGGTGCGCGGCCGAGCACGGGTCGTGCCGGAAGCCGGGCAGGGTCAGCTCCTCGGTGCGGGCACCTCCCCCGACGGTGTCGCGCGCCTCGAAGACGGCCACGGAGAAGCCGCGACGGGCCAGCTCCACGGCAGCCGTCAGTCCGTTCGGCCCCGCACCCACCACGACGGCATCGAGCATCGACGGCACCTTCGGACTCCTTTGTCAGCCGATGGCCACTGACGGTCAGGATAAGCCGGGCCTCCGACAGCGCCCCTGCCAGCCCCTCGCCGACCCGTCATCCGGCCCTGATCGGCCCTGCGCAGGCACCGTTCAGGCGCTGCTCAGGCGCCGCCCGACAGCAGGTCGAGGACCCGGCGGGCCGTGGCCGCGTCCCGCGCCGCCGTGAACGGAAGGGTGTTGCCGCCGGTTATGCGGAACGGCTCCCCCGCGAGGGTCAGGTGCGTGCCGCCCGCCTCCTCGACGAGCAGCAGGCCCGCCGCGTGGTCCCAGGCGGCCTCCCAGCTGAACGCGACGGCGTCCAACTCGCCGCGCGCGATGGCCAGGTACTCCAGTCCGGCGGAGCCGCAGGGGCGCGGGCTCACGCCCTCCGTGCGCAGGCCGAGCAGCGCCCGCTTCTGGTCGTCCGTCGTGTAGTCCGGGTGGGACGTGGCGACTTCGAGGTCACGGCCGGGGTCCGGCGCGCCCGCCAGGAGGCGTTCGCCGTCGAGCAGGGCGCCCCGGCCCCGTACGGCCACGGCGAGTTGGTCGCGGGCCGGGGCGTACGTCCAGGACGCCAGCACGACGCCGTGCCGGGCGAGCGCGACCAGGGTGCAGAAGCCGGTGTCGCCGTGGACGAACTGGCGGGTGCCGTCGACGGGGTCGACGATCCAGACGGGCGCCTCGCCCTGCAGCGCCTCGTACGTCGCCGGATTCGCGTGGACCGCTTCCTCGCCGACCACGACCGAGCCGGGCAGCAGCTTGCCGAGCACCTCGGTGAGGTACTGCTCGGCCTTGCGGTCGGCGTCCGTGACGAGGTCGTGCGGGCCGCTCTTCTGGTCGATCTCGTGTGCCGCGAGCTGCCGGAAGCGCGGCATGATCTCGGTGGCGGCCGCCTCGCGGACGGCCCGTTCGACGTCGGCGGTGCGGTGTGCGAGAAACTCGTCGATGGTTTCCATGTGTTCGATCATGCCTCCATGAGAGCACGCGCCACTGACAATCCCCGCCCGGTGGGTGCATCACGGGTGGAATCGGCATGAACAACGAGTGCGCCGAGGCCGGCGCCTGCTTCGGTGACCGACACCCGCCTCAGCCGTCGGCACCGACATCAGCGGCCGACCGCGTACCCCTGCATGCCGCGCGGGTTCGCGGCCGCCGACAGGATGCCGGTCCGCGGGTCCCGGGCGACCGCGCACAGCCGCCCCTCGGACCAGGCGTCGCCGACCTGGACGTCATGGCCCCGGCGGCGCAGCTCGGCGACGACCTCGGGGTCCGTGCGGGACTCGACCGTCACGCTGCCGGGGCGCATCCCGCGCGGGTAGAAGGAGCCGGGGAAGCTGTCGTTGTGCCAGTTGGGGGCGTCGATCGCGCCCTGGAGGTCGGGGCCGCCGCGCACTTCCGGGCGCAGGGCGACGGCCAGGAAGAAGTGCAGCTGCCACTGGTCCTGCTGGTCGCCGCCGGGCGTGCCGAAGGCCATGACGGGGACGCCGTCCCGCAGGGCGAGCGACGGGGTGAGCGTCGTGCGCGGACGGCGGCCCGGGGTCAGGGAGTTGGGCAGTCCCTCGTCCAGCCAGGCCATCTGGAGCCGGGTGCCGAGCGGGAAGCCCAGCTCGGGCACGACCGGGTTGGACTGCAGCCAGCCGCCGCTGGGCGTGGCCGCGACCATGTTGCCCCAGCGGTCGACGATGTCGAGGTGGCAGGTGTCGCCCCGGGTGCCGCCGTCCGCCGAGACGTCCGGCTCGCCGGGCACGGGAGACGTCGGCGGCTTGGCCACGGTCGGCTCGCCCGCGCCCGGCGTCGCGAGCGCGTCGAAGCCGGCCTCCCCCAGGGCTCCCGAGGCGGCCACGCGCGCGTGGTGGCTGAGCAGCGGCGTCCGGCCGCCGGGGCTCCCGGGCCGCAGCTCGTACGAGGCCTTCTCCCCGACCAGCGCCCGCCGTCCGGCGTTGTACTCCGGTGACAGCAGTTCCGCCGGAGGCACCTCGCCCGCGTCCCCGTACCAGGCCTCCCGGTCGGCCATCGCGAGCTTGCAGCCCTCGATCAGCAGGTGCGTGTACGCGGCGGAGCCGTACCGGGGCAGTTCGGGCGGCAGCAGGGCCAGCTGCTGGAGGAGGACCGGCCCCTGGCTCCAGGGCCCCGCCTTGCACAGCGTCCAGCCCCGCCAGTCGTAGGTGGCCGGAGCTTCGTAGGATGCGGACCAGGAGGCCAGGTCGGCCGCGGTGAGCGTGCCGGAGTGCCGCTCGCCGCTGGTGTCCCGGGTGGGCCGGCCGGACTGCCGTACCAGTGCCTCGGCGATGAAGCCCTCGCGCCAGATCCGCCGCGCGGCCTCGATCTGCGCGATACGGGGGTCGCCCTCCTGAGCCTCGCCGTGCCGGGCCCCGACCTCCTCGGCGGACTCCGCGAGGAGCCGCTGCCAGGTCGCGGCCAGCGCGGGATTGCGGAACAGCTCGCCGGGCCGCGGGGGCTCCCCGCCCGGCAGGTACACCTCGGCGGACGAGGTCCACTCGGTCTCGAAGAGCTCCCGCACGGTCTCCACGGTCTGGCCGACGCGCTCCACGGGCGCGTGCCCGTCCCGCGCGTACCCGACGGCGTACTTCAGGACGTCCGCCAGGGGCTTCGTGCCGTGGTCGCGCAGCAGCAGCATCCACGCGTCGAAGGCGCCGGGCACGGCCGCCGCGAGGGGTCCGGTGCCGGGGACGAGGTCCAGCCCCAGACCCCGGTAGTGGGCGATGGTGGCCCCGGCCGGTGCCACGCCCTGACCGCACAGGACCCGTACCTCGCCGCCCGCCGGGGCGAGGATGATCGGGACCTCACCGGCGGGCCCGTTGAGGTGCGGCTCGACCACGTGCAGCACGAAACCCGCGGCGACGGCGGCGTCGTACGCGTTGCCGCCGTCCTCCAGCACGGCCATCGCCGACTGCGAGGCGAGCCAGTGCGTGGAGGACACCATTCCGAAGGTGCCCTGGAGCGTGGGTCGGGTCGTGAACACGGGGAACTCCTCACTGGGGGACGGGCCTGCGGACCGCGCGGCAGGTTCCGGACTGCGGGCCAAGGACGTCCGGCGATGGTACGCAGGCTGCCGCTACGGGCGCTTGGAGGGCCGCCAGGCCGTCGTCCCCAGGACGTTCTCCGGGCCGATGTCGAGCGGGTACGGCGGCCGTACGGTCACGGTGTCGTCGCCCTTCTCCGGAGCGACGCGCAGGTACACGCCGCTGGTGTTGTTCATCCGCCAGTACAGGGCCGTGTGCGCCGACTCCCCGGGGGCGAGCGTCAGCGGCCGGGGGCCGGGGTCCTCCGGAGCCATGGACACCTGGTCCGTGCCCTCGACGGTCTTCACGCCGGGGAACGGGTCGCCCGATCCGTCCAGGACGGTGATGGCCGGATAGCCGTTCAACTCGTACGGTTCGTCACCGCAGTTGGTGACGTCGAGGCCCATCGCGCGCAGTCCCATCGCCGCGTCGCCCTGGTCGGCCGCGAAGCGCAGACCGGAGGCGGGGCAGCCCTCCGTCTGCAGGCCGGGGACGGTCGGAGAGGGTGTCGGGGCGGGCTCGGAGGCCACGGGCGTGGGCGAGGGCGGCACCACCGCGAGGGACGGTGTCGGCGTGGGTCTGCGTTCGGGGTTGCTCTCCCGGTCCAGTTCGGCGGAGAGCCCGCACCCGCTCGCCCCCAGCACCGGCGTCAGCACCAACAGGCAGACGAGGGCGGCACGGCGGAACGGCCCGGTACGTGTCGTGATCACCCGCCGATCATCACACGAGTCCTCGGCGGAGGCCCTCACTCCGCCCGTCCGCGTGCGGTGACCAGCCCCGACTCGTAGGCGAACACGACCAGTTGGGCGCGGTCGCGGGCGCCCAGTTTGGTCATCGCGCGGCTGACATGGGTCTTTGCGGTGAAGGGGCTGATGACCATGTGGGCGGCGATCTCCTCGTTGGTGAGGCCGCGGGCGGCGAGCGCGGTGACCTCGCGCTCCCGGCGGGTCAGGCACTCCAGGCCCGGCGCCTTCGCCCGGTCCGGCGGCCGGGACACGAACTCCCCGATCAGGGTGCGGGTGACGGACGGCGACAGCAGGGCCTCGCCGCGCGTGACGACCTCGATGGCCTGGAGCAGATCGGCGGGTTCGGTGTCCTTGAGGAGGAAGCCGCTGGCACCGGCCCGCAGCGCCTCGAAGACGTACTCGTCGAGGCCGTAGTTGGTCAGCATCACCACGCGCACACCGGACAGCCGTGGGTCGGCGGCGATGCGGCGGGTCGCCTCGATGCCCGTCATCACCGGCATCTGCACGTCGACGAGGGCGATGTCCGGCACGTGCTCGCGCACCAGCGCCACGCCCTGCTCGCCGTCGGCCGCCTCGCCGACCACCTCGATGCCCTCCTCGGCGTCCAAGAGGGCCCGGAACCCGGCCCGCATGAGCGCCTGGTCGTCGACGAGCGCGACCCGGATCACGCGTGTTCCAGCGGCAGTCCGGCCCGCACCGAGAAGCCGCCCTCTTCGCGCGGGGCGGCGTGCAGGGCGCCGCCCAGCGCCGTGACGCGTTCGCGCATACCGGTGAGCCCGATGCCCTCGACGGGCGGGCAGGACGGTTCGGCGGTTCCGTCGTCGTCGACGCGTATCGTCAATTCCCCCTCTCCGTAGTCGAGTCGCACGGCGATCTTGGCGGGTCCCGCGTGTCGGGCGGCGTTCGTGAGGGCTTCCTGGACGATGCGGTACGCGGCGCGGTCCACGGTCGCCGCCAGCGGGCGCTCGCGGCCCGTCACGGTCAGGTCGACGGCGAGGCCCGCCGCGCGGGCCCGCTCCACGAGCAGCGCCGGCGTGCCGGTCGGCTCGTCCGTGCGCAGGATGTCCAGCGTGGCGCGCAGTTCGCGCATGGCCTCCCCGCCGGCCTCCTGGATCGCGAGCAGGGCGGGAGGTATCTCCTCGCCGCGCTTGCGCGCGAGATGGACGGCGACACCCGCCTGGAGTTTGACGATGGAGATGCTGTGGGTGAGGGAGTCGTGCAACTCCCTTGCTATGCGCAGGCGTTCCTCCCCCGCGCGGCGCAGGGCCGCCTCCTCGCGGGTGCGCTCGGCCTCCAGGGCGCGCTGCTCGGTCTGGCGCAGATAGGCCTGCCAGTTGCGGCCCGCGAGGCCGCTGACCACGGCGCACAGGAACCAGCCCGTGAGCAGCACGGTTCGCTCGACGGTGCCGTGCGTGACCGGGCCCGCCGCGAGATACGCGCCGAGGAACACGGCGCCCGCCGCCGCTCCGACGGCCCGGTGTCCCGCCTGGGCGGCGATGTGGACGGCGGCCACCACGGGCAGGGCGGCCACCGGCCCCGGCTGCGCGTGCAGCGCGTGGGCGCTCAGGGCCGCCGTGGTCACGGCGAGCACCACCCGGGGTGCCTTCCGGTACGCGGCCAGCGCGAGCGAGCCGGCCACGATCAGCGCGAGGTCGAGCGCGGTGGTGTCCTGGTCGAGGGCCGCCGCGGACACGGTGACGGCGCCGATCACGACGGCGAGTGCCACGTCGGCGAGCCGCTTGAGGAGTGCCTGGTCCGCGCTCATGTCCGTACCGTAGACCGGTGCACGGACAGCGGCGTCAGCCCTGTGGACAACTCCCGCACTACTCCCTGCGCAGTAGTGGGAGGTGCCGGGCGGTCGGGCCGGCGCACCGCGGACTGCCTCCGGCCGTACGACGCGTGGGGGCAGGCCGGCGGGCCAGGGTTCTCCCCATGACCACAGCCTTCCTGACCGCGCCGTTCACGACCGCGCCCTTCCGCCACACCGAGCCCCTGCCGCCCAGGTCCGCCACCGGCCGCACCGCGGAGGTGTACCGGCAGCTCGCGGAGGACTTCGGTATCGAGAGCGCCTCCACCTTCGTCGTCCTGTCCTCCTCGCCGGACCTGATGGCCGCCGCCTGGGCGCTGATGCGGGAGTCGCTGCTCGCGGGCGAGGGCAGCCGCACCGGAAAGGAGCTGGCGGCGTTCGGGGTGTCCCGGGCCAACAAGTGCCCGTTCTGCGTGGACGCGCACACCCTCCTGCTGCACGCCACCGGCGACCACGCCCTCGCGGAGCGCCTGGCCCGCGGCAAGGCCCCGGAGAAGGAGGTCCAGGCACGCATGGTCGCCTGGGGCGAGGCGACCCGGGTCCCGGGCAGCCCGGACCTCACCCCGCTGCCCTTCTTCGCCCGGCACACCGCCGCGTACGTGGGCACCGCCCTGTCCTTCCACTTCATCAACCGGATCGTCTCGGCCCTGCTGACCGAGAACCTGCTGCCGGGCAACGTCCAGCGGTTCAGGTCGGTCCGCAGCCTCGTCGGCCGTTCCGTGGCGAGGACCGTGCGCCGGCGCCTCGTCCCGGGCACGAGCCTCGCCCTCCTCGACGGCGACGCGGGCCCCGGTCCCGCCTGGGCGGCCGGCACGACGGTCGGCCCGGCCTACGCGGCACTGCGGGCCGCGGCCATGGCGGGCTCCTCACTGCTGACCGAGGCCGACCAGAACCTCGTACGGGACACGGTCGCGGTCTGGGACGGGACGCATCAGCCGGTGGTCTGGGACGCGCTGCCGGGACGCGCGGACCGGCCCGGGGCGCGGCTGGCTCTGCTGGCGGCGCTGGCTCCGTACCGGATCACCGACGAGGACGTGGCCGCCTGGAAGAAGCCGCCGTACACGGACCACTGCCTGGTCGGGCTGATCGCGTACGGGGCGTTCACCGCCGTGGACCGTATCGAGCGCGCGCTGCCCCTTCAGGCCGCGGTGGGCGACTCCGTGGACCGGGTGACGCAGTAAGTACTGTCACCGCTCGGACACGGGCGGGCACGGAGCGAGTTCGCACTTCCGCCCCACAGCCACCCGTGTGACACTGGCGTCCCGTCCGCAGTGCGGACCCCTCCGCACCGTCCCCCACGAAATGTGCGCCGTGCGATCTCTTCCTCTCGCTCTCACCGCGCGTCTGGCGCCGGTCGTCGTGCTCGCCACGGCGGGCTGGGCGCTGTCGTCCGGGCCGCTCGCCGCGCCTGCGGCCACGGAGAAGAAGGCCGCCCCCGACGGCGAGAGATCCCCGTCTGCGCCCGCGACCGCCGCGGCGGTCCGCACCTACCGCGACTCCCCCGCGCCCTGCGAGGGCATCACGAAGAAGACGGTGACCGCGCTGGTGCCCGGTGCCAAGACGGCCGGCAAGGAGATCCCCTCGACCGACGAGTCGCTGCGCCGCACCTGTTCCTGGAACGCGCTCAAGTCGTTCGACTACCGCTGGCTGGACATCTCGTACGAGATCAAGAAATCGGACGAGAGCGCCCTCGCCGCGTACAAGCAGCGCACCACGGAGAAGAGCGGCGGCGGTGAGGTGCCCGGCGTCGGCGACGAGGCCTACTCCGTGGTGAACCTCACCACCGACGACAAGCAGCAGACGCGCGAGGGCATGGTGATCGTCCGCGCGTCCAACGCCCTGGTGGTCGTCACGTACAACGG
This sequence comes from Streptomyces liliiviolaceus, assembly GCF_018070025.1. Taxonomy (NCBI): domain Bacteria; kingdom Bacillati; phylum Actinomycetota; class Actinomycetes; order Kitasatosporales; family Streptomycetaceae; genus Streptomyces; species Streptomyces liliiviolaceus. The sequence goes on from NZ_JAGPYQ010000001.1 coordinate 7,045,596, forward strand.
CAGCAACTTCGAGACGAAGAAGGCGCCCGCCACGGACGAGATCAACAAGGGCGCCATCAAGGCCGCCAAGGAGGGGATGGCCGCGCTGGAGGCCGCCCAGTAGCGGGCGGCTCCCGGCGCGGCCTGCCTGCCTGCCTGCCGTCAGGTGACCTTGCGCACGGCCTCCGCCCGTTCGGCCCGTGCCACGGGTGCCATCAGGGCGACGTACAGGACGAGCGACGAGGCGACGCCGACCGCCCAGCCGTAGTCCGCGAGCGGCTTGAGGAACGGGATGAGTCCGTCGACGGGGAACGGGCCGAGCTTCGCGCCCTTCTCGTCGACGTTCGAGTACGAGCCGCCGACGGCCAGGACACCGCCGATCACGAAGGCCAGCACCGCCCGCCAGTTCCAGCCGTTCGTGTACCAGTAGCGTCCGCCGGGCGTGTAGAGGTCCGCGAGGTGCAGGACCGTACGGCGCACGATCCAGTAGTCGGCGATCAGGATGCCCGCGACCGTGCCGAGCAGCCCGCCGACCACACCGAGCCAGGTGAAGATGTAGAACTCCGGGGTGGAGATCAGCTTCCACGGGAAGATCAGGATGCCGATGACACCCGTGATCAGCGCTCCGGTACGGAAGTTGATGAACTTCGGCGCCAGGTTGGACAGGTCGTACGCCGGTGAGACCACGTTCGCCGCGATGTTCACGGAGATCGTGGCGATCAGCACGATGAAGAGCGCGAAGAGCAGGCCGAAGGCGCTGTCCGTCTTGGCGGCGAGGGCGACCGGGTCCCAGATGGGCTCTCCGTAGACGGCCTCCGAGCCTGAGGTGACCAGCACGGCGAGGATCGCGAAGAGCGTCATCGTCGTCGGCAGGCCCAGGCTCTGCCCCCAGGTCTGCGCCTTCTGGCTGGCGCCGAAGCGGGTGAAGTCGGGGATGTTCAGGGACAGCGTCGCCCAGAAGCCGATCATGCCCATCAGCGCCGGGAAGAAGACCGTCCAGAAGTCGGGGCCCCAGCCGAGCTTCGAGGGCTGGTCGAGCAGCGCGCCGAAGCCGTCGGCCTTGACGGCGATCCAGATCAACAGCACGAACGCGCCGACGATCACGACGGGCGCGGCCCAGTTCTCGAAGCGCCGCAGGAAGTCCATACCGCGGTAGATGATCGCGATCTGCACGGCCCAGAAGAGCAGGAAGCACAGCCACAGCGGCCAGGGGTTGCCGGCGATCCGGCTGGCCTTCTCCCACTCCCCGCCGGTCAGCTTGGAGCCGAGGGCGAAGATGCCGCTGCCGCCGATCCAGGTCTGGATGCCGAACCAGCCGCAGGCCACGGCCGCCCGGATCAGCGCCGGGACGTTGGCCCCGCGCAGCCCGAAGGAGGCCCGGGCCAGTACGGGGAAGGGGATGCCGTACTTGGGTCCGGCGTGCCCGGTGGCCAGCATCGGCAGCAGAACGATGACGTTGGCCAGGGCGATCGTGAAGACGGCCTGCTTCCAGTCCATCCCGAGGGCGACCAGACCGGAGGCCAGGGTCCAGCTGGGAATGCAGTGCGCCATGGAGATCCACAGCGCCGCGAAGTTGTACGTCGTCCACTTGCGCTCGGCGACCGGGACGGGACGCAGGTCCTCGTTGGCGAAGGGACTGCTCTCGGGGAAGGCTCCGGGGCTGAGTTCGATCCGCCCCTCGGTGTCGGCGGACTGGGGTATCGGTGGCCCTGTGGGGACGGTTTCGGTCATGAGCAGGCCAATCAATGAGGTGGGACGGGAAAGGCCGTGCGGGTGGAGTTCTCTGGGCGCCGTCAACAGTCGACTGCGCCGGGCGACCGTCAACCGTCGACGGCGCGGGCGACCGTCAATGGCTGACCGCGAAGGATGACCGTCAACTGTTGACGGCGGAGGGTGACCGTCAACTGTTGACTGCGGGGATGACCGTCGATCCGTACGCTTCGATGACCTCCTCCTGCGCGTCGTGCATGTCGTACAGGGCGAACTGGTCGACGCCCAGCTCCCGCAGGGCGTTCAGCTTCGCGATGTGCTGCTCGGCGGTGCCGATCAGACAGAACCGGTCGACGATCTCGTCCGGCACGAACTGCGTGTCGGGGTTTCCGCTGCGCCCGTGGTGGGAGTAGTCGTAGCCCTCGCGGGACTTGATGTAGTCGGTGAGTTCGTCGGGGACGGCGGCCGAGTGCTCGCCGTACTTGGAGACCAGGTCGGCGACGTGGTTGCCGACCATGCCGCCGAACCAGCGGCACTGCTCCCGCGCGTGGGCGAGCGCCTCGGGAGAGTCGTCCGCGGTGACGTACGCGGGCGCGGCCACACAGATCTTCACGTCGGCCGGGTCGCGTCCGGCCTCGGCCGCCGCCGTCCGCACCGCCTTGACCATGTACTCGGTGAGATACAGGTCGGCGAGCTGGAGGATGAAACCGTCCGCCTCCTCGCCGGTCATCTTCAGGGCCTTGGGCCCGTACGCGGCCATCCAGACGGGGAGTTCGGCGCCCGGCTTGATCCACGGGAATCTGATCACCGTGCCGCCGAGGTCGGCCTCGTCGCCGCGCCCCAGCGCCCGGATGACCTTCATGGCCTCGCTGATCCGCGCGAGGGTGTTGGGCTTGCGGCCGGCCACCCGCATCGCCGAGTCGCCGCGGCCGATCCCGCAGACCGTGCGGTTGCCGAACATGTCGTTGAGCGTGGCGAAGGTCGAGGCGGTGACCTCCCAGGTGCGGGTGCCCGGGTTCGTCACCATCGGGCCGACCTTCAGCTTCGTGGTGTTGGACAGGATCTGGCTGTAGATGACGAACGGCTCCTGCCAGAGCACGGCGGAGTCGAAGGTCCAGCCGTACGTGAAGCCGTTGCGCTCGGCCCGCTTCATCAGGCTGATGACACGGGAGGCAGGTGGGTCTGTCTGCAGGACGAGTCCGAAGTCCATGGCGCCACTCCTGGTCGCTCGGAGAAGGTTCAGAGGAGGTACTGGCAGGTGGAGCGGGGGGTGTAACTGCCGTGCCCGGCGCGGCCGGTGAACTTCCGGTCGGTGATGACGTCCTCGCCGCGCGAGAGGACCGTCTCGACGCGGCCGGTGGTGCGCCTGCCCTCGTACGCCGAGTAGTCGACGTTCATGTGGTGGGTCTCGGCGGACATGATCTGCTCGGCGTGCGGGTCGTAGACGACGACGTCCGCGTCGGCGCCCGGCGCGATCGTCCCCTTCTTCGGGTACAGGCCGAACATCCGGGCCGGGGTCGCGCAGGCGATCTCGATCCAGCGGCGGCGCGAGATGTGCCCGTCGACCACGGCCTGGTGCAGCAGGTCCATCCGGTTCTCGACGCCCGGCAGACCGTTGGGGATCTTCGAGAAGTCGCCCCGGCCCAGCTCCTTCTGGCCCACGAAGCAGAAGGGGCAGTGGTCGGTGGAGACGACCTGGAGGTCGTTGGTGCGCAGGCCGCGCCAGAGGGCGGCCTGGTGCTCCTTGGGCCGCAGCGGGGTCGAGCACACGTACTTCGCGCCCTCGAAGTCCGGCTCCGCGAGGTTGTCCGTCGACAGGAACAGGTACTGCGGACAGGTCTCGCCGAAGACGTTCAGGCCCTCGTCGCGGGCCCGCGCCAGCTCGGCGACGGCCTCCGTGGCCGAGACGTGCACGACGTACAGCGGGGCGCCGGCCACCTGGGCGAGCTTGATGGCGCGGTGCGTGGCCTCGGCCTCCAGGAGGGCCTTGCGGACCTCACCGTGGTAGCGGGGGTCGGTCTCGCCCCGGGCGAGCGCCTGCTCCACGAGCACGTCGATCGCGATGCCGTTCTCGGCGTGCATCATGATCAGGCCGCCGTTCTCGGCGGAGCGCTGCATGGCGCGCAGGATCTGGCCGTCGTCGCTGTAGAAGACGCCGGGGTAGGCCATGAACTGCTTGAAGGAGGTGACGCCCTCCTCGACCAGCAGGTCCATCTCCTTGAGGGTGTCCTGGTTGACGTCGGAGACGATCATGTGGAAGCCGTAGTCGATGGCGCACTTGCCGTCGGCCTTGGCGTTCCAGGCGTCGAGGCCCTCGCGCAGGGAGCGGCCGACGCTCTGGACCGCGAAGTCGATGATCGTGGTCGTGCCGCCCCAGGCGGCGGCGCGGGTGCCGGTCTCGAAGGTGTCGGAGGCGAAGGTGCCGCCGAAGGGCAGCTCCATGTGGGTGTGGGCGTCGACTCCGCCCGGGATGACGTACTTGCCGGTGGCGTCGATGGTCCGCTCGGCGGTCCAGGCCTCGGCGGCGGGGGTGCCGGTCGCGGCGATCGCGGCGATGCGGGTGTCCTCGATGAGGACGTCCGCGTGCAGTTCGTCTGATGCGGTGATCACCAGGCCGCCGCGGATGACTGTACGAGTACTCATGTGTTCCTCTCCTGTCTGTCCCGACGGGGACCCCCGGGGTGGGGCAGTCGACACAGTGCGGGTCGCGTGTGGCTGGTCGCGCAGTTCCCCGCGCCCCTTACGGGGCCCCGGCCGGGGAGACCTTTACGGGGCCGTCAGGGGCTCGTACGCGTCCGGGCGGCGGTCGCGGTAGAACTGCCAGCGGTCCCGGACCGTGCGGAGTTTCTCCATGTCCAGGTCGCGGACGACGAGTTCGGGCTCCTTGTCGCTCGCCACCTCTCCGACGAACTGGGCTTCCGGGTCCACGAAGTACGAGGTGCCGTAGAAGTCGTTGGAGCCCAGTTCCTCCACGCCCACGCGGTTGATGGCGCCCACGAAGTACTCGTTGGCGACGGCCGCGGCCGGCTGCTCCAGCTGCCAGAGGTAGGCGGACAGGCCGCGCGAGGTGGCCGACGGGTTGAAGACGATCTCGGCCCCGGCCAGCCCGAGGGCACGCCAGCCCTCCGGGAAGTGCCGGTCGTAGCAGATGTAGACGCCGACCTTGCCGACCGCGGTGTCGAAGACCGGCCAACCGCTGTTGCCGGGACGGAAGTAGAACTTCTCCCAGAAGCCCTCGACCTGCGGGATGTGGTGCTTGCGGTACTTGCCGAGGTACGAGCCGTCGGCGTCGATCACCGCCGAGGTGTTGTAGAGGACGCCGGGCTGCTCCTCCTCGTACATCGGCAGGACGAGGACGATGCCCGACTCCGCGGCCAGGGACTGGAATCGGCGGACGATGGGGCCCTCGGGGATCTGCTCGGCGTACTCGTAGAACGCCTTGTCCTGAACCTGGCAGAAGTACGGGCCGTAGAACAGCTCCTGGAAGCAGAGGACTTGGGCGCCCTGCGCGGCGGCGTCGCGGACCGCCTGCTCGTGGACCTGGATCATCGATTCCTTGTCGCCCGTCCATGCGGTCTGGAAGACGGCGGCGCGGATCACTCTGCTCATCGGGACCTCCGGTCGCTGGGTGTGTCGCGAGCTTAGGAAGCCGTGAAGGGGACTTTGAGTTGCAGCGTGTCACGTCTGCGGGCGTGTGGCGTTCCACGGTGTCACCCTTGCGAAGGCCCATGTTTCACCACCGTTTTCCCAGGTCGTTCCATGTTTCAGCGTTGTTGCGCGTCGTGCGCGAGGAGGGCGATGTGGATGGAGGCGGCCTGTTCGAAGTCGTCGAGGTCGACCCCGAGCCGCGCCTCTATGGACTCAAGGCGCCGGTACAGCGCGGGCCGCGAGACATGGTGGAGCTGCGCGGTGCGCGACTTGTTGCGGCCGGTGGCCAGATACGTCCGCAGCACCGGCAGCAGCTCCGCCTCCGCGTCGGCGCCGCACAGCAGCCCGTCCAACTCCCTTTCCGCGAAGGACTGGACGTGCGGGTCGTCGCGCAACAGCCGTACCAGGCCGCGCAGATGTACGTCCCTCAGCCGCACCACGGCCGGCAGGTCCAGGTCGGCCGGGTTCTCGGCGACCGAGTCGGCCACGTGCCGGGCCTCGCGCAGACCGGCGGGCACGTCGTCCCAGCCGGTGCGCGCGTCCGCGGCGGCGACGACGGCCGCGGACTCCCGTTCGCCCGGGGCACCGCCGCCCGGTTCCGTACGCAGCCGGGTGGCGAAGTGCGCGGCGAGGGCTTCGGCGTCCTGGTCCCTGGCGAGGCTCAGCAGGACGGCGGTGACCCCGTCGGCCAGTTCGGCGACGAGCCCGGGAAGGCCCAACAGCCGGAGTACGCGGGCGAGTTCGGCCGCGCCCACGCCTCGTACGGCCAGGGGCACGAACGTCCGCCGGTTGACCGGCAGTCCGGCCGCGCGGGCCCGGGGCAGCAGCTGCCGGGCCGGTACGGCTCCCGAGACGAGGTCGGTGAGCAGGCTCTGCGCGGACTGCTCCTCCCAGGAGTGCGCGGAGCCGCCGAGCATCCGGTGCAGGACGAGTGCCTCGGCCGCGCGGTCGGCCAGGAGCCGCCCGGTGGCGGTGTCGCCGCGGTAGCCGCAGAGCACGATGCGGCCCCACCGCTCACCGCGTCCGCCCAGTTCGGCGCGGACCCAGCCGTCGCCCTCGCTGCCGCCCGCCTGCCGGGCGATGCGCTCCCAGTCGCGCAGCACGTCGTCGACGGCGGACCGCTCCCCCGCCGTGGCGAGGACCCGGTGGGCGAGGTTGGTGACGACCACCGGGCAGGCGCTGTGGCCGGCGATCTCGTCGAGCAGCCGTTGCAGCGGGGCGCCCGTCGTGATGAGGCCGGTGAGCGCGGTGCGTACCGCCTCCGAGAGGCTGACGGCGGCGAACTTCCGCCGTACGAGCCGGGACTGGACCTCTTCGGTGAGTTCGGCGAAGGGGAACGGGCGGTGCAGGACCACCATCGGCAGCCCGCACCGCTCGGCGGCCCGGCGCATCACCTCGGGCGGCGCGGGAAAGGCCCGGCCGAGTCCGAGGACGACGGCCGAGGCCTCCGCGCGGTGCAGGGAGCGGATGTACTCGGCCTGCGCCTCCCGGTCGCCCGCGAGCAGCACACCGGTGGTGAGGACCATCTCGCCGCCGCTGAGCATCACCCCGACGTCGGCGGCCTCGGCGACATGCACCCAGCGCACGGGCCGGTCGAGCTGGCCCGCGCCCGCCACCACCTCGGGCTCCCCGGCGAGCACCCGCTCCAGGGCGAGGATCTGCCGGACCGACAGGGCGGGTTCCGAGGCGGTCGTCATCAGGGCGAACCTTCAATCTCGCGGTGCCGAACACTCCTCGGAGCCGGTTGCCGCCACTCAGGGCCGCAGAGCGCTCCGCAGGGCGCGCTCCAGCATCGCGGCGCCCTCCTCGGCCTCCGCGACGGTGAGGGACAGGGGCGGGGCGATCCGCAGGACGCTGGTGCTGTGCCCGCCGCCCTTGCCGATCAGCAGGCCTTCCTCGCGGGCCGCTTCGAGCACGGCCGCCGCCGCGTCCGGATCGGCCTCGTCGGTGCCGGGTTTGACCAGTTCGACGCCGATCATGAGCCCGCGGCCCCTGACCTCCCGTACGCCCGGATGCTGCTCGGCGACGGCCCGCAGCCGCTCGATGAGCAGTCCGCCGACCCTGCGGGCGTTGCCCTGGAGGTCGTGTTCCAGGAGGTGGGTGAGGTTGGCGAGGCCCGCGGCCATGGTGACCTGGGTGCCGCCGAAGGTGGAGATGGAGTTGGAGTCGAGGCAGTTCATGATCTCGGCGCGGGCGACGACGCCGCCGATGGACATGCCGTTGCCGATGCCCTTGGCGAAGGTGAGGATGTCGGGCGGGCCGTGCTGTCCGTGGGCCTGCCAGCCCCAGAAGTGGTCGCCGGTCCGGCCCCAGCCGGTCTGCACCTCGTCGGCGATCCACAGGATGCCGCGCGCGGCGAGGACCTCGCGGAACGCCGCGTACAGGCCGTCCGGCGGTGAGGTGAAGCCGCCGACGCCCTGGACGGGTTCGGCGATCAGGGCCGCGGGTGCGCGCACGTGTCCGAGCAGGTCCTCCAGGTCGGCGACACAGGCCGCGACGAAGGCGTCGTCGTCGAGATCGGCGTACGGGCCGCGGGTGCGGACGCCGCCGTGCACGTACAGCGTCTGGAGGGGTGACAGGCTCGTCGGTGACCAGCCCTTGTTGCCGGTGATGCCGACCGCGCTGAACGAACGCCCGTGGTAGCTGTTGCGCATCGCCAGGATCTGGTTGCTGCGGCGGTACGCGGTGGCCAGGAGCAGCGCGGTGTCGTTGGCCTCGGTGCCCGAGGTGGTGAAGAAGACGCGCGCGTCCGGGATGCCCGACAGCGTGGCGATCCGCTCGGCCAGGTCGACCATCGGCCGGTTGAGGTAGAGCGTGGAGGAGTGGTTGATGCGCCCGGCCTGCTCGCTGACGGCCTTCGTGACCTCGGGCAGGGCGTGCGCGGTCATCGTGGTGAGGATGCCGCCGAAGAAGTCGAGGTACTTGGTGCCGGCCGCGTCCCAGACGTGGCGGCCCTCGCCGTGGGTGATCTCCATCGGGTTCGCGTAGTAGAGGGCGAGCCAGTCAGGCAGGACGGCCCGGTGGCGACCCAGCAGGTCCTCGGTCACGGCTGCACCAGCCCTTCGTACGCGTCGGGGCGGCGGTCCCGGTAGAACGCCCACTGCTGCCGGACCTCCTCGATCAGGTCGAGGTCGAGGTCGCGGACGACGAGTTCCTCGCTCTTGTCGCTCGCGGGCTCGCCGACGAACTGCCCGCGCGGGTCGACGAAGTACGACGTCCCGTAGAAGTCGTTGTCCCCGTACTCCTCCTGGCCGACCCGGTTGATCGCGGCGACGAAGTACTCGTTGGCGACGGCGGCGGCCGGCTGTTCCAGCTGCCACAGGTGGGCGGACAGCCCGCGGGAGGTCGCCGACGGGTTGTAGACGAGCTGGGCGCCGTTCAGGCCGAGCTGGCGCCAGCCCTCCGGGAAGTGGCGGTCGTAGCAGATGTAGACGCCGACCTTGCCGACCGCGGTGTCGAAGACGGGCCAGCCGAGGTTGCCCGGTTTGAAGTAGTACTTCTCCCAGAAGCCCTTGACCTGGGGGATGTGGTGCTTGCGGTACTTGCCGAGGTACGTGCCGTCGGCGTCGATGACCGCGGCGGTGTTGAAGTAGAAGCCGGACTGTTCGACCTCGAAGACCGGGACCACGACGACCATGCCGGTCTCGCGGGCGAGTTCCCGCATCCGGGTGACGGTCGGGCCGTCCGGGACGGGTTCCGCCCAGCGGTAGTGCTCGGGTTCCTGGACCTGGCAGAAGTAGGGGGCGTTGAAGACTTCCTGGAATCCGATGATCTTCGCGCCCTGACGGGCCGCCTCGCGGGCGTGCTCCTCGTGCTTGGCGACCATGGATGCGGTGTCGCCGGTCCAGGTGGCCTGGACCAGAGCGGCGCGTACGACGTTGGCCATGAGCTGCTCCTTCGACGTGACGTCAGAGAGCTTCTACGCCCGTAGACACGGGGCGTAGAGCCCTGAAAGTAAGCCTCGGCGCTGCCCTGGGCAAGACCATCGTCGTTAACCGGCGGAGTCGATCATGTTTCACACCCCGGTGGGTGAGTGGGACGGCGTCCGACGCCTCAGGCCGTGTAGCCGGCGACGCGCAGGGCGTGGATCAGATCCCAGTAGCGCTGTTCCGAGACGTCGCGCGCCGCATCCAGCAGGAGCGGGGCGAGGAACTGCGGGTCGGCGTCGATGCTGCGGGCGGCTTCCTCCGGGGTGCGGACGCGGACGTACGCGTCCAGCAGGGCGCGGACCTCGCGGTGCCGCCCCTCCTCGACGAGGCCCAGGACCGCCTCGCCTATCTCGGGGGCGGGGCGTGCGACGCCCTGCCGCAGCATCTGCCGGCCGTCGGCGGTGCGTCCGGCGGCCACCAGCGCGTCGGCCGCGGCGACCAGCCGGTCGGCGGGCAGCGAGACCGCCTCCCAGAGGAGGGAGGCCCAGTCGGCGTCGAGTCCGGCACGGTGCAGTTCGGCGGCGAGGAGCGGGAAGCGGGCGGCGGGCCAGTGGGCGGCCTCGACCAGTACGGCGTGCGCCTCGCCGGTACGGCCTTCGCCCCGCAGCCGGACCAGCGCCGCGACGGTCTCGACGGTGGCCCGCCGTGCCTCGTCGTCCAAGGCCTCACGCCACGGCGCCCGCTGCCCAGCGTCCTCGGCGGCACCTCCCGCGAACCGGGCGCCGCGGGGGCTGCGGTCCGCGGGCTGCGGCACGGGGGTCACGGGGCCGTTCGCGCCGCGTTGCGCACCCGCACGTGGGCCTGGGCCCGCACCCGTGCCTGTGCCCGCGTCCGGGTCCGGGTCCGTGTTCGCGTCCGTCATGCCGGCGAAGCGGGCGCTGCCGCGGGCGCCGCCCCGGAGGCGTCGCTTGGAGCGTTGCCTGGGCGCCGGGGCTTCGGGAGGGACGGGGTGCTCGGCGGCTCCGGACGCTTCAGGAGCTTCATGCACGTCGTGCGCTTCAGACGCGTCAGACGCTTCGTGCGTTTCAGGCGCGTCGGGATGGGCCGCCGCGTCCTGCTGTGCCGCCCGGTCCGCGGAGGCGTCGCGCCAGAGGCCGGACCAGTCGTCCTCGTCGGGCGCCGAACGCTGTGCGCCCGGGCGCGGGGCGGCTGCCCGGGCCGCCGTTCGGCCGGGGTCACGGCCGTCGTTGCCGCTCCGGGCGCGCCCGCCCACCGTCCGCCGGTCCAACTCGTCGATACGGGAACGGATTTCGGCACAACGGGCGGTCGCACGTTCGTGGTCGTCGCGGGCCCAGGCGAGATCGAGACGGAGGGAGTCGCCCTCCTCCTGGGTGGTGGCCGCGGGGAGCGAACGCCCCAGTTCCGAGAGCCGTTCGGCGGCGTAACGCTGTTCGCGCAGCATGACGTCGAGCCGGTCGCCGAGAGCGTCACGACCGCCGGGCCGCGCGTCGTACGCGGCGAGGGAGGCGGCGTGCAGGGCCCGGGCCCGCTCGGTCTCCTGAGCCGCGGCCCGGTCGCCGTACTCGGCGCCCAGGTCCTGGAGGATGGCCTCCACGACGTCCCAGGGCGGCACTTCCCAGCCGTCCAGGCAGGCCCGCATACCGTCGGGGTCGCGCTGCCAGAACACCCCGCACCAGCCGCCGCCCTGATCGAGCCGGGACAGCAGGCCGGTGAGGTAGTGCGCGAACTCCCGTACTTGGTCCGGGAGTTGTTCCACTGTCATTGCGTTCACCCCACGCCGGACCGGAGTACTCCAATATGGCAGAAAACACCATCCGTGTTACGGAAGCGCTACGACGAGTTTTCGACCTGGACGCAGAGTGCGGTTACCACCCCGGAACGTGAGGTGAGAGTGGCCCTACGGCGCCGGCCGCACCACCATCGCCGAGCCGCCGCCCCTGCGTACGGTCTCCGCGGCTGCCAGCCACTTGCCGTTCGGGAGGCGTTGGACGCCCGTCGCCGCGCCGATCTCCGGGTTCTGCCGGAAACCGTGGCCGATGCCCTCCAGTTCGGTCCTCAACGGACTGTTCCACAGGCCCGGTTCGAGCTCGGTGGTCGTCTGGTTGCGCTGGCTGGCCCGCGGGGCGGCGATCGCGTCGACGAGCGGCAGGCCCCGGTCGAGGAAGCCCGTCAGCGTCTGCAGCACGGTCGTGACGATGGTCGCGCCACCGGGCGAGCCCAGTGCCACCACCGGCTTCGCGTGCCGGTCCAGGACGATCGTCGGCGAGATCGACGAGCGCGGACGCTTGCCGGGCCCGGGCAGGTTCGGATCGTGTACGGCCGGGCTCGCCGGGGCGAAGGAGAAGTCGGTCAGCTCGTTGTTGAGGAGGAACCCGCGGTCCGGGACGGTGATCCCGCTGCCGCCGGTCTGCTCGATGGTGAGCGTGTAGGCGACGACGTTGCCCCATTTGTCGGCCGCCGTCAGATGGGTCGTGTTCTCGCCCTCGTACGTCGTCGGCGCGGCCTTGCCCCCGGTCTCGCACGCCGCCGGGTCGCGCGGGTCACCCGGCGCCAGCGGGCTCGTGAGCACCGCGTCGTCCTTGATCAGGCACTCGCGCGAGTCGGCGAACCGCTGCGACAGCAGTTCCTTCGTCGGTACGTCCTCGAAGGCGGGGTCGCCCACCCAGCGGCCCCGGTCCGCGAAGGCGATCCGGCTCGCCTCGATGTACCGGTGCAGGTACTGGACGTCGGAGGCCTTCGAAAGGTCGGTGTTCTCAAGGATGTTGAGCGCCTCACCGACCGTGGTGCCACCGGAGGAGGAGGGCGCGATGGAGTAGACACCCAGACCGCGGTACGAGGTCTTCGTGGGCGCCTGCCGCTTCGCCCGGTACTTCGCCAGGTCCTTCAGCGTCAGGTCGCCCGGGCGGGCGTTGTATCCCGAAGCGGGGTCCACCGGCGGCTCGTTGACGGTGTCGACGATGTCCTCGGCCAGTTCGCCGCGGTAGAGGGCGCCCACCCCCTTGCGGCCCAACTCCTGGTACGTACGGGCCAGGTCGGGGTTCTTGAACGTCGAGCCGACCACCGGCAGCGCGCCGCCCGGCAGGAACAGGTCGGCCGTGTCGGGGAAGTTCCGGAACCGCGCCTCGTTGGACTCGGTCTGCGAGCGGAACGTGGCGTCGACGGTGAACCCGTCCCGCGCCAGCCGCTCCGCGGGCTCCAGCAGCGGCCCGAGCCGTTTGCTGCCCCAACTGTCCAGCGCCGTCTGCCAGGTGGCCGGAGTGCCGGGCGTGCCCACGCCCAGGCCGCTGGTCACCGCGTCGGCGAACGGGATCGGCTGGCCGTTCTCCAGGAAGAGCCCCGAGTCGGCCGTCAGGGGCGCCGTCTCGCGCCCGTCGATCGTGTGCACCGTACGGGACTTGGCGTCGTAGTAGACGAAGTAGCCGCCTCCGCCGATGCCCGACGAGTACGGCTCGGTGACGCCGAGGGCCGCCGCCGTGGCGACGGCCGCGTCGACCGCGTTGCCGCCCTTGCGGAGGATCTCCACACCAGCCGCCGAGGCGTCCGCGTCGACGCTCGCGACGGCTCCGCCGTATCCGACGGCCACCGGCACCTTCCCGGCCGGGCCCGACCCGTTCCCCGCGGTCCCCGCGGAGGGCGGTGCCGCCCCCACCGACACCACAGCGGCCGACACCGCCAGCACAGCAAGTCTCCGCGCGACCGAGCGCCCCATCAGTACCTCCAGTCAGCGATTCCCCGCGCAGCGTAACTTCCGCAGCATGGCCGCGTCAGGTGCCTCTCGAACACGGATGCGCTTGCCCGCTAACATGCGCGCCCATGACTGACGACGTGCGCAACATCGTCCTCGGAGTGATCGCGGCGGGCCTCAGCGCCTCGCTGGGCTGGCTCGCCCGGACCTACCTGTGGAAGCGCAAGCTCCGCCGCAAGCAGGCCTTCTTCGGGCTGCCCGACCACTCCGAGTCGCTGCTCGTGGTCAACCGCGACGCCGGCAGTCCCGATCTGGCGGTGCACCGCTACGACGTGTTCGCGCTCCTGGAGCTGTCCGCGCTCATCAAGGACTGCAACGCGCACGCCGACGTGATCACCCAGGACGCGGCCCGGCAGGGCTTCGGGGAGCGCACGGAGTTCTGTGTCGGCGGCCCGGGGTCCAACCGCCGCATGGCCGCCCATATGCAGGCCATGCTGCCGGGTGTGCGCGTGAACGTCGATCCGGAGCCGGGTCCGGACCGTCTGGCGTTCCAGATAGGCAGCGAGCGCCACCGTATGCAGCCCGGGGTGGCCGAGTACGTCCTGCTCGCGCGGCTCACCGCCGGGCAGCCGGGCCTCGGCAGGCCCGTGTTCCTCTTCTGCGGGCAGCGCGCGATCACCAACCAGGCGGCGACCCGCTATCTGGCCCGCAACCACGAGCGGCTGTACCGCAAGCACGGCGACAGCTCCTTCGCGCTGCTTCTGAAGGTCGTGAACTCCCAGGCGTACGGGCCGGATGTCGTCGAGCTGGTCGCGGACGTCACCCGCGCCGCGCAGACCCCCCTGCCCGAGGGCGCCACCCGGACCACCCATCGTGCCGGGCAGTAGGGCGGTGGCGAGGGGAGCACAACCCGACCGGCGCAGCTGACCTTCTTCTCACCAGCGGCCGACGTACGTGTCGGTCCCGCTGCGTGAGCAGTGATCCCCGGCTGCCGCCGGACGGGCCATTGCCCCTCGCTACCGCGTGCCCGGCAGCAGCGTCCCTGGGTCGGCCGAGGCGCCTTCGACAGCCTCTGTCACCGCGGGGATGAACGACAAAGCGTAGTCGAGACCGGGCGTGGCCCGTCCCCCGGCATGGCGGAAGTCCTCACCGGCACCGAAGCGCGGAACCGATGTCGGTTCAGGGCGTACACGTGCCGCACGTGCCGTACGGGTCATGATCACGCTCCCCCGCTCAGTGTGTGAGGATCTTGGAGAGAAAATCCTTGGCACGGTCGCTGCGTGGGTCGGTGAAGAACTCCTCGGGTGTGCGGTCCTCGACGATGCGGCCGTCGGCCATGAAGACGACCCGATCGGCCGCCGAACGCGCGAAGCCCATCTCGTGGGTGACGACGACCATCGTCATCCCGTCGCGCGCGAGCTGTTGCATGACCTCCAGAACCTCGTTGATCATCTCCGGGTCGAGCGCCGAGGTCGGCTCGTCGAACAGGAGCGCCTTGGGATCCATCGCGAGGGCGCGGGCGATGGCCACGCGCTGCTGCTGACCGCCGGAGAGCTGTGCCGGGTACTTCGGCGCCTGCGAGGCGAGTCCCACACGGTCGAGGAGTTCGAGCGAGCGCTTGTCGGCCTCACCCTTCTTGCGGCCGCGTACCTTCGTCTGCGCCAGTGAGACGTTCTGCAGGACCGTCTTGTGCGCGAAGAGGTTGAAGGACTGGAAGACCATCCCGATCTCGGCGCGGAGTCTCGCGAGTTCCCTGCCCTCCTCGGCCAGCGGCTGCCCGTCCAGCCTGATCTCACCCGATCCGATGGGCTCCAGACGGTTGATCGCCCTGCAGAGGGTCGACTTGCCCGACCCCGAGGGGCCGATGACCACGACCACCTCCCCCTTGCCCACGGTGAGGTTGATGTCCTGCAGGACGTGCAGCTCCCCGAAGTACTTGTTGACGTGACGCAGCTCGATCAACGGATCGACGGCCATGCTCAGCCCTACCCACTCTCAGCAGTGTCGCGATTGCGGCAAACTATCCAGACGAGGATGGACTTAATACACGACACGCACTTTTCGGGCATTAGCCGTATTTACTCCGCCGGTACAGGCCAGAGTTTCACGCTTCCGCAACCTCGGCGTACAGCTGCGAGAGTTCGGGGACACCGCTGGCCGCCCATTCGCGACCCGATACGACCACGTCGATCTCCCGGCCCGACACCAGCCGCACCACCGGCTGACCGTTGGGCCACACCTCCCAGAGCGCGCCGGGCACCGTCCGCACGATGACCGTGCCGAGGTAGAGGCCGGCGTCGTTGCCGAGCCAGGGCAGGCTCTCCTCGTCGTCGCGCCAGCGGGGCAGCAGCTGGTCGAGCGCCTCCAACGAGGCGACGGTGTCGTCCAGTTCGATCCCCGCCTGATGGGCCTGGGAGCGGAGCAGTTCGCATTCGGAGAGAAGTTCGGCCACCCCCTCGTGGTCGCTCTCGCTGTCGGAGAAGACCGCGACCCCGTGGGCGGGGCCTCGCTTCTTGCGCCAGTTACCCAGGAAAGGGATGTTCATACACCCAGCCTTTCATCCATATCGCCCACCGCACCACAGGGCGCGCGGAACCCCTGTTCCCAGGGAGTTCGCGCGCAGTTCGCGCCTGCCTCATTGACGGGTCCTCGTCGTCTCCTTAGCTTCACGGTGCATCCTGAGCGGGAGGAGTCGGTGTGCGCCGACGCGTGTGGAGTACCACCGTTGCGCTGACGCTGCTGTCGGTGCTGACGGCCGCGGTTCCGGCGACGGCCGCGGTCCCGGCGGCAGGCGCGGCCATCGCGACGGCCGCGCCGCAGGTTGGGGAGCGGCCGCTGCCCCTGGAGCGGCTCTTCGACAACACGGCCGTGAGCGACGACACGCGGCCCGCCGGGGCGGACTTCGACGGCTCGGGCCGTTCCCTGTCGGCGCAGGACCTGACCGCCGCCGGCTGGACACCGGGACGCACACTGACGGTCCAGGGCGCCCGGCTGACCTGGCCCCGCCGCGCCCCGGACCGGCCCGACAACGTACGCGCGGACGGCCAGTCCGTACGGGTACGCGGCCACGGTGACGCGCTCGCCTTCCTGGTCGCGGGCACGGGCGGCGAGGAGGAGAGCGGCACGGGCGTGGTGCGCTACCTCGACGGGACCAGCTCCTCGTACCGGCTCGGCGCGGCGGACTGGCGCGGCGGCCCGCTCGCCACCAAGGCCGTGGCCCTCCCCCACGTCAACACCCCGGACGGTCAACTCGCCGAGAAGGCACGGCTGTACGTGGTGACCGTGCCGCTCGCCCGAGGGCGCGCGGTGGACTCCGTGGAGCTGCCGGACAACGACGACCTGCATGTGTTCGCCCTGTCTGTACGCTCCGACAGCCCCGGCTGGACGGGGAGTTGGGCCGCGTCGACGTCCGGCTACCCGGCCGTCGGGCCGTGGACGGACCGGACCCTGCGTCTGGTGGTGCACACCTCGGCGGGCGGGCCACGGGTACGGATCCGGCTCGACAACACCTTCGCCGCCGCGCCCGTACGGATCGGGAGCGCGACGGTCGCCGTGCAGGAGTCCGGGGCGAGCCCGCGCGGCGTACCCGTGCCGCTGTCCTTCGGGGGCGCCGCAGGTACCGAAATCCCCGCGGGGGCGCAGGCGTTCAGCGATCCGCTGGGCTTCGACGTGCCCGCGGACGGCAATCTCCTGGTGAGCTTCCATCTGCCGTCAACGGTGGCGGCGGCGCCCGTGCACAGCCTGGCCGTACAGCAGTCGTACGTCAGCGAGCCCGGCGACCACGCCGGAGACACCGCCCCGGACGCGTACACCTCGACGATCCTCAACTGGCCGCTGCTGACCGGTGTCGACGTGGGGGACGGGCCGGGCGGTGGGCCGGGGTCCGTGGTGGTGCTCGGGGACTCCATCACCGACGGTGAGAAGTCGACGCGGGACGCGAACCGGCGCTGGCCCGATCTGCTGGCCGACCGGCTCCGGGAGCAGGATGTGGTGCCGCACTATGGGGTGCTCAACCAGGGGATCTCGGCGAACCGTGTGGTCACGGACCGGTACGTCGGTGACGGTGTCTCCACCGACACGGGCGGGGTGAGCGCGCTGCACCGCCTCGACCGGGACGTCCTCGCGCAGACGTCGGCGCGTACGGTCGTCGTCTTCCAGGGGATCAACGACGTCCGCTGGGGTGCGAGTGCCGAGCAGGTCGTGGAAGGGCTGCGGGAGATCGCCGAGCGGGCGCGCGGGCGGGGGCTGCGGGTGCTGGCGGCGACGATCGTGCCCTGTGCGGGGGAGGCTCGGTGCACCGCCGATGTCGACGCCCGGCGGAGCGCCGTGAACCGGTGGATCCGGTCCGGGGCGTCCGATGCCGGGTTCGACGGGGTGCTCGACTTCGATGCGGTGTTGCGGGATCCGGGGGATCCTGCGCGGCTTCTTCCTGTCTATGACAGTGGAGACCATCTGCATCCTGGCGATGCGGGGCTTGCTGCGCTGGCTTCGTCCGTGGATCTGGGGTTGTTGTAGGCGGGGGTCTTCTGGGGCCGGCCAGGTTGTGGGTCGGGTGCGGGTCGGATGTGGCTGGGCGCGCCGTTCCCCGCGCCCCTTACGGGGCTATACGTCCAGGTCCACTACCACCGGGGCGTGGTCCGAGGCGCCCTTGCCCTTGCGTTCCTCTCGGTCCACGTACGAGTCGGTCACCGCCTTGGTGAAGGGGGTGTTGCCGTAGACCAGGTCGATGCGCATGCCGCGGTTCTTGGGGAAGCCGAGCTGGCGGTAGTCCCAGTACGTGAACGGGTGGTCGTACTTCAAGGGGCGCGGGACCACGTCCGTCAGGCCCGTGCCGCGCAGGGCGGTGAGCGCGGCGCGCTCGGGCTCCGTGACGTGCGTGGAGCCCTCGAAGACGGTCCGGTCGAAGACGTCGTCGTCCGTCGGAGCCACGTTGTAGTCGCCCATCACCGCGAACGGGCGGCTGCCGGCCGCGTCGCCCGCGACGGCCGCCTTCAGGGCCTCGAACCACTGGAGCTTGTACGCGTAGTGCGGGTGGTCCACCTCGCGGCCGTTCGGCACGTAGACCGACCAGACGCGGACCGGACCGCAGGTCGCGGAGACCGCCCGGGGCTCCTCGACGCCCTCGTAGCCGGGGTCGCCGGGCAGGCCCCGCACGATGTCCTCCAGGCCCACCCGGGACACCACCGCCACGCCGTTCCACCGCCCGGTCGCGTTCACCGCCGACTCGTAGCCCAGCTCGCGCAGCTCCTCGGTGGGGAACTGCTCGGCGGTGGTCTTCGTCTCCTGGATGCACAGCACGTCCGTGCCGCTGCTCTCCAGCCAGGCCAGCAGCCTCGGGAGACGGGCGGTGATCGAGTTCACGTTCCAGGTGGCGATACGCATGCCCCACAACCTACCGGGCGCCTCTGACAGTCAGCGGCCGGGCGCTCGGAGACCGGGCGGTCGGCGGTCGGTCGCTCAGATGTCCGCGGTCTCGCCCGGGGCCAGCCGCAGGTGCTCGGAGCCGCCCAGAGTGCCGATCTGGCGGTCGTAGGCGGGGCGCGCGAGGTCCGTCAGCAGGGCGTCGTGGATGTCGTACGCGCGCTGCGGCTTGACCTCCCTGACGTAGTCGATGACCTCGGAGATCTTGCTCCAGGGGGCCTGGACGGGCAGGAGCAGCGTCTCGACCGGGTGGTCGGGGAGGGTGAGTGCGTCGCCCGGGTGGAAGACGCGTCCGCCGTCGACGAGGTAGCCGACGTTCGTGATGCGCGGGATGTCCGGGTGGATCACGGCGTGCAGTTCGCCGTGGACCTGTACGTCGAAGCCCGCGGCGGTGAACGTGTCGCCGTGCCCGACGGTGTGCACCCGGCCCGGGAACGCGGCCGAGAGCTGGTCGGCGACCGACTTCAGGGTCCAGATCTCCGCCTGCGGGTTGGCTTCGAGACCGGCCCGCAGGTGTCCCTCGCTGAAGTGGTCGGGGTGCTCGTGCGTGACGAGGATCGCGTCCGCGCCGACCGCGGCGTCCTCCTCGGTGAAGACCCCGGGATCGATGACGAGTGTGCGGCCGTCCTTCTCCAGGCGGACGCAGGCATGCGACTTCTTTGTGAACTTCATGCCTTCCATCCTGCCTCCGCCCGTCGGCGCGGGCCCACCCGAGGGGCCCTTTCCCGCCGCTCACTCCTGCGGGGTGGTCTCCTCGCGGATGACCTGCTGGGCCACCTTGAAGGCGCTGTTCGCGGCCGGTACGCCGCAATAGACGGCCGCCTGGAGGAGCACTTCCTTGATCTCGACGGGGGTGAGCCCGTTGCGGAGGGCGGCCCTGGTGTGGAAGGCCAGCTCGTCGAGGTGGCCGCCCGCGACCAGTGCGGTGAGGGTCACACAGCTGCGCGAGCGCCGGTCGAGGCCCGGCCGGTCCCAGATCTCGCCCCACGCGTAGCGCGTGATGAACTCCTGGAAGTCCCCGGAGAACTCGTCGGCCTGGGCCAGCGCCCGGTCCACATGGGCGTCCCCGAGCACCTCACGGCGGACCTTGATGCCCGCGTCGTACGGATCGGCCCTGCCCATCAGCGCCTCGGGCTGCGGGGCCGGGGCGATCTCGGCGACGGGTGACGCCTGCTGCGGCACGGAGAGCACGGGGCTCGCCTGGGGGACCACGACCGACATCTGCCCGGTGGACGAGTCGTAGGCGGGCTGCTGCCAGGCCGTGGAGAAATGCCGTACGAGGAGGTCGGTGACCGCGGCGGGCTGCTCGACGGGGACCAGGTGGGAGGCGCCGGGCACGACCGCGAGACGGGCGTCCGGTATCCCGGCGACCAGGGTGCGGGCCTCGGCGGGGCCGGTCACCTGGTCGTCCGAACCGACCAAAACGAGCGTGGGCACACCGATGCGGCCGAGGTCGGCGCGGATGTCGAACGCGGCGATCGCCTCGCAGGCGGCGATGTAGCAGCCCGGGTCGGTGGTGCGCACCATCTGTACGGCCCACTCGGTGATCGCGGGCTGTGCCGCGGCGAACCCGGTGGTGAACCAGCGCTCGGGGGACGACCGCGCGATGGGGTCGAGGCCGTTCGACCGGACGATCACCCCGCGCTGGCGGAACTCGTCGGCCGTGCCGAACCGCGGGGAGGCCGCGATCAGCGTGAGCGAGGCAAGGCGCTCGGGGCGGCGCAGCGCCAGCTCGGCCCCCACGGCTCCGCCGAGCGCGCAGCCCGCGTAGCCGAACCGCTGGACGCCGAGCCCGTCGAGGGTGGCGAGCAGCCGTTCGGCCAGCTCGGTGACCGAACCGGTCGGGTGCGCGGGCGCGCCGCCGTGACCGGGCAGGTCGAAGCGGAAGACCCGCCACTGCTTGGCCAGCTCCGGGACCTGCCGGTCCCACATGTGCCAGGTGGTGCCCAGTGAGGGACCCAAGATCAGGACAGGTGCGTCTTCCGGCCCGTCAAAGCGGTATTGAAGGGTGTTGGTCTGTGCGTCGCTCACCCGACTCACGCTCCCACATCTCACGATTTCTCACGCACTTGGGTCGGATCCCCATGCAAGGCGTCCCACGTTGTGGCAGCCTCGCGAAGATCCTCCGCACGGGCCTTCACATGTCGCCGAGTGGCAGGGGACGCCGGCCGCACCGCGCGTCATCGTACAGATGGACCCTGGGAATCCTCAGGGGCTCGTGGTGGCTGCGGGGTCTCCCAGTGGACCGTGCGACGGCACCAGCGGTTCAGGAGGGTGCGGTCGTGGCCGACGGCGAGGAGGCCCGCGCCGGTGGTGGACCGGTAGGCCTCCACCACGGCGACCAGTGCGGCGCCGGTGGAGGCGTCGAGCATGGCGGTCATCTCGTCGCAGATCAGCCAGCGGGGGCGCAGGACGAGGGCGCGGGCCAGACAGGCGCGTTGCAGCTGGCCGTCGCTGACCTCGTGCGGGCGGCGGGTCAGCAGGTCGGGGGTCAGGCCCACGCTCGTGGCCAACTCCGCCACCCGGTCCGGTACTTCGCTGCGGCGGCCGGTGGCGTGCAGGGGTTCGGCGATGAGGTGGGCGAGGCGCAGCCGGGGGTCCGCGGCGAGTCTGGGCTGCTGGAGGACGACGCCGAAGGCGGTGCGCTGTTCGCGTGGGGCACGGTGGCGCCAGCGGCGTACGGGTTCGCCGTCGAGGAGCAGGGTGCCGGAGTCGGGGCGGTGCAGCAGGGCGGCGACGCGGGCGAGGGTGGATTTGCCGCAGCCGCTGGGGCCGAGGAGTCCGACGGCTTCGCCGGGCTCGACGGTCAGGGAGAAGTCCCGTACGACGGGGGCGTGTTGGGCGTATCCAGCGGTGATGGCCCGTAGTTCAAGCATGGCTGTCCTCCGGTACGTACGGGTGGTGGCAGGCGACCGCGGCCGTCATCGGCGGCCGGGTGGCGCAGGTGTCGGCGGCCCGGTCGCAGCGGGCGGCGAAGGCGCAGCCGTCGGGGAGGTTGCCGAGTTCGGGGGGCATGCCGGGGATGGGGGTGAAGGCGCGGTCGGGCAGGGCTTGCAGGAGGCCGCGGCTGTAGGGGTGGCGGGGGCCGGGGGCGCCGAAGAAGGCTTCCGCGTCGGCGAGTTCGACGATGCGGCCCGCGTACATGACCGCCACGCGGTCGGCGATGCGCTCGGCCGCCGCGAGGTCGTGGGTGATGACCAGGAGGGCCCGGCCGGCGGTGTCCACGTGGCGGCGCAGTTCGTCGACGGTGTGGTCCACGAGGTCGCGGTCGAGTCCGGTGGTCGGTTCGTCGGCGAGCAGCAGTGGCGCGTCGCCGACGAGGGCGAGGGCGGTGGCGGCGCGCTGGGCGAGACCGCCGGAGAGTTCGTGCGGGTGGCGGTCGAGGTGGTCCGCGGGGAACGCGGCACGCGCGGCGGCGGCCTCGGCGGCGGAGCGCAGGGCCACCCGGCCGCGGACGCCCTTCAACTGGGCGACGGTCTCCTCCAGTTGGGAGCGGATGGTGCGGACCGGGGTCAGGTGGGCGGCCGGGCTCTGCGGTACGAGGCCGATCCGGCGGCCTCGGACCGTACGGGCCAGGGTGCGTTCGTCGGCCGCGAGCAGGTCGAGGTCCCCGAGGCGGGCCTCGCCCGCGGCCCGGGCGTTGGCGGGGAGCAGGCCGAGGAGGGCGGAGACGAGGACGGACTTGCCGCAGCCGCTCTCGCCGATCAGGGCCAGGCACTCCCCCGCCGCCACGTCGAAGCGCGCGTCGGTGACGGCGGCGACCCGGCGCCCGCCCGGCATGAGGAAGCGCACCGACAGGCCTCGTACGGACAGCACGGTCACAGCGTCAGCTCCGATCGGCGGCGTGGGTTGATCCGCTCCCGCCAGGCTCCGGCGAGGCCGGCGAGGGCGAGGGTGGGGACGATGAGGAACAGGCCGGGGAAGAGGGTCGGCCACCACTGTCCGGCGAGCAGCGAGCCGCGGGCGTTCTGGATGAGGTTGCCGAGGCTCGCCAGGTGCGAGGGCAGGCCGAGGCCCAGGAAGGACAGGGCGGACTCGTGCCACATGGCGTGCGGCACCATGAGTACGGCGGCGAGCGCGGCCTGGGGCAGCACGGCGGGCAGCAGATGGCGTACGGCGATCCGCAGTCTCGACGCGCCGCCGGAGAGCGCCGCGTCGATGTAGGGGCGGGAGCGCAGGGACAGTACCTCGGCGCGGACGATCCGGGCGGTCGACAGCCAGTGGGTGAGGCCGACCGAGACCACCACGGGCCAGACGCCGGGGCGGAACATGGCGACGATGAAGATGCCGAGCAGCAGGTGCGGGACGGACGAGAAGGTGTCGACCAGCCGCATGATGCCCCGGTCGGCCCAGCCGCCCAGTGCTCCGGCCGTGGCGCCGACGGCCGTTCCGACGACGGTCGCCGTCAGGGCCGCCGTCACGCCGACGAGCAGGGAGACGCGCAGGCCGTGGACACAGCGCAGCAGCAGGTCGCGGCCCACGTCGTCGGTCCCGAACGGGTGCGCCCAGGACGGTGGTTGGAGTTTCGCAGCCAAGTCGACGGCCTGCTGGTCGAGTTGGACGAGAGGCGGTACGAGCAGGACCGCGAGGACCGTCGCGGCGACGAGCGCCACGGAAACGCGTACCCCGAGGGCGCGGGTGGAGCGGTGGCGGGTGCCGTACGAGCGCCACTTCGGCTCGACTGCCGTCTCAGCCATGGGAGTCGGCTCCGGTCAGGAGAGTCGCGGGGTCACATTTCACTGAGTTCCACCCTCGTGTCGAAGAGTCCGTAGAGCAGGTCCGCGAGCAGGTTGCCGGCCAGGACGGCGACAGTGGCCAGCGCGGTGAGGGCGGCGAGGAGCGGGAAGTCGACGGCGGTGGCCGCCTCCACCGTGGCCGCCGCGATGCCCGGCCAGCTGAAGACGCTCTCCACCAACAGGGCGCCGGTGATGAGTTCGGGCAGCCGGGAGCCGATCAGGGTGAGGACCGGGAGCAGTCCGGAGCGCAGGGCGTGGCCGAGCAGGACGGTGTGTTCGCTCAGGCCCCGGGCACGGGCGCCGCGTACCGGGTCCTCCGCCAGGGCGTCGGCGACACCCTGGCGGACGTACAGGGTGAACCAGGGGAGTTGGGAGACCGCGAGGACTCCGGCGGGCAGCACGAGGTGGCTCGCCACCTGGGCGGCGGTGACCTGTTCGCTGGCGGTGTCGGTCAGGCCGCCCGCCGGCAGGAGGTCCAGCCGCAGGGCGAACAGCCAGATGGCGAGCAGGGCGGTCCAGAACACCGGGGCGGCCGAGAGGACGTAGGCGAGCGAGGTGACCGTGCGGTCGAGCCATCCGCCCTGGCGACGGGCGGCGAGCACTCCGAGCAGTGTGCCCGCCAGGACGGCCGCGGCGAACGCGACCGCGCACAACAGCGTGGACCACACGAGGCGTTCGCCGATCACCTCGGCCACCGGTTGGCGCATCACGCTGGACTGTCCGAGGTCGCCGGTGAGCGCGGAGGTCAGCCAGTCCCACCAGCGTTCGGCGAAGGGCCGGTCCGCACCGAGGTTGGTCCGCAGGCGGTCCAGGGTCTCCCGGTCGGCGCCGAGGGCGGCGGTGCCCGCGTAGGCCCGTACCGGGTCGAAGGGGGAGGCGGCGGCGATCGCGAACATGGCGAAGGTGACGACCAGCAGGACCGGGGCGGCGAACAGGGAGCGTCGCCCGGCCAGCCGGGCCATGGCTCCCCAGGGCGGTCGGCTCACCGCCCGGGCCGCCAGTCCTCGATGTTCCACCAGGGGCCGCCGGCGAATCCGTGCTCGTGCGGCTCCAGTTGCGTGGTCAGGCCCTGCCAGCGGCCGGCGAGGACGTAGACGTGGTCGATGTGGGTGAGGAAGGTGGAGCCGGGGTCCTTCACCAACTCCCGCTGGAGCGTGTCGTACGCCGTTCTGCGCGTCGCCCCGTCCTGGCTGCGGCGGCCGGTGTCGAGGGCCTCGTCCACGGCCGGGTTGTCGTAGTGGCCCATGTTGTTGAAGCCGTTCCCGGCCAGCGAGGAGTGCAGGAGCGTGTAGAGGCCGAAGTCGGGGTCGCCGGTGCTGCCGCCGCCGGCGAGGACCGCGTCGTCCTTCATCCGCGGCTCGATGACCTCCCAGGTGGCGCTCTCGGCCTTCACCTCGATACCGGCCTTCTTGGCGTCGGAGGCGTAGGCGAGGGCGTGGTCCTGGCGGACCTTGTCGCCGGAGGGGTAGAGGAGGGTGAAGGCGGCCCGCCGGCCGTTCCTGGTACGGACGCCGTCCGTGCCGGTCCGCCAGCCCGCCCGGTCCAGGATCCGGTCGGCCCCGTCCAGGTCCTGGGAGCGTTCGATGCCCTTCGCGAACCACGGGTCGTCGACGGGCAGCGGTCCGTACGCCGGGCGGCCCGCGCCGTCGAGGATCCCGGCCACCATGGCCTCGCGGTCCACGGCGGCGTCCAGGGCCCGGCGGATCGCCCGGTCGCCGGTGACCTCGTTCCCGGTGGGCAGGGTGACGGCGCGGAAGTCGTAGGACCTGGCCTCGTAGGTCCTGACGTCCTGGGACTTCCCGCCGCTGTCGTTCCTGTGGGCGGCGGCGAGGTCGGGCGGGAGGATCGCGCCGTCCAGGTCGCCGGAGCGCAGCCGGGTGGCGCGTACGTCGTCGTCCTCGACGACGGCCATGGTGACCGTCTTCACCTTCGGCGCCCCGCCCCAGTACCGGGGGTTGGCCTTGAGGACGAGCTTCTCGCCCTTGCTCCAGGCGGAGAGGACGTACGGGCCGGTGCCGATCGGCTCGGTGTTGAAGGAGCCGGTGTTGGGGTCCTGGCCGCCGGCCACGTGCTCGGGGACGACGGGCAGGACCGTGCGGCCCGCGAAGGGCGCGTAGGGGTACTTGAGCGTGAAGACGACCTTGTCGTCGCCGTCCGCCCGCACCTCCTTGACGGCGTCCAGCTCGCTGCGGGAGCTGTTGTTGGTCCTCTTGTCGAGGACGGTCTCGTACGTGAAGACCACGTCGGCGGCGGTGAGCGGCTCGCCGTCGCTGAACTCGACCCCGTCGCGCAGGGTGTACGTGTAGGTCAGGCCGTCGTCGCCGACCTCGGGCAGTGCCTTCGCCAGCGCGGGCCCGAGCTTGAGGTCGGCGTCCCGGGCGAGCAGGCCGTCGAAGATCTTGGAGTTGCCGTCCTTGCCGTAGCCGAGCAGAGGGCTGAGGGTGTCCGGCTCCGAGGCCACCCCGATCACCACCGAGTCGGCCGACCCGCCACCGCCGGGCCCGTCACCGGGCGCCGAGCACGCGGCGGCCCCGCAGACCATCGCCGTGGCGACGACTGTGCCGCGTATCCATCGGGTCGTCATGAACCCACCCCTTGTTGCCGTCATGATGCTCTTGCACATCACATGCAACAGGGGGATACCCAAGCCGATCGCACATCAGTCCACGACGTGCTCCGCCGGTGACCGGCCATGGGATGTGCCCGGGAGGGCGCCCGGCGGCGGGCGCGGAACGCGGGCCGCTTGTGCACGCCGTACCGCAGACACGTTCACCCTGGACGCGGGTCACATGGCCTGGACCGGATGACGGACGACCGCGTCGAAGAGATAGCCCTGGGTGTTGTGGACGGTGGTCTCCGGCTGCGTGCGGCCCGTGGTGTCGGTCGCACGGGCCAGGAGCGTGTACGTCCCCGGGGCCGCCGGACGCCAGTCGGCGGACCAGCGGACCCAGTCGGCGCGGCGCGGGGCGTCGTGCAGCCGGGCGCGCCGCCAGCTCGAACCGCCGTCGGTGCTCACCTCGACACGTGCCACGGCGCCCGCGCCCGACCAGGAGCGGCCGGTGAGACGGTGTTCGGCGGCGGCCTCCAGGCTTGCGTTCCACGGGAGTTCGAAGGCGGACTTCAGCGTCTGGCGGGTGAGCGGGGCGCTGCCTCCCGCCGGGTACGCGTCGCCGAACAGCCGGTAGAAGTCCGTGTTCCACGGGGAGTACAGCGGCTGGGCGGAGACCTCGATGTCACCGACCCACTTGATCGACGCGATCCCGATCCAGGACGGCACGAGGACCCGTACGGGACCGCCGTGGTCCGGCGGGAGCGGCTCGCCGTTCATCTCGTACGCGAGCAGCACGTCGTCCAGGGCCTTCGACAGGGGCAGCGGGCGGCGGACGCGGCCGAGGTTCGTGCCGTCCGCCGTGACGTAGTCGGCGTCCAGGCCGCGGGGCATGACGTCCACGGCGCCGCGGCTCAGCCCGGCGCGGCGCAGCACCTCGGCGAGCCGTACCCCGCGCCAGCGGGCCACGCCGACCGCGCCCAGCGTCCACGCCGTGCCGGACACGGTCTGGCCCTGCTGTGTCGTGAAGAAGCTGCGGCCGTTGCCCGCGCACTCCACGAACGCGCTGCGGGTGGTGGCGGGCAGGCGCTTGAGGTCGTCGAGCGTGAACTCGGCGGACCCGCCGCCCACGAGGCCGTCCCCCCGGACGGTGACACTCCAGGCGTTCGCGTCCAGGACAGGGGTGGCGGTGTGGTTGCGGACGAAGAAGCGGTCCGTGGGGGTGTGGTGGCCGGTGCCCGCCAGTGCCTCGAACCTGGTCTCCGCGTTCGTACCGCGGGCGGTGAACCAGGCGTCGGGAAGGGGTTTGACTATCCCGGGGACCGCGGCGGCCGTCGCGCGGTCGGTGGTCGCGGTGGCTGTTCGGGGCGCTGTTCCGGTGGCGGTCGCGGAAGCGGCCAGGGCCGGTGCGGCGAAACCGGTGGTGGCGGCGGTGGCTGTGCCGGCCAGTCCGGCGGCGGCCAGCAGACGCAGCATGTCGCGCCGCTCGATGCCGTCGGCCCGGGCTTCGCCCGTGAGCCACTGACGGAGTCTGCGACGGTCGTAGACGGACTCGTCGCTGTACGTACTGGTACGGGACATGGGTGGGCTCCTGCCTGTCGGAGGTTCACGGGCACGGGTGGGGCGGGGGTGGGGTGGTCGCGGGCCGGCGGGTGCGGCGGGGCGCGCCGGGCCTACAGACCTGCGGGTGAGAGTGGGCCGCAGGGAGAGGAGTGCGGCCGGGAGCGCGCGTACGGGCTCGGTGAGGATCAACAACAGCCGTGCGGCGTACGCACGCTGAACCGCGGGGCAGGGCGGCGCCGGCTGAGGATCATGGGCGCCATGGTACGAGGCCGCGCGCCGGCTCGCCGGTGAATCGCGGGAGTCGTGCGCGCTCGGGAGTCGTACGCGCTCAGACGTCGGTCGGCGAGCCCAGGCCGGTGAGGGCGCCGACCGGATCCAGGTCGGGGGTGCCGCGGGGCCACCAGTCGTCATGGCCCGGTTCCGACTCGTACGCGTACCAGAGGCCGTCGTGGCCCAGGCGGAGCTGTATGTGGCCGTGGGGGTGGGTGAGGTGGTTGTGCCAGGGCCGGAAGGCGGGGAAGTCGGCCGCGAGGAGGAGGGGGCGGGCCCGGTCGAAACGGCCCGCCGGAGGGTCCCAGGCCTCTTCCAGGACGGCGAGCCCTTCGAGCCCGCCCTGACGCCACGCGGCGACCGCGCGGGCCAGGTCTCCCGGGGTGCGCCGCGCGGCGGTGGCCAGGTCCGCGTAGAGGGCGCGGGTGGTGGCGGTGAGGCCGGAACCCGGGCGGGTGGCGGCGAGCCGGACGGCGTCCTGCCAGAGTGTCAGTTCGGCGAGGGGGTCGCGGCCGGTGGTGAGCAGGGCGTGCGCGCGTGCGGCCGCGTCCGTGGCCAACTGGTCCAGCGCGAACGGGTCGGGCCCGCCGGGCGAGGCCGGGTAGGCCGGGGGCTGTTCGGGATGCGCGGGCGGCGGCAGCGGGGCGGGCAGGGCCGCCAGAACGCGGCGCTCGACCGCCTCGCGGGCCGGGACCCCGGAAAGCGCCGGTTCCTCGGCGGCGCGGGCCGAGCGGGCGGCCAGGGTGGCGTTGCGGCGGGACAGTTCGTCCAGCAGTTCGCGCTCGCCCCGGCCGCGCAGCAGGAGGAGGACGAACGGGTCTTCGTCCAGCAGTCGCGCGGTCTGGTAGCAGAGGGCGGCCGCGTGCTTGCAGGGGTGGCCGGAGTCGGGGCAGCTGCAGCGCGGGACGAGGTCGCCGGGGCCGGGGAGCAGTTGCACCCCGCAGTCGGCGAGTGCCTGGGGCAGCTCCTTGTCGAGCAACGCGGCGATGTGGGCCGGGCGTTCGGCGGCGGTGTCGAGGAAACGCTCCCAGTCGTCGTCCGAGAGCGTACGCATCCGGATCTGGACGCGGTACGGCCGCGGACGGCTCCCGTGCACGTAGGCGAGCACGAGCCCCGGCGTGACCGTGACGGCGTCGACGTGCCCCTCCCCCGCGTACGCCTTCCCCCGCCCGAGCCGGGCCGCGTCGAGCGCCATCTCCTCCAGCGCGGTGACCCACGCGTTCCCCCACCACGTCTCGGCGAATCCGCCGCCCTCAGGCCGCGCCCGCGCCGGTGGCGGGAACGTACGCCGCAGCTCACCGTCCCGGGCGGGAGCGGCCATGGAACGACCGGCCGCCGGGGCGCTGCGCTGTGCGGGGGCCGGGGTTTCGCCGGGGGTGGGCTCAGCATGGGGATGGGAGTGGGGGTGGGCATGGGGATGGGAGTGGGGGTGGGCATGGGAATGGGCGGCTTCGGAGGCGGGGGGTTCGGTGTCGGCACCGGTGCCGGCCACGGCATCTGCGTCGGCGTGCGTGCGCGCGGAGCCCGGCCCGGTGTCGGACTCGTCCGCCCGCTCCTCCCTCTCCAGCCGGGACGACAGATCGAGGCTGTTGCCCAGCATCTCGGCCAGTTCCCGGACATGGGCCGCCGCCTCGCGGCTGGGACCGGTGGGACGGGTCGGACGTGAGCCGGGAGCGATGGCCGCGGCGCCCCCGCGCCGCTTCCGGGACGCCCCGACTCCCTTGTCCTGCGCGGCCGTTCGCTCCCGCTCGGCCTGAACGCGCGCGGCACGCAACGCCTCCCGGGCCACGTCGCCGGGACGCGAGGTCTCGGAGGCGGCGTCGGGCCGGTCGGCCGCGGGCGGCGCGGAGGCCTCGTCGGGTGGCCCCGCCACCGTCACGTCAGGGACCCTCGTGGATGCCCCCGCCTCCGTAGCGTCTGAGCCCCGCGCGGGCGCCCCCGTCGCCGTCGCGTCGGAAGCCGGGCGCGAGCCACGCGCATCCGGCTGTACGCCGCCCTCGGAGCCCGGTGCTCCTCCCCCGCCGTCGGTCCCGTCCGCGCTGTCACCGCTGTGACGGCCCACGGCTCGGCGGAGTGCCGCGCGGGCGGCGTCGCCCGGGCGGGGCCCGGCTGCCGCGGTCCCCTCGGGGGCCCGGCGCCGCGGCTCCACAGCTGCCGAGGGTGTTATCGAGGCCGGACCAGTACCCGGCGGCGCCTGTGGAGCCGTGGAGGACTCCCCCGAACCCGAACCCGAACCCGAACCCGAGTCCGCGTTCGCCTCGGCCCGGCGAGCTTCCCGCAGGGCCCGTCGGGCCGCGTCGGCAGGACGCGTCCCCTCGGCCGCCGGGCGGGAGCCGTGCGCCGAGGACGCCACGTCGTCGTGGTCGTGGACGTCGGCGTCGAAGTCGGCTTGAGGCGTCCCGTCGCCGTCCGTACCCGGCTGTTCCGTCGGAGACATCATGTGGACCTCCGCAGTGACACCAGATCGGACAGGTCGCGATCGGTCAGTTCCGTCAGGGATGCCTCGCCGGAGCCGAGGATCGCGTCCGCCAGGGCCCGCTTGGAGGCGAGCATGTCGGCGATACGGTCCTCGACGGTGCCCTCGGTGATGAGGCGGTGCACCTGGACGGGCTGGGTCTGGCCGATGCGGTAGGCGCGGTCGGTGGCCTGTTCCTCGACGGCAGGGTTCCACCAGCGGTCGAAGTGGATGACATGCCCCGCGCGCGTGAGGTTGAGACCGGTACCGGCCGCCTTCAGCGACAGGATCAGGATCGGCGTCGCCCCGCTCTGGAACCGGTCCACCATGTGTTCGCGCTCCGGCACCGGCGTACCGCCGTGGAGCAGTTCGACGGGGACCGCGCGCGCCGTGAGGTGGTTCGTGATCAGCCGGGCCATTCCCACGTACTGGGTGAAGACGAGGGCCGAGCCGTCCTCGGCGAGCAGCGTGTCCAACAGCTCGTCGAGCAGGGCCAGTTTGCCGGAGCGGGCGGCCTGGCGAGCGGCTCCCGAGCCGCTGGGCAGGCCGTCCGGCTCCTCCTTCAGATACAGCCCCGGGTGGTCGCAGATCTGCTTGAGCGCGGTGAGGAGCTTCAGGACGAGGCCTCGTCTGGCGATGCCCTGGGTGGTCTCGATGGCGAGCATCGACTCGCGGACCACGGCCTCGTACAGGGAGGCCTGTTCGCGGCTGAGGGGGACGGGGTGGTCCGTCTCCGTCTTGGGCGGCAGTTCGGGGACGATGCCCGGGTCGGACTTCTTGCGCCGCAGGAGGAAGGGCCGGATCAGCCGGGCGAGGCGGGCCACGGCCTCCTCGTCCTCGCCGTTCTCCACGGCGCGCGCGTGCCGGGCGCGGAAGGACTTCAGCGGGCCGAGGAGTCCCGGGGTCGTCCAGTCGAGCAGGGCCCACAGCTCGGAGAGGTTGTTCTCCACCGGTGTGCCGCTCAGGGCGACCCTGGCCGGTGCGGAGATCGTCCGCAGGGCCTTGGCCGTCGCCGAGTACGGGTTCTTGACGTGCTGGGCCTCGTCCGCGACGACCATGCCCCAGGTCTGCTCGGCGAGCCTCGGCGCCGTCGAGCGCATCGTCCCGTAGGTGGTCAGGACGAAGCCTCCGGCCAGGTCCGCCAGGGAGCGGTCCGGTCCGTGGAAGCGGCGCACGGGCACGCCGGGGGCGAACCGTTCGATCTCCCGCTGCCAGTTGCCGAGCAGCGAGGCGGGGCAGATCACGAGGGTCGGCTCGGTGCGCGCCCGCTTCAGATGGAGGGCGATGACGGTGATGGTCTTGCCGAGTCCCATGTCGTCGGCGAGGCAGCCGCCGAGGCCGAGCGAGGTCATGAGGTCGAGCCAGGCCAGCCCGCGCAGTTGGTAGTCGCGGAGGGTCGCCTTCAGCCCGGGAGGCGGTTCGGCGGGCCGCAGTCCGGCGGTGAGGCGGTCGCGCAGCGCGGCGAGCGCTCCGACGGGCACCGCCTCGACGCTCTCCCCGTCGACCTCCACGCTGCCGCTGAGCGCCGCGGAGAGGGCG
Source organism: Streptomyces liliiviolaceus (assembly GCF_018070025.1). Lineage (NCBI taxonomy): Bacteria > Bacillati > Actinomycetota > Actinomycetes > Kitasatosporales > Streptomycetaceae > Streptomyces > Streptomyces liliiviolaceus. The sequence goes on from NZ_JAGPYQ010000001.1 coordinate 7,077,040, forward strand.
TCCACCGGGTCGAGCAGGCCCAGTTCGCGCTTGCGGGCCTTGCGGACCAGGGCCGGGTCGACGAGCACCCACTGGTCCCGCAGCCGGACGACGGGGCGGTGCGCCTCAGCGAGGGCGTCCATCTCCGCCTCGCTGAGCGGGTCGCCGCCCAGGGCCAGCTGCCAGCGGAACTGGAGCAGTTCCTCGCTCTCGAAGAAACCCGTCCCGTCCGTGGCCGAGCCCGGCGCGGGGCGGACGACCGCGGCCGCGCTCAGGTCCTGGGCGAGGTCGCGCGGCCAGTGCACGGCGACCCCGGCCGCGCCGAGGCGGGTGGCCGCCACGCCGAGCAGGTCCGACAGCTCGTCCTCGGACAGGGCCAGTACGTCCGGCACGTCCTGTCCGGACAGCCGGTCCAGGGGCGGCCAGACGCGGGCCGCGCGGCGCACCGCCAGGGCCGCGTCGACCCGGGCGCGCGGGCCGAACGTGGCGTCCGCGGTGCCCGCCCACAGGGCCGCCGCGTCGACGACGAGGGTGGGGTCGGCGAGGCTGTGCACCTGGACGACGGCCGCGCCCGCCCGCCGCGCGTCCTCGCTGTCGTCGAAGAGCTCGTACGCGGACAGGTCGAGGCGCAGGGAGATGCGCACCCCGGCGTCCATGCCGGCGGCGACCTCCGCCGCCCAGTCCTGGGCGCCGGGCAGCCGCTGGGCCCCGCTCGCCGCGAAGGGCCTGCCCGCCGCGTAGGGAGCGGCCGGGGTGCGGGGCAGGGCGTCGGCGACCGCGTCCAGGAAGGCGCGTGTCAGCGCTTCCGGCTCGGGCAGCCTGAGCGGGCCGCCGCCCGGCAGCGGGACGGCGTGTCCCTCGTACGGGAGGGCCGCGGCGATCGCCCTGAGGTGGGCGATGTCGTCCGGGTCCAGCGGGCCCGCACGCCATGCGTCGAACCCGTCGGGTGTCAGACCGGGCAGCAGTCTGCCGCGCGCGACGAGCCGCAGCGCGTGCAGGGCGGCGGCCCCCCAGCAGGCCGTGGCGGGATGGGCGGCGGGGTCGCGCCTGGCGCGCACCAGGAGCGGCAGGGCCTCGGTGACCGGCAGGGTCAGGGCGGGGACCGTGTGCCGTCGTGTCCCCGTACCGTGCCGTCGTACGACCGTGAGCTCGGTGTCCGGTGTGGGGAGCGGGAGGTCGCCGTCCGGGTCCCAGAAGGCCATCCGTCCGCCGCGGGGCAGCGCGGCGGGCAGGAACACCGCGGCCAGCCGGAGGGGCACCTCGGCCTTCGGTCCGGCGCCGGGGCCGGCCTCGGCACGCGGCTCCGCCGTGCTCGTCCCCTCACCCGTCCCCGTGCTCGTACGCGTCCCCGCACCCATGCTCCCGGCCACCTCCCTCGCCTGCTCCCGTCCCGGTCGGATCGATCGTCTTCGACTCTACGGGCCGGGTCTGACAACGCGGCCCGTCGGCCGGAAGGGGCGGGGGGTGAGACGTGGTCGGGGCGTGGTCAGGGTGTCGTTCTGGAGACCACGTAGACCATGGGATGGCCGGGCTTCGCCCAGTCCACGACGATGTGGTGGGAGGGCGTCGGGTTCTTCCGCGCGTGGTTCAGGCCCGACCAGGGGCCGGGGCCGGTGAACTCCCAGCCGACGACACGCCGGTCGCGTGCGCTGATGACGATGTCGTCCTTCTCCAGCGCGTCGAGGCTGGTCCCGATGGTCTTGAGGAACTTCTCCAGGCCCTCGTCGCTGGTGAGGAACTGGACGTAGAGACGGCTGGTCTTCCAGTTGTTCGTCTCGTAGTACGCGACCTCGGCCGAGTAGCCCGGGATGGGCACCTGGTACAGGCGGCGCTGGACCCGGGAGGGCCAGCCCGGGGTGAGCCCGGTCGCCGAGTACTTCGCCTCCTTGTCCTTGCCGCTGTCACGGCTCTGGTTGGCGGAGATCACCAGATAGCCGGCCGGGACACCGATGAGCAGCACGATGATCAGCAGGGTCAGGGCGCGGCGGCGGATCCGGTGGCCCGGCTGCTCGGGCGGGCGCGGCGGCTCGTCCGGAGGTGAGGCCTGGCGCGGCAGCGAGGCCGTCATCACAGCGTCTCCTGCGCCTCGCGGCGCGACTCGGCGTACCGCTCGTAGCGCTCGTACCGTTCGACGCGGCGGCGGTTGGCGCGCCGGAAGCGGCGGGCCACCAGGCGGGCCAGGTCCGCGGCGCCGACCATGCCGGCCTCGGGGCCGAGCTGGGCGCGGGCGATCCGGGCCTCGGGGCGGTAGCCGCGGCCGGTCAGATGGCGGCGGAAAGCGTCGCGCGCGGGGCCGATCAGCAGGTCGTCGGCCGCGCTGACGCCGCCGCCGATCACGAAGCAGGAGGGGTCGAGGGCGGCCGCGAGGTTCGCGATGCCGACGCCCAGCCACTGGCCGATGTCCTGGAGCAGTTCGATGCACATCGCGTCGCCCTCGCGGGCCAGCTCGGTGATCATCGGGCCGGTGATCTCGGCGATGTTGCCCTTGACGTGCTCGATGATGCCGTAGGCCACCGGAGAGTCGGCGGCGGCGAGTTCGCGGGCCTCGCGGACCAGGGCGTTGCCGGAACTGTACTGCTCCCAGCAGCCGCGGTTGCCGCACGGGCAGCGGTGGCCGCCGGGGACGACCTGCATATGGCCGAACTCGCCCGCCACACCGAACTTGCCGCGCTTGACCTGCCCGTCCTCCAGGATGGCGCCGCCGATGCCGGTGCCGAGGGTGATCATGACGAGGTGGTCCTCACCGCGGCCCGCGCCGAAGCGCCACTCCGCCCAGGCGGCGGCGTTCGCGTCGTTGTCCACCAGGACGGGGACGGCGAGGCGGCCCGCGAGGCGGTCCCGCAGGGGTTCGTTGCGCCACGAGAGGTGGGGTGCGAACAGGACCCGGTTGCGCTCCGCGTCGACCCAGCCGGCCGCGCCGATGCCGACCGCGTGCACGTCGTGGCGGTCGGAGAGGTCCAGGACCAGTTCCAGGATGGTGTCCTCGACGACCTTGGGACTCTTGGACTTGTCGGGGGTCTCGGTGCGGACCTTCTCCAGGATGTTGCCGTCCGCGTCCACGACGCCCGCCATCACCTTCGTGCCGCCGATGTCGATGCCGACGGTGGGGACGCGCGGTGCCGTCAGGTGGGAACGGCGCTCGCGCGTGCCCACGGTGCGCAGGGCGGTGGCACGGCGGGAGCCGATGGGGGCGCCCGCGGCTCTGGCGGAGCCGAGCGCCCTGGGCAGGGCGAGGTCGCGGTAGGTGCTCATCGCGCCGATTCTGCCCCACGTGGGGGTTTGGCCGCACGGCGGCGTCCCTCGCGGTGCTTCGGGGCGCCCCGGGCAGCCCGGGCCGTCCGTCGTCCGCAGGCTCGTCGTGGCTGGTCGCGCAGTTCCCCGCGCCCCTGAAAGAAGCCGTGGCCGGGCGAGCCCACGCGGCGGCCGCACACCGGCACAGCCCCCGCGCCCCTGAAAGCCGTGGCTGGGCGCGGCCACACGGCGGAGCCGCGCATCGGCACGGCCCCGCCCCCTACGGGGCACTGCCCTCCAGTTCGTGGCGGAGGTCGTCCAGTTCCGTGCCGCCCGCCATCTGGCGGGTCAGTTCGTCCAGGGTGATTTCTTCTCGGGTGTGGTTGCCGACCATCGTGCCGCGCTTGAGGAGGACGAAGCGGTTGCCGACGAGGTACGCGTGGTGGGGGTTGTGGGTGATCAGAACAACACCCAGGCCGGCGTCACGTGCGGCGGCCACATATTTGAGGACCACACCGGACTGTTTGACGCCCAGTGCCGCGGTGGGCTCGTCGAGGACGAGGACCTTCGCGCCGAAGTGGACGGCCCGGGCGATCGCCACGCACTGGCGCTCGCCGCCCGAGAGGGTGCCGATGGGCTGGTCGACGTCGCGCAGGTCGATGCCCATGCGCAGGAGTTCCGCGTGGGTCGTACGGCGCATGAAATCGACGTCCAGGCGCTTGAAGGGGCCGGATCCCCTGCGCGGCTCGGAGCCGAGGAAGAAGTTGCGCCAGACCGGCATCAGAGGGACGACCGCGAGGTCCTGGTAGACCGTGGCGATACCGCGGTCCAGGGCCTCCCGCGGGGACGCCGGACGGGCGTCCTCGCCCTCGATGCGGAAGGTGCCCGCGTCATGCTGGTGGAGCCCGGCGATGATCTTGATCAGGGTCGACTTGCCGGCGCCGTTGTCGCCGAGGACGCAGGTGATCTCCCCCGCGTGGACCTCCAGCGAGACGCCCTCCAGGGCGCGGATGTTGCCGTAGTACTTACTGACGTCGTCGAGCTCGACCAGGGGCGTGCGCCCGGCGGACGTCGTCGTGGCGGGCTGTGTCATGCCGTGGCCTCCGCGCGCTTGCGGACCCAGGCGTTCAGCAGGGTCGCGAGGAGCAGCATCGCTCCCAGGAAGAACTTGAACCAGTCGGGATTCCACTCGGCGAACACGATGCCCTTGTCGGTCATGCCGAAGATCAGCGCGCCGACCGCCGAGCCGATGGCGGAGCCGTACCCGCCGGTGATCAGGCAGCCGCCGATGACGGCCGCGATGATGTACGTCAGCTCCTTGCCGACGCCCTCTCCCGACTGCACGGCGTCGAACGAGAACAGCAGGTGCTGTCCGGCGATCCAGGCGGCGAAGGACACCCCCATGTAGAGGCCGATTTTGGTCGCGGCGACGGGCACGCCCACCGCGCGGGCCGCTTCCTTTCCGCCACCGACGGCGAAGATCCAGTTGCCGACGCGGGTGCGCAGCAGGATCCAGGAGGCGAGGGCCACCAGGCCGATCCACCACAGGATGGTGACCTTGAAGTCGACTCCGCCGACGGTCAGGACCGACGCGAAGAGGACCTTGGCGGAGGCGAAGCCCTCCATGTCGGCGATCGTCTTGGTCGAGACGGTGCCGCTGATCAGCTTGGTGAAGCCGAGGTTCATCCCGGTCAGCATGAGGAAGGTGCCGAGCGTGATGATGAAGCTGGGCAGCTCGGTGCGGGTGAGCATGAAGCCGTTGAAGAAGCCGATCGCGAGGGTGACCAGGAGCGAGACCCCGACGCCCACCCAGACGTTCGCGGTCATCTGGTAGCTGAACATCGACGAGATCAGCGCGGACGACGTCACCATGACGCCGGCGGACAGGTCGAACTCGCCGCCGATCATCAGCAGGGCGACGGGCACCGCCATGATGCCGATCGTGGAGGCCGCGTACAGCACGGTGGCCAGCCCCGCGGCCCGTACGAAACCGTCCGCGATCAGCGCGAAGAACAGGAAGACGGCGAGCGCGCCGACCACCGAGCCCAGCTCGGGCCGGCCGAGCAGCCTGCGCAGCGGCGAGGTCCGCAGCAGCCGGTCGTCCGCGGTGGAGCCCGTGGGGGGCGTGGGAGACACGGGAGGCGTGGGGATCGTCGCGGTCATCGGGTGCCCCGGTCCGCGTAGCTCTCCAGCTCTGCGGCCTGGTCCTTGGTGATGATCTGCGGGCCGGTGAGGACGGGCCGCCCGCCGCCGAGCGTGTCGGCGTTGTACCGGTAGAGCCAGAGCAGGTCCACGGCCTCGTAGCCCTGGAGGTAGGGCTGCTGGTCGACGGCGAAGCCGAGGGTGCCGTCCTTGAGCGAGGCGGCGACCTTGGCGTTGAGGTCGAAGGTGTCGATCTCGGCCTTGCTGCCCGCGTCCTCCTTGGCCTTGACCGCGGTGGCCGCGTAGGGCGCGCCGAGGGTGACGACGGCGTCGACCGAGGAGTCGGCCTGGAGCTTGGCTCCGATGGAGGACTGGACGGCCGACATGTCGGTGCCCTCCACGTAGATGTTCCGTACGGTGCCGTCGAAGGTCTTCCTCACGCCCGCGCAGCGCTGCTCGTGGCCGACATTGCCCTGTTCGTGGAGGACGCAGAGGGCCGTTTTCCGGCCACGCTCGTTCAGCTCCTCCCCGACGGCCTCGCCGGCGATCGTCTCGTCCTGGCCGACGTGGGTGAGCGCGCCGAACTCCTTGGACTTCTCGGATCCCGAGTTCACGGTGATCACGGGGATGCCGGCCTTCACGGCGCGCGCGACCGCGCTCTTCATGGCGTCGGGCTTGGCGAGGGTGACGACGATGCCGTCGACGCCCTTGTCCACGGCGGCGTCCACGAGCTGCGCCTGCTGCTGTCCCTCGTCGTCGTGGGAGTACAGGAACTTGATGTTGTCCTTGTCGGCGGCCTGCTGGGCGCCGTTCTGGACGATGTCCCAGAAGGTGTCGCCGTCACCCGAGTGGGTGATCATCGCGACGGTCCAGCGGGGGGTGCTCACCGCGCCCCCGCCCTGGGCCGACGCCGCTTTGCGGGCGTCCTCGGCGCGCTTGCCGCCGGTGCTGCTGCACCCGGCCAGGGATGCGCCCAGCGCCCCTGCCACCGCGATGCTGACCCAGGTCCGAAACCGTGCCACGAGGCCGTGCCCTTCTTGATGTCCGATACATGAAACAACCAAGTATCGGATACGGAGGGAAGGATTCCGGACAGCGGGGCCGTCGACACCGCCACGCGGGCCGCGCGGGAGTGCGTGGAGTCGTACCAGCTCAGGGGCGCACGTGGGTTCAGGGCGGGTCAGGGGCGTACGAGCAGCTGGAACTCGAAGGAGTAGCGCGAGGCGCGGTAGGTGTGGGAGCCGAACTCGACGGCGCGGCCCGTGTCGTCGAAGGTGGTGCGCTGCATGGTGAGCAGCGGGGCGCCGGCGGCCTCGTCTAGGCGCCCGGCCTCCACGGCGGTGGCGGCCCGGGCACCGACGGACTGGCGGGCGCTGTGCAGCGTGATGCCCGCGACGCGCATCAGCCGGTACAGACCGGTGGCCTCCAGCTGCGCGCTGTCGAGGTCGAGGAGGCCGGGCGGCAGGTGGTTGCAGAGGTACGCCATCGGGTCGCCGTGGGCGAGCCGCAGCCGCTCCACCCGGTGCACGTCGCTGCCCTCCGCCACCGACAGGGCCGCCGCCACCTCAGCCGTCGCCGGGACGACGGTGTTGACGAGGACGCGGGTCGCGGGCCGCTGGCCGGCCGCCTCCAGGTCGTCGTAGAGGCTGCTGAGTTCCAGGGGGCGCTTGACCTGGCTGTGGACGACCTGGGTGCCGACACCCCGACGGCGTACGAGGAGGCCCTTGTCCACCAGGGACTGGATGGCCTGGCGGACCGTGGGCCGGGACAGACCGAGGCGTCCGGCGAGCTCGATCTCGTTGCCCAGCAGGCTGCCCGGGGTCAGGGCACCGCGCTCGATCGCCGCTTCGAGTTGCTGGGCCAGCTGGAAGTACAGCGGGACCGGGCTGTTCCGGTCGACGCTGAGCTGGAGCGGCGTGGTCGGGTCCACATCTGGTTTGGGCACGGGCCCGAGCGTAGCTCCGGTGCATGTTGACGGGAAGTTCTGAGGTTCGATTGTCCGGACAAAGAGTTGACAGGGTGTAGGGTTCGCCCTCAACTTTGTCGCATGCGCATCGGACTCATCGGGACGGGTCGTATCGGTACATTTCATGCGACCGCCCTCAGCCGCCACCGCGAGGTGGGCGGCTCCCTCATCGTCACGGACGCGGATCCCGCACGAGCACGCCGGCTCGCGGACCGCTTAGGTGCCACCGCGGCACCCGGCGTGGACGAGATCTTCACCTGGGGGGTGGACGCCGTGGTCATCACCGCGGCCACCTCGGCACACGGCGAACTGATCGGTCGGGCAGCCCGCGCCGGACTGCCCGTGTTCTGCGAGAAGCCCATCGCCCTCGACCTGACGGGTACGCTCACGGCCATCGCGGAGGTGGAGGCCGCCGGAACGATCCTGCAGATGGGTTTCCAGCGGCGCTTCGACTCGGGGTACGCGGCCGCGCGGGAGGTGGTGCGGTCGGGGCAGCTCGGCCGGCTGCACACCGTGCGCGCGATGACCTCCGACCAGTCGCCGCCGCCGGTCGAGCATCTGCCGCTCTCCGGCGGGCTGTACCGGGACACGCTCGTGCACGACTTCGACATGCTGCGGTGGGTCACCGGGCGTGAGATCACCGAGGTCTACGCGATGGGGTCGGACGCCGGGCCGTCGATGTTCCGCGAGGCGGGTGACATCGACACGGCGGCGGCCGTCCTCACGCTGGACGACGGGACGCTCGCGACGGCCACGGCGACGCGGCTGAACGGGGCGGGGTACGACGTCCGCATGGAGCTGGCCGGGGAGCTGGACCAGATCGGGGTCGGGCTCGACGACCGTACGCCGATCGCCTCCACGGAGCCGGCGGGGCCGCCGGCGGCCACCAAGCCGTGGACGGGGTTCCTTGAGCGGTTCGGGCCCGCGTACGAGGCGGAGCTGCACGCGTTCGTGGAGGTCGTGCGGGGGGAGCGGGCTAATCCGTGCGACGGGCGTGAGGCGTTGCATGCGTTGCGGGTTGCGGAGGCGTGCGAGTTGTCTCGGCGGGGGCGCCGGTCTGTTCCGCTGTCGGAGATTCCGGGCGGCCGGGACTGACGGATTGACTGGCCGTCGGCTGCAGGTCCCCTCCCCGGGGGGGGTGCGTGGTCGGCTGCGGCGCCGTCGTGGCTGGTCGCGCAGTTCCCCGCGCCCCTGAAAAGCGGGGCTGCGCCCCAGCTTTTAGCCTTTGGGGGGCGCGAGGAACTACGCGGCCGATCCCCACCGGCCCGGTCTTTTAAGGGGCACGGGGAACTGCGCGATCAGCCCCCACCGGGCCGCGGACGACGAACCGGCCGGCGCACCTCAGGGGCGCGGGGAACTGCGCGGCCAGCCCCCGCCGGGACGCACGTCGTGGCGGGACGCGTCAGTGAGGGTCGTCGTCCTCCAAGAGGCCCGCGTCGTACGTCAGCAGCGCGATCTGGACGCGGTTGTTGAGGTCCAGCTTCGCGAGGATCCGGGAGACGTGGGTCTTGACCGTGGCCACGCTCATGAACAGCCCCGCCGCGATCTCCGCGTTGGAACGCCCCCGCCCCACCGCCACGGCGACCTCACGTTCACGGTCGTTGAGCACGGCGACCCGCGTACGCGCACCAGTACGCCGCCTGTCGGGCCCCGCCCCCGCCGCCTGTTCCATCAACTGCCGTGTCACGGCGGGCGACAGCACGGGGTCACCCGCCGCGACCCGGCGCACCGCGTGCAGGATCTCCGCGGGCGGAGTGTCCTTGAGGACGAAGCCGGCCGCACCCGCCCGCAGCGCCCGCAGCACCTGTTCGTCCGCGTGGAAGGTGGTGAGGACGATGACCTGGGGAGCCTCCTCGCGACCCCGGAGCCGTTCCGTGGCGACGAGCCCGTCCACCGTCGGCATCCTGATGTCCATGAGGACGACATCGGGGCGCGTACGGTCGACGAGCGCCTCGACCTCGCTGCCGTCGGCGCCCTCCCCCACGATCTCCAGGTCGTCGGCGCCGCCCAGCATGAAGGAGAGGCCGGCTCTGACCAGCGGGTCGTCGTCGACGAGGAGGAGACGGATCGGATTCATGCGCCCACCGTAGTGATCCGTCATCCCCAGGGCAGCCACGCGTGCACCAGGAAGCCGCCGTCCCCTTCGGGGCCGTGTTCCAGGTGCCCGCCCGCGAGTACGGCCCGCTCGGTGAGACCGATGAGCCCCTGCCCGGAGCCCGGGACATGAGGAACGTCGCCGGGCGGCGGCGGATTGCGTACGGAGACGGTGAGACCGGTGCCCGGGGCGCCGGCCACGGTGATCGTGACCTCCGCGCCCGGGGCGTGCTTACGGGCGTTGGTCAGGCACTCCTGGGCGATCCGGTACGTGGTGCGGCCCACCGAGGCGGGGACGGCCGCCGCGTCGGCGACCCGGTTGTCGAGCGTGACCTTCATGTCGGCGTCACGGCTCTCGGAGACCAGCCCCTCCAGTGCGCCGAACGTCGGCTGCGGCCGCCCGGACTCGTCGGCGTCGTCCCCGGAGGCCCGGAGCACCCCGATGATCTCGCGCAGGTCCTGCAGGGCCTCGTGCGCGCTCTCACGGATCACACCGGAGGCCCGCGCGACCTCCGCCCGGGGGGCGTCCGGCCGGATCTCCAGCGCTCCGGCGTGCACGCTGAGCAGGGTCAGCCGATGGGCGAGGACGTCGTGCATCTCGCGCGCGATCGCCTCCCGGGCCAGCCGCTGGGCCTGCTCGGCGCGCAGCGCCGCCTCGGTCTCGGCCCGCCGCGCCCGGTCGCGCAGACTCAGCATCAGCTGCCGCTTGGAGCGCGCGAGCATGCCCCAGCCGACCACCGCGCCGGTCAGCAGCACGCCGAGACCGACGACCACCAGGTACGGAAGCTCGGAGTCGGGACGCCACCAGGAGAAGAAGGGGAGCAGCAGGAGCTGCGCGCCGCCCGTCCAGGCGACGTACTTGAAGGGGCGGTGCACGGCGAGCGTGAACAGGGCGACCAGTCCCGCGCCGCCCGCGGTGTTGGAGATGAAGCAGACCGGCACCATCGCGACGGCGAGGCCGACCGGCCAGCGCCGCCTGAGCCAGACGGCCGCGCAGGCGACCGCGCCGAGCAACTGGTCGACGACCTCCAGGGCGTACGGGATGTTCGGGTCGCCGTCCGCCTGGTCCGCGCCGAGCAGGCCCACCCCGACGGCGATCAGGAAGCAGGCGAAGTCGACGGCCCAGTCCCGCGCGGTGCGCCGGGGGCGGCCCTTGCGGTCGGTGTTCTCCGGGTCCAGCTCCGAGGTGACGGCCGACGGCAGAAACCACCGGCGCACCGGAGGGTTCGGGGGCTTCGGCAGCGGCGCGATATCACTCACAATCGGCAATCTACGCATCGATGCCCGCCGGTGCCGCCCCGGTCGCCCGGTCCGCTACCAAAGTCGGGGACACGTCAGACTTTCGGCGCGCTCCCCCGTACCGTTCCGGGACTTCCGCCGTGCGCGGCGCGACCCGTGGCCGATGCGTCCGCCGGGTCCGCGGGGCGAGCATCCTCGTATGAAGCAGGTTCTGGAGTTCCTCGGTGTGCTCGCCCTCCTGCAGGGCGGGGTCGGCCTGATCCACGAGTTCACCGGCCGGCTGCGCGGCTGGGGCCTCGTACAGCGGCTCGACTTCCTCGACGGCCGTGAGATCTACGGGAGTGTCGCGCTGCTCGTGCTGTCGTTCGCGCTGTTCGCGGCGGCCGAGAGCCAGAAGTCCGGCTGAGGGGGTCCCGTCCCCCGGGGGGGTGTTGGCAGCGGGTCACTGCATGGGGGCTGCGCCCCTCGCCCCGTATCGCGCTGCGCGCTCGTCCTCAAACGCCGGACGGGCTGAAAGGCAGCCGACGGGCCGAGATACCCGGGGGCGCGGGGAACTGCGCGGTCCTTCGGGCCAGCCCCCGTGGACGGCTCCCTATCCGCCAAGCTCCTGGTGGCGGGCAGCCAACCCCGTCGCCCCCTCCTCCGTCAGCGCCCCGAACAGCCGCAGGCGCGAGATCCCGCCGTCCGGGTAGATGTCCACGCGCGCGTGCGTGCCGACGGCCGGGGCGGGGAGGACGAAGCGGTGGTTCGTGTCGGGCTGGAGGCGGGTCCGGGGCAGGGCCTCCCGCCAGTCCCCGTCCGCGCCGTCGCGGACCGAGACGGACGCCCAGCCCGCCGAGTTGCCCTTCAGATAGGCCGTGTCGATCTCGATCGCCCGGATCTCGGACCGTGCGACGAGCTGGTAGCGGATCCAGTCGTGGCCCCGGTCGCGCCGCCGCCGCGTCTCCCAGCCGTCGTCCATCTTGTGGGAACGGCCCGGCTGGATGGTGTTGGTGGGCGACGAGTAGAAGCGGTTGGAGGCGTCCTCGACGTGGCCGCCGTTCTCCAGGGCGACCACGTCGAAGCTGCCGAGGGCGGAAAGCCACCGCGGGTCAGGTACGACCTCGCCGTACACGCGGAGGCGCGCGATGCCGCCGTCCGGGTGCTGGTTGACGCGGAGGTGCGTGATGAGCTGTCCGGCGTCGACGGCGAACCCGTTGGCCGCGTGGCCGCCGACCTCCGTACGGGGTACGAGAGTTGTCCACTTGACGTCGGCCGCGAGGAGGTCCTCGGGGGACGGCGAGCCGGGTACCGAGGTCCCTTCGACGGACACCGCCTGCGGGTAGTTGCCGCGGAAGTGGGCGGTGTCGACGACGATCCCGTGCACGACTCCAGGGGCGCCGAGGCGTACCAGCGCCCAGTCGTGGTCGTCGGCCGTGGGCCACGGATGCTCGGCGGAGGCACCGCGCCTGCGGCGGGTCTCCCAGCCGTCCATGACCTTGCCCTTGTGTCCGAAGTGCTCGGGGTCGAACTCGGCCGGCCGGGGCAGCAGCAGGTTCTCGCGGTGGGCGAAGAACTCGTCGTTGGCGGCGACGACCGCGGCGCCGAGCTGCCGGTCCGCGAGGTTGGCGTACCGGGTGAAGGGGAAGTCGGCGGTGCGGTGGTCCGCGTACGGGTCACCGCCTCCGTAGGGCTTCGCGTCGCCGGTGAAACGAGCCGGAGAGGGCTGCTGCTCGGTCACGTGATCAGGTCTTCCTTTCGGGGTCGGCCGCCGCTCGGTGCGGGGCGGTTGGTGGACTTCGGTGGGTGACTACCTCCGGCGGGCCAGGAGTTGACCGGTCGGGTCGGCGAACTCGCCGTCGGATTGCACGCGTTCGCCGCGCAGCCAGGTGGAGCGCACCACGCCGTACAGGGTCCGGCCCGCGTACGCGGTGACACGGTTGCGGTGCTGGAGCGCCGCCGGGTCGACGGTGAACGTCTCGTCGGGCGCGAGGACCGCGAAGTCGGCGTCGCGGCCCGCCTCGATGGCACCCTTGCGGTCGTCGAGGCCGACCAGTTCCGCCGTGCCCGAGGACATCCAGCGGACCACGTCCTCCAGGGTGTGCCCGCGCCTGCGGGCCTCCGTCCAGACGGCCGCCAGGCTGAGCTGGAGGCCGGAGATGCCGCCCCACGCGGTCGCGAAGTCGTCGGTCTTCAGGTCGGCCGTGGACGGCGAGTGGTCGGTGACCACGCAGTCGATCGTGCCGTCGGCCAGCGCCTGCCACAGGAGGTCCTGGTTGGCGGCCTCGCGGATGGGCGGACAGCACTTGAACTCGCTGGCCCCGTCCGGGACTTCCTCGGCGGTGAGCGTCAGATAGTGCGGACAGGTCTCCGCCGTGACCCGTACGCCCTCGCGCTTGGCGGCGGCTATCAGCGGGAGCGCGTCGCTGGACGACAGGTGCAGGACGTGGACGCGCGCGTCGAGGCGCCCGGCCTGGGCGATGAGGTTCGCGATGGCGGTGTCCTCGGCGTCGCGCGGTCGCGAGGCCAGGAAGTCGGCGTACTTGCGACCGCTCCGCTGCGGGGCCGCGGCCAGGTGGTGGGGGTCCTCGGCGTGGACGATCAGCAGTCCGCCGAATCCGGCGATCTCCGCGAGGGACTGGGCGAGTTGGTCCTGGTCCAGCTCGGGGAACTCGTCGACCCCGGAGGGCGACAGGAACGCCTTGAAACCGAAGACGCCCGCGTCGTGCAGCGGCCGCAGATCCTTGACGTTGTCGGGCAGGGCGCCGCCCCAGAACCCGATGTCGATATGCGCCTTGGTGCGGGCGACGTCCTTCTTCGTACGGAGGTGGTCGACCGTCGTGGTCGGCGGAAGGGAGTTGAGGGGCATGTCGACCAGGGTCGTGATGCCGCCCGCCGCCGCGGCGCGCGTGGCGGTCCAGAAGCCCTCCCACTTAGTGCGGCCCGGATCGTTGACGTGGACGTGGGTGTCGACGAGCCCGGGCAGCAGGACGTCGTCGCCGAAGTCCTCCAGCCTGGCCCCGGCGGGCACCTCGGCGTCGTGCGCGAGCACGGCCGTGATCCTTCCCGCGGAGACGGCGACCGAGGCCGCGCGCGTCCCTTCCGGAGTGATGACGCGCGTCGAGCGCAGGACCAGTTCGACCAAGCCGTCGTCGGACACCGGGACCCCTTTCCATACCGGACTCCATACCGGACGTCTCCTGCAGCCGTTAACTTCCGCGTAACAGAATTCAACGTTCTGTTGAAGGAGTCTTCACTCCGCACCCCATGCCGTCAAGGGCCGGCTTCGCCCCCGCCCCGCACACGGCAGCCACTGGACGTTTCCACACAGCGGAAATACACTTCCACCCAGCAGAACTTAATCACACGCAGCCGTGCAGTCAACCAACTGCCGGGTAGGCTTCCCACCTGCCTGCCCGTCTGAAAGGACCGCGCCCGTGCCGACGTCCAGCGCCAGCGACGCCTCCGCCGAGGTCGCCACCAAGCCGGCTGCCGCCGGCGGTGGCGTCCAGTCCCTAGAGCGCGCCTTCGACCTGCTGGAGCGGATGGCGGACGCGGGCGGCGAGGTCGGACTGAGCGAGCTGTCCGCGAGCAGCGGGCTGCCGCTGCCCACCATCCACCGCCTGATGCGCACGCTCGTGGTCTGCGGTTATGTACGTCAGCAGACCAATCGGCGCTATGCGCTCGGCCCGCGCCTGATCCGGCTCGGCGAGTCGGCGTCCCGGCTGCTCGGCACCTGGGCCCGCCCCTATCTGGCCCGCCTGGTCGAGGAGACCGGCGAGACGGCGAACATGGCACTGCTCGACGGCGACGAGATCGTGTACGTGGCCCAGGTGCCGTCGAAGCACTCGATGCGGATGTTCACCGAGGTGGGCCGCCGGGTGCTGCCGCACTCCACCGGCGTCGGCAAGGCCCTGCTGGCCCACGTCCCGGCCGACGAGGTGCGCGCGCTGCTGTCCCGTACGGGCATGCCCGCCGCGACGGACAAGACCATCACGACACCGGACGGATTCCTGAGCGCGCTCGAAGAGGTGCGCCGCGCCGGTTACGCGGTGGACGACAACGAGCAGGAGATCGGGGTCCGCTGTCTCGCGGTCTCCGTGCCCAACTCCCCCACGGCCGCGGCGATTTCGATCTCCGGACCGGCCGGCCGTGTCACGGAGACGGCCACCGAACGGATCGTGCCCGTGCTGCAGCAGGTCGCGGTGGAGCTGTCGGAGGCACTGGCGAACTCGGGCCCCGCGGCCTGAGAGATCACCTGGACCCGGCGACGCGGGCGGACCCCACGACGCGAGCCCGACCAGCCTGCCCGACCAGCCCGCCCCGCGCGGGAGTCACCGGCGCGGCGGCCCCCCGAAGAGCTCGACCGCGCTGCGTACCGCGGCGAGCCCGGTGGCCAGCGCGCTGACCGAGCCGATGGAACCGGCGACCAGCAGGAGCGAGCGGCGCAGGCGCGGGATCTCGGGGAGACCGCTGACGGCCATCGCGGCGAGCGCCGCGAGTTCGTCCTCCGCGATGCCCCGGTCGGGGAACTCGGCCGGGAGCGCGGCGAGTTCGCGGCGCAGCCTGGACACGGCGGCCCGCAGCTCCGCCACTCTCGGATCATCGTCGCTGCCGGCCACTGACCTCTGCCCCAAGCTCCGCAACACAGCTCTCCCCCTGGCACGCCGCCCGCCGCCCGGCGCACGGCCTGTTCTCTCCCGCCCGACCGCCCCGAGGCGTTGGTCGGGCGCCGGGGACGCGGGCAAGTAAACGCCACCCGGTGCGCCGTGCGCCACCGCGCGGACCGAAATTCAGCGTCCGGACATCCTGATCCCGCCCGCGCGTCAGGTATGCAGGAGGAATGACGGACAACGACGGCCAGGTGGCCGGACTCCTGCTCGCCGCGGGCGGCGGCCGGCGCCTCGGCGGACGGCCCAAGGCGCTCCTCGAACACCGCGGGCGCCTCCTGGTGGAGTACGCGGCCCAGGTACTGCGCGAGGCCGGCTGCACCCGCGTCCATGTGGTCCTCGGGGCGCGGGCCGACGCCGTGCGGGAGCGGGCCGACCTCGCCGGGTGCGTACTGGTGGACAACCCCGAGTGGGAGGAGGGCATGGGGTCCTCGCTGCGGGCCGGGCTGGAGTCCCTGCGGGGTACGGGGGTCCGGGCCGCCCTGGTGTCCCTGGTCGACCAGCCGGGCATCGGGCCGGAGGCGACGGCCCGGCTGCTGGCCGCCCACCGCTCCCCCGCGACGCTCGCCGCGGCCTCGTACGAGGGGAAGCGCGGCCACCCCGTCCTGCTCGGCGCCGACCACTGGGCGGGGATCGCTGCGACTGCGACCGGCGACCAGGGGGCACGCGCGTATCTGAAGGCGCACGCGGACGCGATCGCTCTCGTCGAGTGCGCGGACGTGGCGCGGCCCTACGACATCGACACGGCGGCGGACCTCGCCCGGTACCTACAGTGAGCGAGGTGGCACCGAGCGCCACCTTGTCTCGATCCGGAGAGTCTCGACGTCAACAAAACATTGAACTTCCACCATGAGGAAACTAGTATCCACTGATCAGAAGCGCCCGGCCCCTCGACGGGCGTTCACCGCCGCAACCCGGTCGACTGGCACCCGGTGCCACGTTCGCTGAAGGAAGTGACAGCTCATGTCCGCACCAGCGCCGTCCCCGCTGGCCATCGTCGACGCCGAGCCCCTGCCCCGGCAGGAGGAGGTCCTGACCGACGCGGCCCTCGCCTTCGTCGCCGAGTTGCACCGGCGGTTCACGCCCAGGCGTGACGAGCTCCTGGCCCGGCGCGGTGAGCGCCGCGCCGAGATCGCCCGTACCTCCACGCTCGACTTCCTCCCGGAGACGGCCGCCGTCCGCGCGGACGACTCCTGGCGGGTGGCCCCCTCGCCCGAGGCCCTGAACGACCGCCGGGTGGAGATCACCGGTCCCACCGACCGCAAGATGACCATCAACGCGCTCAACTCGGGCGCCAAGGTGTGGCTCGCGGACTTCGAGGACGCCTCCGCGCCGACCTGGGAGAACGTGATCCTCGGCCAGGTCAACCTGATCGACGCCTACACCCGCTCCATCGACTTCACGGACGAGCGCACCGGCAAGTCGTACGCGCTGAAGGCGCCGGAGGAACTGGCGACGGTCGTGACGCGCCCGCGCGGCTGGCACCTGGACGAGCGCCATCTCGTCGACGCCGACGGCACCCCGGTCCCGGGCGCGCTCGTCGACTTCGGCCTGTACTTCTTCCACAACGCGCAGCGGCTCATCGACCTCGGCAAGGGCCCGTACTTCTATCTCCCGAAGACGGAGTCGTATCTGGAGGCCCGCCTCTGGAACGAGGTGTTCGTCTTCGCGCAGGACCACGTCGGCATCCCGCAGGGCACCGTCCGCGCGACCGTCCTGATCGAGACGATCACGGCCGCGTACGAGATGGAGGAGATCCTCTACGAACTGCGCGACCACGCCTCGGGGTTGAACGCGGGCCGCTGGGACTACCTCTTCTCCATCGTGAAGAACTTCCGTGACGGCGGGCGGAAGTTCGTCCTGCCGGACCGCAACGCGGTCACGATGACGGCCCCGTTCATGCGCGCCTACACCGAACTGCTCGTGCGCACCTGCCACAAGCGCGGGGCGCACGCGATCGGCGGCATGGCCGCGTTCATCCCCTCGCGGCGCGACGAGGAGGTCAACAAGGTCGCCTTCGAGAAGGTCAAGGCTGACAAGGACCGGGAGGCCGGCGACGGCTTCGACGGGTCGTGGGTGGCCCACCCGGACCTCGTGCCGATCGCGATGGCGTCCTTCGACGCCGTGCTCGGCGACCGGCCGAACCAGAAGGAGCGGCTGCGCGAGGAGGTCGACGTGAAGGCGGCCGACCTGATCGCCGTCGACTCGCTCGACGCCAGTCCCACGTACGACGGGCTGGTCAACGCCGTGCAGGTCGGCATCCGTTACATCGAGGCGTGGCTGCGCGGGCTCGGTGCCGTCGCCATCTTCAACCTGATGGAGGACGCGGCCACCGCG
Organism: Streptomyces liliiviolaceus; assembly: GCF_018070025.1. Classification (NCBI taxonomy): domain Bacteria; kingdom Bacillati; phylum Actinomycetota; class Actinomycetes; order Kitasatosporales; family Streptomycetaceae; genus Streptomyces; species Streptomyces liliiviolaceus. Next base: position 7,094,677 of record NZ_JAGPYQ010000001.1, read on the forward strand.
GAGATCTCACGCTCGCAGATCTGGCAGTGGATCAACGCGGGCGTGGAGTTCGAGCACGCCGGGGAGTCCGTGAAGGCGACGCCCGAACTGGCCCGTGAGATCGCGGCGCGCGAACTGGCGGACATCCGCGCCGAGATCGGCGAGGAGGCCTTCGCGGCCGGGCGCTGGCAGCAGGCGCACGACCTGCTGCTGACGGTCGCGCTCGACGAGGACTACGCGGACTTCCTGACGCTGCCCGCGTACGAGCAGCTGACCGGCTGAGCGCCGGCCAAAGCCAGGTACTACCGCTCCGAGTGGCCCAGGGACTTCTCCGGGGCCACTCGGTCGCGTACCAGGCGCTTCACGGCCGTCGGCTCGGGGAAGCCCTGCTCGCGGCGGTCCCAGACCACCTCGTCGTCGACGCGTACGACGAAGACACCGCCGGTGCCGGGCTTGAGCGCCAGCTCGGTCAGCTCCTGCTCGAAGGTGGTGAGCAGTTCCTGGGCGAGCCAGGAGGCGCGGGGCAGCCAGCGGCACTGGGTGCAGTACTCGATCTGCACGCGGTGCGGCTGCCCGGCCGTGACGGCGGGCGCGGCGGCGGGTGTGACGGCGGGTGTGTCGTCCGTGGTCATCCGAGGTGTACCGACCAATCCTGTTGCGCCGCCGGTTTGCCGTGCAGGTCGGGGACCCGCTTGAGCCAGTCCGGCCGGCCCTGCTGCGTCTTCGCGGCCCGGCGGGCGTCCTCGTCCGCGAGCTGTTCCCGGGTGGGGAAGTCGGTGGGGAGCCAGGCCGCGGAGGCCCTGACCCGGGCGAGGAGATAGCCGACGTACGCCTCGCGGACCTCGTCGGGCGTCGCGAAACCGGGCTCGTCGGCGAGCCAGGCGTCGGGCACCTCGGCCGTGATCGCGCGCAGCAGTTCCTCCGTCACCCGCGGCGCGAGTTCGGCGTCCGCCGCGCGGGTGTCGGGGGTGTGGCCGCCGAGCGCGTGCTGCCGGAAGTCGTACGCCTTCTCCGGGTCCGACTTCTCCGGGGCCGACGCGTCCCAGCGGTGGTGGAAGACCAGCGCGGCCCCGTGGTCGATCAGCCACAGCTTCGGGGGCGCGACACCGAGCGTGGGCCAGATCATGAGGTTCGAGCTGTGTCTCGTGCGGTCCACGTTGACCGTGAGGGCGTCCAGCCAGACGATCCGGCCCGCCTCCAGCGGATCGACGTCGAAGGCCTGCGCGACCTCGGGGGTGAAGTCCCGCGCACCCGACAGATAGTCCATGCCGAGGTTGAGTCCGGCGCTGGCCCGCAGCAGGTCCTGGACCTCCTGGTGCGGTTCGTCCGCGGCGATCGCCGGATCGAAGTGCACCAGCACCAGCTCGGGGAAGCGCAGGCTCAGGGCGCGCGCCAGCTCCCCCACGATGATCTCGGCGACCAGCGCCTTCCGGCCCTGTGCCGAGCCGGTGAACTTCACGACGTACGTCCCCAGGTCGTCGGCCTCGACGACTCCGGGCACGGAACCGCCCGCCCGCAGCGGGGTCACGTATCGGTCGGCGGTCACTTGGCGCAGCACACCCGCCACTGTAATTCAGCCGCCCGGGATGTCTGCCGGGCGCCCGCGGTGCCGGTCAGGCGTCCGGCGCGCGCAGGGGGTTCGGGACCGGCCGGTAGCGTGCCGCGGCGCCGTCCGCCCCGGTCCAGCGCAGCAGCAGGTTCGTCTTGCCGGGCAGGGTCGGGGCACGGAGGAGGTCCGTCACCTCGGGCAGCTCCGGGGCGTACCGCGCCAGCTCCCGGCGCGCGGGCTGCCACGGGTCCAGCCGCGGATACCGCTCGCGCAGGGCGTCCGCGATCTCCAGCAGGTTGTTCACGACGAGGCAGTACACCAGCCGCTCCCACCCGGCCGCCCGGGTCACGTCCGGCAGCAGCTTCACGCCCTCGGCATCCCGGAACAGCGCCTGCACGGGGGTACCGTCCGCGTCCACGGCCACCACCGTGTTCTGCAGATGCGCTTCGAGTACGACCCCGTGCCGGGCGAACAACTCCATTACGGGCGGGACGACTTGGCGCAGATACGCGGTCCACCAGGCAGCCGGATCGGCGAGGGTGTCCAGAGGGTTTCCGTCGAAGCCGGCCAGGTCGGCCGTGCCCGGTGGGTCGTACGGGCCTCCCCCGCCCTCCGTCAGCGCGGCCGCCAGCAGCGGAGTCGCACCGGGGGTCACATGCCCGCCCAGACCGTCACGCACAAGAACGGCCAGTTCCTCGAAGGCGAAGTCCGCGGTGCGGTAGCCGCGGTCGCTCAGCCAGGCCGCGCCGCCGGAAAGCGTGCGGAAGGCCTCCGTCACGGCGGCGTCCGTACGCCGGAGCGCGAGGAGGTCGTGCCGCCACAGGCGCCGGATGTCGTTGGTGATGCGGACGTCGAGGCTGAACTTCACGAAGAGGTCGGCGTCCGGGGCGTACAGGGTGCGGATGGCCGCCGTGGGCCAGGCAGACCACGGTGCGGTCCCGAGGTGCACGAGGCGGCCGTCGGCGAACGCCTCGCGGATCTCCGGGCTGCCGCCGACGAGGTCGAGCTGCCACGGGTGGGCCGGGAGCAGCCGGTAGCCGTCGGGGGCTTCGCCGAGGGCGTCCAGGGCGCTCGTGTCGCCGTCCTGCACGCAGACGTCCTCGCGCAGGCCGAGGAGCACCGGCGGGAAGTCGGCGTACGCCTCGGGGGCGTACGGGAGCCAGCCGGTGACCGGGCCGCCGCCGCGCGCCTTGGGGGCGGGATGGTGGGGATGCCCGGTGATCAGGGACTGCTCGGAGCGGCGGTACGGGTCCGGCGGCGGGGCCACGCCCTGTCGGGCCGCCAGGATCGCCGCCACCGCGTCCCGGCTGTCGGTCATCTCGGCGGGCAGCTCGGAGTTGGGCAGGCCGGTGTGCAGGCGCAGTTCCTCGGCGGCGAGCTTGACCAGTTCGGGGTGGCCGAGCCGACGCCAGGTGCCGTCGTCGAACAGCTCCGAGTCGCGGGGCCGGCGCCCGTCGCGCACCCGCAGGAGCCGCTCACCGGCGGGCAGCCGGTACACGCGACGGGCGACGGGCGCGTGCTCCGGGCCCGACGCGGGCGCGGGCGCGGTCTCTGGCTCGTGCTCCGGCTCCGGCTCCGGCTGTGGCTGTGGCTCTGGCTCTGGCGCGCCGATCTCCCGGAGCAGGCAGTTGAGCAGCGGTGCCGCCGCGATCACGTCGGCCGCTTCGGCGACGCCGTCGGTGGCCCGCGCGGAGGGCGTGGAGGGGGTGGGGGACATGGGCTGCATGGGTGGCACGGGGGGCATGTGATCGACGCGATCCGTTCGTTGCATACGGTGCACTTGCGCTGAGTATGTCCGGATGTCCCGCGGCGTACCCGGCCGGACGGCGTCCCCTCACCCTAGGAGCCCCTGTGCATCCTCCCCGCACCCCGGCCGAGACCGAGACCGCTCTCGCCGCCGAGCTGCGCACGGTACGCCCCGACCTGCTCTCCCCGTACGCGGCCGAACTCCCCGGAGCCCGGTCGGCCGTGCTGACCCGGCTGTGGCGCGGGCTAGCCCTTGAGCCGCTGCCGTGGGTCACGCGCCGCGAGGCCGGGCACGACGGTCTGACGCTCCGGCTGGCCGACGGCCGCCGACTGCACGGACCGCGCCCGGACGCGTACGCGACGGCCCCGACCGTCACGGAGGTCGAGCTGGACGGGACGGCGTACGACCATCCGGCCGCGCTGATGACGGCGCTCGGACTCCCGCACGGCCTGCCTTTCGCGGCCGAACTCGCCGACAGTGTCGCCTCGTTGGCGCTGTCACGCGCCAACCAGCCTCTTTCGAGGAGTCCTTCGGCCGGTCCGTCGGCCGGTCCGTCGGAGGCTCCGCGAACGCTCTGGGAGTGGGAGCAGCGCGTCGTGGACGGGCATCCCTTCCACCCCAACTGCCGTTCCCGGCCCGGGTTCTCGGTGGCCGAGCAGCTGGCGTACGCCCCCGAGCACCGGCCGGTGGTGCGGCTGGGCCTGGTCGCCGTACGGGAGGAGGACTGCCGGTCGACGGGCGAGTGGCCCTACCGGGAGGCGGGGCGGCTGCTGATCCCCGTCCATCCGTGGCAGGCCCGGCATGTGCTGAAGGACGAGAAACCCGTCGGGGGCGAGATGGCCGCGCACCCCCTGATGTCGCTGCGCACCCTCGCGGTGCCGGGCGGACCGCACGTCAAGACCGCGCTCAGCGCCCGGCTGACCTCCTCCGTGCGGGACATCTCGGTGTACTCGATCACGTCGGCGGCGACCGTGTCGGCGTTCATGGAGTCGATGGCCGGGCGCCTGGACGGGCTGCTGCACATCACCCGGACCCTGGGCGCGGTCACCGCCGGCTCCGCCGATCTGGCGGCCGTCTCACGGGAGTCCCCCGAGCTGTACGCGGGGCCGGGCGAGCAGGTCGTGCCGGTCGCCGCCCTCGCCGCGAGCGGGCTGCCCCGGTCCCCGCGCCGCCTCGCGGAGTTCAGCCGGCTGGCGCTCACCGTGGGGCTGCGGCTGCTCGACCTCGGTGTCGCCCTGGAGGCGCACGGCCAGAACCTCCTCGTGGTGCTCTCCCCCGCCGGTGACCCGGTGCGGCTCGTCTACCGCGATCTGGCGGACATCCGGATCAGCCCGGCCCGGCTGGCCCGTCACGGCATCCCGGTCCCCGACCTGACGGGCCGTATCGTCACGGACGACGAGTCCGTCCTGCGCAGCAAGCTCTTCGGCTCTCTCGTCGCGGGCACGCTGGCGGCGACGGCCGGTTCGACGCAGGCGCTGCGCGAGGCGCTGTCCACGGCGGTACGCGATCTGCCGCGCACCCCGGATCTCGCGGCGCTGCTCGAAGAGCCGCTGCCCGCAAAGGCGTTGACACTTATGAGGCTGTCGCCGGAGCGGCCCGGCGACATCTGGGCCCGGCTGCCCAACCCGCTCGCCGACCCCCTCGCCGACCCGCTCGTTTTGAAGCGCGGCGCCTTTGATCAATAGGATCCGTCGATGATCACAAGACAACGGCTGGCGGCGGGCGCCTGCGCCCTGCTCGCCGCCCTGGCGGCCGGGATCGCACTCCCGCCCGACGCCGTCGCCGACGAGCCCTCGGGGACCGCCGCGCCGAAGGTGAACCTGCTTCTCGACGTCAGCGGCTCCATGCGGGCACGGGACATCGACGGCCAGTCCCGGATGGCGGCCGCGAAGCAGGCCTTCAACGAGGTCCTCGACGCGACCCCCGAAGAGGTCGAGCTGGGCATACGCACACTCGGCGCCAACTACCGCGGCGACGACCGCAAGACAGGCTGCAAGGACACCGAACAGCTCTACCCCGTCGGGCCGTTGGACCGTACCGAGGCGAAGACGGCGGTCGCGACCCTGTCGCCCACCGGGTGGACCCCGATCGGCCCCGCGCTCCTCAAGGCCGCCGACGACCTCGAAGGCGGTGAGGGCTCCCGCCGTATCGTCCTCATCAGCGACGGCGAGGACACCTGCGCCCCGCTGGACCCGTGCGAGGTGGCGCGCGAGATCGCCGCCAAGGGGATCGGCCTCACCATCGACACGCTCGGTCTGGTGCCGAACACCAAACTGCGGCAGCAGCTGAGCTGCATCGCGGAGGCGACCGGCGGAACGTACACGTCGGTCGAGCACACCGACGAACTCACCGACAAGGTCAACCAGTTGGTGGACCGTGCGGCCGATCCGGTGGTGACGCCGGTCGCCGTCGAGGGCGCCGACTCGTGCGCGAAGGCACCCGAGGTCAAGTCGGGGCTGTACACCGACCGTGAGGAGTTCGGGCAGCACCGCTGGTACCGCGTGGACCTGCCGGCCGGCTCCGAACTGCGCGCCTCGGTGAGCGTCGCGGCCGACCGCCAGGTCAACCGGGACTACGGGGTGTCGCTGCGGGCGGTCACCACGAACGGCCGTGAGATCGTGCGCGGCGAGACCACCGGCACCGGGCGGACCGACGTCATGTCGGCCGGTCTGCGCTATCCCAAGGCGGAGAGCGACGACTCCGACGACGACTCCGGGTCCGCGACCGAGGTCGTGTGCCTCCAGGTCGCCAACTCCTTCTCGGCGGCCTCCGGGGTGAAGACCACGCCCGGTCTGCCGCTGGAACTGACCATCGACGTCGTGGACGGGCCCGACGCGTCGAGCGACGTGGCCTCCTTCGGCCTCGGCCGCGGCTGGTGGCTGCTCGGCGCACTGGTGCTCACCGGCTTCCTCGCGGGTGTGCTGTGGGGTTGGGTCTCGCGCTGGCGGGTCGCGGTCTGGAGGACCAACTGATGCGTGCGAAGCTTTTGTTGCGGGCGGCGAGTGCGGGGCTGCTGCTGCTCGGGGTCGCGGCGGTTCCCGCGGTGGCCGACTCCTCCCCCTCCGCGAGCCCGTCGGACGACTCCGACGCGCCCACCTCTGCGGGGACGTCCTTCCGTACGGCGGCCGAGGTCGACCAGGGGCAGCGGGCGACCGCCGGCGCGTCCACGGGCGACTACCTGTACTGGTCGTTCCCCGCCGACGCGGGACAGCGGCCGACGGTGAAGGCGAAGGTGAAACTGCCGGGCTCGCACGCTTCCGCGACCTGGCAGATCGACGTGTACGACGGGCTGCGGCGGCGTCAGGCGTGCCAGTACGGGGCGCAGACGCGGACGGCGGCGCAGGACGCGGGGGCGGTGGAGCTGTCCTGCACGCTGCGTACGGTGCGGGCGTGGTCGGAGCCTTGGGCCGACGATCCGCTGCCGGGTACGTACTACATCCGGCTGACCACGGTCGGGCTGACGGCCGCCGATCTCGGGCTGCCGGTGACCACCGAGGTGCGGGTCGACTCCAAGGACATCGGTGGGGCGGCGGCGGTCGACGGCGCGCTGTCCGAGCCGCTGGTTCCCGGGGTCGCGGTGAAGTCCGAGGCCGAGTCGGGCGACGAGGAGTCCGACTCGCCCGCGGCCGTGCTGTCCAGCATCGAGCCGGATGACGGGTGGGCCTCCGGGTGGTGGTCCGACCGGTGGGTGTGGACGGGCGTCGGGGGTGTGCTGGCCGCTCTCGCGGGGATCGGGGGGTATGCGCTGACGCGCGGAACGGGGCGGCCGCGGCCGTAGCCTTTCCCTGAGGGGCCGGCCCGTGGGTTGCCGCCCGCGGGCCCGCGGCGGCTGGCCGCGCCCCTTCGAGGGCGTGTGTGCATCGTTGGGCGCGGGTGCGTCGTGGTTGGCCGCGCCGTTCCCCGCGCCCCTTCGAGGGCGTCCGTGCATCGTCCAGTGCAGGTGCATCGTGGCTTGTCGCGCAGTTCCCCGCGCCCCTGAACGGGCGGGCCCGTGCGTTGTCGGGTGCGGGTGCGTCGTGGTTGGCCGCGCCGTTCCCCGCGCCCCTTCGGGGGCGTGTGTGCGTCGTTGAGTGCGGGTGCGTCGTGGTCGGTCGCGCCGTTCCCCGCGCCCCTTCGAGGGCGTCCGTGCGTCGTCGGGTGCGGGTGCGTCGTGGCTTGTCGCGCAGTTCCTCGCGCCCCTGAGGGGGCCCGGCCAGGGCCACCCAAGGGGCGCGGGGAACTGCGCAGTCTTTTGTCTTTAGGGGCGCGGGGAACTGCGCGGCCAGCCACAGCGCGCCCGCAGCCGGCAACGGCCCCAGGCCCCGTCCCACCCAGGGGCGCGGGGAACTGCGCGGTCGGCCACAGCGGGCTCGCAGGTGATGACGCACCCGGGTGGGTCAAGGCTCGCGCAGTGCCTTGGCCAGAGGGCCCTCGCCCGAGACCGCCACCCGGTGCGTGCGTATCGCTTCCGCGAGTGTCAGGTCGCCCCGGCCCAGCAACATGCATGTCTCCGTGTCCAGCGCGAGCCGGGCGTCCGGCGCAGAGGGCGCGGGCCCCTCCCCGTAGACCGGCCCCTCCCCGGCCCCGGCCCCGGCACGGACGTAGAACTCGCCCTCGTCCAGGCGCACTTGGACAACCCCCTCCCCGAACCCCTCCAGTGCCCGCAACAACGGCAGCGCGAACCAGTGCGCCCGCACCGCGTCCGTGGCCCGCCGTTCCGCCAACAGCGGCGCCCCCCACTCCCCGAGCGCCTGCAGCACGGGCAGCAACTCCCGCCCACGGCCGGTGAGTTCGTACACGTACACCGCCCCCGGCGGCGGCATCCGCCGGCGCGTCGTCAGACCGTCCCGCTCCATGTCCTTGAGCCGGGACGCCAGCACGTCCGTGCTCACCCCGGGCAGGTCGGCGTGCAGGTCGGTGTAGCGGCGCGGCCCGGCCAGCAGCTCGCGGACGATCAGGAGGGTCCAGCGGTCACCGACGGCGTCGAGCGCCCGGGCAGCGGAACAGTACTGGTCGTAGCTTCGGCGAGGTGACATGCGACGCAGTCTAGACAACTTGTTGGACTTTCCAAGCGTGAACTTGGTAAAACCAAGCAACACCACAACCTGGAGGTGCGCACCGCATGGAGTTCCGGCAGTCGAGCAAGCTCAGCGAGGTCTGTTACGAGATCCGGGGCCCGGTCATCGAGCACGCGAACGCCCTGGAGGAGGCAGGCCACAGCGTGCTGCGCCTCAATACGGGCAACCCCGCGGCCTTCGGCTTCGAGGCCCCGCCGGAGATCCTCCAGGACATGATCCGGATGCTCCCGCAGGCACACGGCTACACGGACTCGCGCGGCGTCCTGTCGGCCCGCCGCGCCGTGGCGCAGCGCTACCAGGAACGCGGGCTCGAAGTCGACGTGGACGACGTCTTCCTGGGCAACGGCGTCTCCGAGCTCGTCTCGATGGCCGTCCAGGCCCTTCTGGAGGACGGCGACGAAGTCCTCATCCCCGCCCCGGACTTCCCGCTCTGGACGGCGGTGACGACCCTCGCGGGCGGCAAGGCCGTGCACTACCTGTGCGACGAACAGGCCGACTGGTACCCGGACCTCGACGACATGGCGTCGAAGATCACGGACCGCACGAAGGCCGTCGTCATCATCAACCCGAACAACCCCACCGGCGCGGTCTACCCGAAGGAGATCATCGAGGGCATCCTCGACCTGGCCCGCCGGAACGGCCTGATGGTGTTCGCGGACGAGATCTACGACCAGATCCTGTACGACGACGCCGTGCACCACACGGCCGCCGCGCTCGCCCCCGACCTGGTGGTCCTCACCTTCTGCGGCCTGTCGAAGACGTACCGCGTGGCGGGTTTCCGCTCCGGCTGGCTGGTGGTGACGGGGCCGCGCCAGCACGCGAAGAGCTATCTGGAGGGCCTGACCATGCTGGCCTCCATGCGGCTGTGCGCCAACGCCCCGGCCCAGTACGCCATCCAGGCCGCGCTCGGCGGCCGGCAGTCCATCCATGAACTCACCGCACCCGGCGGCCGGTTGCGCGAACAGCGCGACATCGCGTGGGAGAAGCTGAACGAGATCCCGGGCGTCTCCTGTGTGAAACCGAAGGGCGCCCTGTACGCGTTCGCGCGGCTCGACCCCTCGGTCCACAAGATCCACGACGACGAGAAGTTCGTCCTCGACCTGCTGCTGCGCGAGAAGATCCAGGTGGTCCAGGGCACCGGATTCAACTGGCCCCGCCCCGACCACTTCCGCATCCTCACCCTCCCGTACGCCGACGACCTGGACGCGGCGATCAGCAGGATCGGCCGGTTCCTGAGCGGCTACCGGCAGTAGAGGGGGATGTCAGACCCAGGTCGTAGCCTTCGTCTTCGAAGAGTTCCGCCCTGGGGAAGGAGCATCCCGTGACCCGACCGCCGACCGCCGCGCAGCGGCGCGTCATCGACGCCGCCGATCCTGTGAGCGGGCGCCTGAGGGGTACGGAGAGCCAGCTCGCGGCGCTGGTGCGGCACGGGCTGGCCTTCCGGCACCCCCGCCCGCCGCACGACCACTTCCTCACACCGGCCGGGCACCGGATACGCGAGGAGCCGGCCACCGCGGTGGCGGCACCCGCCGGGACCTCCGTACCCGCCGGTTCGGCCTCGGGCGTGTTCGCCGCGCGGGTGGGCGGCGAGGAGGCCGCCGACGCCGGACCGTCGCGCCCGCGTGAGGTGCGCAGCGCCTGGCAGGGGCTGTTGGAACTGCGCCGGATGACCAACACGGGCGGCGTCACGGACCGGCCGTGCGCGTGGGAGCGTACGCATCTGGTGCAGGCCGCCGCCCTCGCACTGGAGGCGGCGGGACTGCGCCCGGCGGGCGCGGGCCCGGAGTCGGGCACCGCGGGCTACCGGGTGCGGGCGACGCCTCAGCCGGAGGCCGTCGCCGTGCGCGAGCCGGACGCGGCGGCGCTGAGACAGTGCGCGGCGACGCTGGAGAAGGCCGGATGGCAGACGAGCGAGCACACGGAGCCGCGCACGGGGACGCGCTACCTGCTGGCCTCGCCCCGCCGGACGTGACGACCCCGACAGCCCCGCACCGCACCGACGCCCGGCTGTTCGGCCTCTGACACCGGCTCGTCACCGAAGCCCCGCGACCTCGACCGGGTCACTCCGGCGGGCGGCGGGCGTCGTACGCGGCGCGTGACTCGGCGATCGTGACGCGGTGCCGTTCCGCCCAGTCGGTCAGCCCCAGCAGCGAGGCGTGCAACTCGTGTGCCACCGGCGTGAGTTCGTACTCGACCTTCGGCGGGACCGTCGGGTGGACGGTGCGGGTGAGGAGTCCGTCGCGCTCCAGATTGCGCAGGGTCAGCGTGAGCATGCGGCGGCTGATGCCCTCGATACTGCGCTCCAGCTCGGTGAAGCGGATCGGCCCGTGCGCGGCGGCCACGATGATCAGAACGCTCCATTTCCCGGCGACCCTGTCAAGAACCTCGCGGACGGGGCACGCGTGCGCGTTCACGACCTGCGAGGTAACACGGGTGTTCCCCTGGGACATCCGAGTGCCTCCTTACGGCCGGTCTTCACAGTCACACACGATGTCCTCCGTTACAAGTCGTGCACCTATGGAATATCCAGCACTCATACGGAGGCCGTGACCATGTCGTCCCGGATCGGAGCCCGCACGACGGGGCTCACCCAAGGCAGTCCGGACCCCGCGCGGCCAGCGCGGACGTACTCCCGTCGAGCATCCCTCATCGTGCTGTGCGGGGGCGCGCTGATGACGATCCTCGACGGAAACGTCGTGACCGTGGCGATGCCCGCGATCCAGAGCGATCTCGGCTTCTCGTCCGCGGGGCTCGCCTGGATCGTGAACGCGTATCTGATCCCCTTCGGCGGTCTGCTGCTGCTCGCGGGACGGCTCGGCGACCTGGTGGGACGCCGGCGGATGTTCGCCGCGGGACTCGCCCTGTTCACCGTGGCGTCCGTGCTGTGCGGGGTCGCCACCGGCCAGGGCGCGCTGATCGCGGCACGGGCACTGCAGGGCGTCGGCGGGGCGATGACCTCGGCGGTCGTACTGGGGATGCTGATCGCGCTCTTCCCCGAACCGCGTGAACAGGCCGGGGCCATCGCGGTGTTCAGCGCGGTCGGGGCGGCGGGCGGCGCGCTGGGCACGTTCCTCGGCGGGGCCCTCACCCAGGCGCTCAACTGGCACTGGATCTTCCTGATCAACCTGCCGATCGGGATCGCGGCCTGGATCGCCGCGCTGCGCGTCCTCGCTCCCGACCGCGGCGCGGGGCTCGGCAGGGGCGCCGACTATCCCGGGGCCGCGCTGGTCACGGGCGCGCTGATGCTCACGGTCTACGCGATCGTCGGCGCCGGGGAGCGGCCGGTCGGCGGCACGCTGGTCCTGGCCGCGGTCTCGCTCGCGCTCTTCGCGGGTTTCACCCTGCGGCAGGCACGGGCCGCGCGTCCGCTGCTGCGGCTGAGGCTGTTCCGCTCACGGCTGCTGACCGGCGCCAACGGTGTGCAGATCCTGATGGTCGCGACGATGTTCGGCTTCCAGTACATCGGGGCGCTCTACATCCAACGGGTGCTGGGATACGGCGAGTTGCGGACGGGGCTGGCGTTCCTGCCCGCGCCCGTGCTGATCGGGGTGCTGATGCTGGGCCTGTCGGCGCGGACGATCGGCCGCTTCGGGGCGTACCGGGTGCTGCTCGCCGGGCTCGCGCTGATCGTGTCCGGGATGGGCCTGATGAGCCGGATACCGGTGTCCGGGTCGTACGTGGTCGATGTGCTGCCTCCGATGCTGTTGCTCGCGACGGGGTTCGCTGCCGCGATGCCCGCGGTGACGGGGCTCGCCATGGCGGGGGTGGCGGAGGAGGATGCCGGGCTTGCGTCCGGGCTCTTCAACACCACGCAGGTGGTGGGGAGTTCGTTGGGGCTGGCGGTGCTGACGACGCTTGCGGCGGGGCGTACGGAGCGGCTCCTGGCGGGTGGGGAGGTGTTCGCGGTGGCGACCGCTGACGGGTATCGGTTGGCGTTCGCCGTTGCGGCGGGGATCGCCGGGGTGGGGTTGGTGGTCGCTGCGGTGGTCCTGCGGCCGTCGGCTCGGGATTCCCTCGCCCCCGCCGCCCCTACCCGTTCCCGTCACTGACTCGGGGGCTCCGCCCCCGAACCCCCGGTCCTCAAGCGCCGGACGGGCTGAAGGATTCGCGGACCGTCCGCGACTCTCCAGCCCGTCCGGCGTTTGAGGACGAGCGCGAAGCGCGATCAGGGGGCGAGGGGCGCAGCCCCAGGTTGGGAAGGGAAAGGGCGGCGGGGGCGAGAAAACGCTTGACGGGTATACGTCACTCTCAATCTCTGGTAGGAAACTTTCCTAACAGTACGGAAGAGCGACTCCCACCCCCACTGGAGGTCCCGTGCACACCCCCCACACCCCCATGAGCTCCTCCCGTCGCACCATCCTCGCGATGATCGGAGCAACCCTGGTGGCAGGCCCAGCCCTCACCGGCACCCCCGCGAGCGCCACGAGCGCCGTGAACACCGCCGCCCCCGGCCTCGACGACCCGGCGAAGAAGGAGATCGCCATGAAGCTGGTCTCCAGCGCGGAGAACTCCTCGCTGGACTGGAAGGCGCAGTACCAGTACATCGAGGACATCGGCGACGGCCGCGGCTACACCGCGGGCATCATCGGGTTCTGCTCGGGCACGCACGACATGCTCGACCTGGTCGAGCTGTACACCCAGCGCAAGCCGGGGAACCCGCTGGCCGGTTACCTGCCCGCGCTGCGCCGCGTCGACGGCTCCGACTCGCACGAGGGACTGGACCCCGGTTACCCGGACGCCTGGCGCCGGGCGGCCCAGGACCAGGCGTTCAAGCAGGCCCAGAACGACGAGCGGGACCGCGTCTACTTCAACCCGGCGGTCCAGCGCGGCAAGGCGGACGGCATCGGCACGCTCGGCCAGTTCACGTACTACGACGCCATCGTCATGCACGGCAACGGCGGCGACAGTACGAGCTTCGGCAGCATCCGCAACCGGGCGCTGGGCCGGGCCAAGCCCCCGGCCCAGGGCGGCGACGAGGTCACGTACCTCAACGCCTTCCTCGACGCCCGCGTGTGGGCGATGAAGCAGGAGGAGGCCCACTCGGACACCAGCCGCGTGGACACCGCCCAGCGGGTCTTCCTCCGGAACCGGAACCTGAACCTGAACCCGCCGCTGGACTGGCAGGTCTACGGGGACAGCTTCCACATCGGCTGAGGAGCCCGAGGGACCTGAGGAACCGGGCCGGTGGCCGTTCGCTCGTGCACCGTCAGCGAGCGGTCACCGGTTCAGGACCCGCACTCGTCCCCGCCCCCGAAGCCGAACCCGGCCCCGGCTCCATCGGCGCCGTCACCTCGTCGCACTCCCGGCTCCCGCCCAGGTGGTTGAAGACCAGGTTCAGGGCCACGGCCGCCACGCATCCGGTCGAGATCCCCGAGTCCAGGATGATCTTCGCGGTCTCCGGGAACGCGTGGTAGAACTCCGGCGCGGTGATCGGGATGATGCCGACGGCCAGCGAGACGGCCACGATCAGAACGTTGTTGTCCTTCTCCAGGCCCGCCTTGACGAGGGTCTGGATACCGCTCGCGGCGACCGAGCCGAACAGCACCACGCCCGCCCCGCCGAGCACGGGCCGCGGGACCACGGCTATCAGCGACGCGGCCATGGGGCACAGGCCCATCAGGACGAGGAACCCGCCGCCGGTGGCGACGACGTACCGGCTGCGGATGCGGGTCATCGCGACCAGCCCGATGTTCTGGGCGAAGGCGCTGCACATGAAGCCGTTGAACAGCGGGCTGACGGCCGAGCCCAGGGTGTCGGCGCGCAGACCCGCCGCGATGGTCCTCTCATCGGCGGGCCGGCCGACTATCTCCCCCAACGCCAGCATGTCCGCGGTCGATTCGGTCATCGAGACGACCATCACCACGCACAGCGAGACGATCGCCGCGAGCTGGAACTGCGGGGCTCCGAAGTGGAACGGCGTCGGGAAGCCGACGACCGCCGCGTCGGCCACCGGCGCGAAGTCGGTGACACCGAACGGGATCGCGACGAGCGTGCCGGCGACCAGGCCGAGCAGTACGGCGATCTGCTTGACGAAGCCACGGGTGAAGCGGCGCAGCAGCAGGACGATGAGAAGGGTCGCGCCCGCCAGGCCCAGGTTGGTGGTCGAGCCGTAGTCGTGCGCGGCCGGATCGGGTCCCTGGGCCCAGCCGAAGGCGACCGGCATCAGGGATATGCCGATGAGGGTGATGACCGTGCCGGTGACCACGGGCGGGAAGAAGCGGACCGCCTTGCTGAAGAACGGGGCGGCGAGGAAGCCCAGGACACCCGCCACGACGACCGCGCCGAAGATGACCGGCAGGGCATCGCGTTTGTCGTCGGTGGAGTTGACGACCGCGATCATCGGGGCGACTCCGGCGAAGGTGACGCCGTTGACGAAGGGCAGCCGGGCGCCGATCTTCCAGATGCCGAGGGTCTGCAGGAAGGTGGCGAGTCCCGCGGTGAACAGACAGGCGCCGGTGAGGAAGGTCAGTTCGGTCGCGGTCAGGCCCACGGCCGCGCCGACGATCAGGGGTGGGGCGACCACTCCCGCGTACATGGCGGCCACGTGCTGCAGGCCGCTGGTCGCCATCTTCAGGGCGGGGAGTTTCTCGTCGACCGGGTGTTTCTCCGGGCCAGTTGCGCTTACGTCCGTACTGCTGGGCAGGTGCTGGGCAGCCACGGCGGCTCCTCCGGTCGGGTACACGTCGGCGTTGACGTGGGTGTCAGGGAGGTCTTTTTTCGGGCGGGACTTTCGGGCAGGACTTTCTGGCGGGACGGCGCCCGTCACGGAGGGGGCGTGGCGGGGGCAGGAGGACGGAAGGACACCGTTCCGGGGCGCGGGCAGTTCGTGCGCGCGCCCCGGAGACGGTCGCCGCGGACCCCGTTCGGGTCGGCGGCCACCGGCCGAGGGCCGTCCCCCTCGGCCGGAGATCTTGGCGGGGAGGCTTCCGATGGAACAGAGCCGTCGGAAGCCCTCCGGGTCAGGCCTGCGCGGCGATCCGCGCGAGGCGCCGGGCCTCGTCCCGTGTGGAGCGGGCGATGGCGTCCTCGTCGACGTGCAGCAGCCGGCCGTTCTCGACGATCTGTTCACCGTTCACGAAGGAGGCGGTGACCGGTGCCGCGGCGCCGAGGACGAGTGCGGTGACCGGGTCGGCGATGGACGCGTGGGCCAGGGTGTCCAGCTTCCACAGCACCAGGTCGGCGAGCTTGCCCGGCTCCAGGGAGCCGATCTCCGGTGCGCGGCCCAGGACTTGGGCGCCACCGTACGTACCGAGGCGCAGTGCCTGACGGGCGTTCAGGGCGGCCTCGCGGTGGGCGCCGAGGCGGTTGATGAGCAGCGCGTTGCGCAGTTCGGTGTGCAGTTCGCCGGATTCGTTGGACGCCGTGCCGTCGACGCCGAGGCCGACGGGGACGCCGGCCGCGAGCATGTCGGGCACCCGCGCGATCCCGGCCGCCAGCCGGGCGTTGGAGGAGGGGCAGTGGGCCACTCCTGTCTTCGTACGGGCGAAGGCGGCGATGTCGGAGTCGTTCATGTGGACGCAGTGGGCCATCCACACGTCGTCGCCGAGCCAGCCGGTCGACTCGAAGTAGTCGGTCGGGCCCATGCCGAACAGTTCCTTGCAGAACTGCTCCTCCTCGACCGTCTCCGAGCCGTGGGTGTGCAGCCGTACGCCTTTGCGGCGGGCCAACTCGGCGCCCTGGCGCATGAGTTCGGTCGACACGGAGAAGGGCGAGCAGGGTGCGACGGCCACCTGGGTCATGGCGCCGAAGGACGCGTCGTGGTGTTCGTCGACGGTCGCCTCGGTGGCGGCGAGAGCGCCTTCGAGGGTCTCGACGGCGAAGTCCGGCGGCAGTCCGCCGTCCTTCTCGCTGCGGTCCATGGACCCGCGGGCCAGGGTGAAGCGGACGCCCGTCTCGCGTGCGGCACGGATGATCGAACCGGACAGGTCGCCCGAGCCCTTGGGGAACACGTAGTGGTGGTCCATGGCGGTGGTGACTCCGCCGCGGGCCATCATGCCGAGGGAGCCCTGGGCCGCCGCGTACGTCATGCGCTCGTCGATGCGCGCCCAGGTCGGGTAGAGGGCGACGAGCCAGTCGAAGAGGTTGTGGTCCGTGGCGAGGCCGCGGGTGATCCACTGGTAGAAGTGGTGGTGGGTGTTGACCAGGCCCGGGGTGACGAGGTGGCCGGTCGCGTCGATCCGGCGTACGACGTTCTCCAGCCCTTCGGGGGCCTTGCCCGCGCCGAGCGACTCGATGCGGTCGCCCGCGAGGACCAGGTGGCCCGACGTGTACTCGGTGTCGTCGGCGTCCACGGTCGCGATCGAACAGTTCTCGATGACGATCCGCCGGTCTGCTGCCATGGTTCGTCCTTCTGCCGTGCCGAAAAGGGGTGCTGGTAGGGGGAGTTGCTCACCGGGGCGGATGCGTCAGAGAGTGCTGAGGTCCACCGGGATGAGCGCCTCGCAGCCGTCCCGCAGGATCGTCGCCTCGATCAGGCCGTACGGCCGGTCGGCGGCGAAGTACACCTCGTTGTCGTTCTTGAGGCCGAACGGCTCCAGGTCGACGAGGAAGTGGTGCTTGTTCGGCAGGGAGAAGCGGACCTCGTCGATCTCGTCGCGGTTCTCGATGATCCGCGCGCCCATCTGGTACAGGGTCTGCTGCAGCGACAGGGAGTACGTCTGCGCGAAGGCCTGGAGCATGTGCCCGCGCACCTGTGCGTAGGACTCCTCCCAGTCGGGCATCGGCTGCTCGTCGTCGGTCCACTCGAACCGCCAGCGCCCGGACACCTCGGTGGCGAGGATACGGTCGTACGCCTCTTTCAGCGTCGTGTACTCGTCCTTGACGTACCCCCAGAATTCGGAGTTCGTCGAGTTCAGTACGACCAGGTCCTTGAGGCCGGATATGACCTGCCACGACGAGCCGTCGTACGTGATCTGCGTGACGCGGGTCTCCTGGTTCTTGCGGGCGAAGGAGTGCCCGCCCTCCTCGGCGCCGGCGGACGGCGAGTCCGCCGGCGAGGTGCCGATCCGCTCCCAGGAGTACTCCTCTATACGGATCCGGGCGGTCTTGATCGGCTCCTGCGAGGTCACGAAGTGCCGGGCGAGGTGGATGCCGAACTGCTCGGCGGACTCGATGCCGTGCTCCTTGGCGAAGGCGTACACCGTGTTCTTGGTGGTGTCCGTCGGCAGGACGTTCGCGTTGGAGCCCGAGTAGTGGACCTCCTCCATGTCACCGCTGAGGGCGACGGAGACGTTCAGGTCCTTGATGTGGTGGGTGGCGCCGTCGCGGGTGATCCTGACGACGCGGTTCTCGGCCTTGCCGTACTGGTTCTGCGCCAGGACAGCCGGACGGGCGGAACGGGGCTGGGTGGTCATGTCTGCTAGCTCCCTCGGTAAACGGAGTAGCCGAACGGGTTGAGCAGCAGCGGTACGTGATAGTGCTCCCCCGGGCTGACGGCGAAGGTGATCGCCACCTCGGGGAAGAACACCGGTGCGGCACCGCTGTCCCGGTTCGCGGGGGCGTCCTGCTGCGCCTCGGCCTGGTTCTTCACGGGCTTGTTCCCGGGCTCGCTCTCGGGCTCGCTCGCGGGCTTGTGCTCGAAGTACTCCTCGACGGCGAAGTCGAGGCGTACGTGTGTGGTGCCCTCCGGCAGGGCCGGCAGGTCCTTGCACCGGCCGTCCGCGTCGGTCGCGGAGCCACCGAGCGCCTGCCACCGGGCGTCACGACCGCCACGGGCCGCGAGACGGACGGCGACCCGCGCGGCGGGACGGCCGACGCTGGTGTCCAGGATGTGCGTGGACACGGAAGCGACGGCGGCGACGGCAGCGGTGGTCTCGGTGGTCATGCGGAGGCGTCCTCTTCGACGAGTGGGGCGAGCCGGATGCGGTTGATCCTGCCCAGTTCGGTGCGCACGATCTCGCGCTCCTGTGCGGGCGTGTTGCCGATGCGCTCCTTGAGCGCGTCACGCATCTGTTCGCCGGTGAGGCCGGTCGCGCAGATCAGGAAGACATGGCCGAACCTCTCCTGGTACTCCAGGTTCAGTTCGAGCATCTCCGCCTTGAGTTCGTCGGAGGCGCCGGCCATTCCGCGCTGTTCGCGGGAGGAGGTCGGGTCGCCCGGCTTCGGGCGGCCGATCGGCGGGTGGCCGGCCATCGCCTCCGCCAGGTCGGCGTCGGTCAGGTCGGCCATGGCGGCGTCGCTCTGGGCGAAGAGGTCGTCCCCGGTGGCGTACGGGCGGCCGGTGAGCAGCGTGTGCGCCCAGGCCGTCGAGGCGCACAGCTCGTGGAGGGCGGCGCGGGCCGCGGGTTCCTCCAGGGTGTTGAACCGGGCGAGGCCGCCGGGTGTCGTCGTACTCGAAGTACTCGAAGTCACGGGAAGCCTCCGTGGCCTTGTGCTGGACGGGCTGCGGTCAGCTAACGCCCTCGGAAACACCACGTCAACACTTTGTTGAAAAAACCAGGTAACGATGACGGCCTCCGCCCGGGCGCCCCGATCCCGGGCCGACCACCGTTCTCCCTGCTCAGGCGTCCCGCCCAGGTTCCCTGCTCAGACGTCCCGCTCAGGCGTCCTTCTCGCGGTTGAGGTAGTTGTAGACGGTGAACCGTGAGACGCCGAGCGCGCCCGCGACGGTTTCCACGCCGTGCCGTACGGAGAAGGCTCCGCGCGCCTCAAGTATCCGTACGACCTCCTGCTTGGCCTTGCGGTCCAGTTCGGCCAGCGGCCTGCCGCGCTTGCGCTCCAGGGCGGCCAGGATGTGGTCCAGCGAGTCGGCGAGCTGCGGCAGGCGGACGGCCACGACGTCCACGCCCTCCCAGGAGAGCACCACGTCGTCGGGCCCCGCCTGGTCGGCGGGGAGCATCTCGGCACCCATGGCGTCGACCAGCGGCTTGACGGCCGACACGAAGGGGTCGTCCGCGGACCGGGTCACCGGCCCTCCTCCCCGATCACGTTGAGCTGCAGCGAGACCCGGGTGGCACCCGCGTCCAGGGCCTTGCGCAGCAGCGCGTCGACCGCGGTGAGCACCGAGTCCGCCCCGCCCTCGGCGGTGTTGCCGAACGGGCCGACGTCGACAGAGTCCAGTTCGGCCGCCTCGATGACCTCGCGGGCGACCACCGCGTGCGGCGGCGCCTCGTCGAGGTCGAAGGGTTCGGTGGTGAACTCCACTCGCAATCGCACTGTGCCCCCATGGCATCGCTCGGGTCCGTGTCTGCGACGGCCCAGGCCCGGCCGACCAGAAGGCGACCCTAGCCCACCCGGAATCCATCTCCCGGCCGCCGAACGGCACCCGGGCCGCACCACGGACGCGCGCGCTTTTCCCGTCGGGCCCCCTTGACAAGGTTCCTCCACGAAGGCAGCCTTTCCATGAAGCAGAAAAGAACTTCCGCAATACGGAACTACCGATACGGGCCCGGCCACCGGGACCTACTCGTCACGGAAGGGAGCGCCGACCCCCATGCCCGGTTTCTCGATGGATGCGGCCGCAGAGCAGCGCTTCAACGTCAACCTGTCGATCCTCTTCACCGAGCTGCCGCTCCTGGAGCGCCCCGCGGCCGCCGCCGCGGCGGGCTTCACCGCGGTCGAGCTCTGGTGGCCCTGGACCGACACCCCCACCCCCGATCGCGCGGAGCTCGACGCGCTGAAGAAGGCGATCGAGGACGCGGGCGTCCAGCTCACGGGCCTCAACTTCTACGCCGGGCAGCTGCCGGGCCCGGACCGGGGCGCGCTGTCGATCCCGGGCGGGGAGTCCGAGCGGTTCCGCGCGAACATCGACGTGGCCGCGGAGTTCGCGCGGTCGCTGGGCTGCACGGCTCTCAACGCCCTGTACGGCAACCGCGTCGAGGGCGTCGACCCGGCCGAGCAGGACGAACTCGCCCTGGAGAACCTCGTACTGGCGGCCCGCGCGGCCGACCGCGTCGGCGCGGTCCTGCTGATCGAGACGCTCAACAAGCCGGAGTCGCCGCTCTATCCGCTGGTGAGCGCCGAGGCCGGGATCGCCGTCGTCGACAGGGTGAACGAGGCGACGGGGCTGGGCAACGCCCGCTTCCTGATGGACCTCTACCACCTGTCCATGAACGGCGAGGACCTGCCGTCGGTGATCGAGCGGTACGCCGCCAGGACCGGCCATGTCCAGATCGCCGACAACCCGGGACGCGGCGCACCCGGCACCGGCTCGCTCCCGCTGGCCGAACTGCTCGGCCTGCTGCGCAAGCAGGGGTACGAGGGCTGGGTCGGCCTGGAGTACAAGCCGGGTGACCGGCCGAGCGCCGACTCCTTCGACTGGCTCCCCCGCGGGGCCCGCGCCGCCCGCGTCACCCGATGAGCGGCAAGTCACCGACACAGCAGGGCAGTTGACGCGGCACAGCAGTTGACACAGCAGAGCAGTTGACGCAGCACAGTGTGCAGAGAGGCACCCTCACCATGAGCAATCTCGCCGACAGTTCCCACGCGTCCCGTCCGACGATCGCCTGGATCGGCCTCGGCATCATGGGCTCCCCCATGTCGGAGAACCTGATCAAGGCCGGCTACGACGTCACCGGGTTCACCCTGGAGCAGGACAAGCTGGAGCGGCTGACCGCGGCGGGCGGCACCGCGGCGGCCTCGATAGCCGAGGCCGTACGGGACGCCGACGTCGTGATCACGATGGTGCCCGCCTCCCCGCAGGTCGAGGCCATCGCGTACGGGCCCGACGGCATCCTGGAGAACGCGCGGTCCGGGGCCCTCCTCATCGACATGTCCTCCATCACCCCGCGGACCTCCGTGGACCTCGCCGAGGCGGCCGGGACCAAGGGCATCCGGGTCCTGGACGCCCCGGTCTCCGGCGGCGAGGCGGGCGCGGTCGAGGCCGTGCTGTCCATCATGGTCGGCGGCGAGCAGGCCGACTTCGACCAGGCCGAGCCGATCTTCGAGGCGCTGGGCAGGACCATCGTGCTGTGCGGTCCGCACGGCTCCGGCCAGACCGTGAAGGCCGCGAACCAGCTGATCGTCGCCGTGAACATCCAGGCGTGCGCCGAGGCCGTGGTCTTCCTGGAGAAGTCGGGTGTCGACCTGAAGGCGGCCCTGGACGTGCTGAACGGCGGCCTCGCCGGGTCGACCGTTCTGACCCGCAAGAAGGACAACTTCCTGAACCGCGACTTCAAGCCGGGGTTCCGGATCGACCTGCACCACAAGGACATGGGCATCGTCACGGACGCCGCCCGCACGGTCGGTGCCGCGCTGCCCGTCGGCGCCGTGGTCGCCCAGCTCGTCGCGTCCCTGCGCGCCCAGGGCGACGGCGGCCTGGACCACTCCGCGCTGCTGCGCGCGGTGGAGCGCCTCTCCGGCGAGCGGGTCTGACCGCCCGCCCCCACAGACCCGGGCGGCGCCGGCGCTGACACCTGTCCTGTCGCGCCCAAGCGGCGGCGCCGCCCGGTACCAACAACTCATGAGCTGCGCCTGGGGTCTGACGGGAGGTCAGGCACCGGGCGCACCGCCCGCGAGGACCGTGGACCCGGATGAGGGGTAGTCCACGCGACGAGCGGGCAGGGCGAGGGCCGCGGCGGTGTGCACGCCAGTGCGGTGGTGAAGGTCCCGGGTCCCCTTCTCGACATGAGGGAAGGGAAGCCCGGAACCGTCGCACCGCCGCGGTCCCGGCCGAGAACCGAGGACCGGCCGAGAGCACAAGGCCGGCTGAGAGCCCCGACGACGAAGAGCGCCGGGTACGGAGAGTCCCGTACCCGGCGCTCTTCGTCGTCCGTACGCCGGTGGGCGTACAGCGGTGGGCGTACGCCCGCTACGGAACCCTCAAATCAACCTCTGAACATGCCCCTTGAGGCTTCAACTCACCGTGCGGTTGGGCACATTCTCAGCACATGGGGCCCGCCGGCACGGGGGCGGCGGGCCCCCTACGGAGTACACCGCGGGCTGGTCCTGAAACGGGGGTGGGACGCATGGGCAGCCGGTTGAGGTGTCGGCACGAGCCGTTCGCGGCGCTGTCGCGGAGCGGGCCGCCTGCCGCGGTGACGGTCGCCCCGCTCGGGGCGAGGCACGGGGGAAAGCACGGGGGCGCCGGGTTCGGCTCGGGTCGCGGCGGGGGCGGCCGGGGCTGAGCACGGCGCGAGGCCCCGTCCTGACGACTCAGGACGGGGCCTCGGCTTGTCGGAGAGAGCTTGCCGGGAAGGGCTTGTCGGGGCGGGCTTGTCGGGGCGGGTCAGACCTTCAGGGTTCTGACCTTCAGGTTCAGACCTTCAGGGTTTTGATGGACGTGGGCGCGTGACCCGGCTCGGTGGCGATCTCCTCGAACTCCACGACGTTGCTTATGTCGTTGGTCGTCGACATCGAGATGTTGGTGACACGTTCCAGGATCGCCTCGACGACCACCGGCACCTGGAACTCGGCGGCCAGCTTCTTCGCCTGCTCGAAGGCGGCGCCCAGCTCGCCCGGGTCGGTCACCCGGATCGCCTTGCAGCCGAGCCCCTCGACGACCTTGACGTGGTCGACCCCGTACACACCCAGCTCGGGCGAGTTGATGTTCTCAAACTCCAGGTTGACCTGGAAGTCGATGTCGAACCCGCGCTGCGCCTGCCGGATGAGGCCCAGGTAGGCGTTGTTCACCAGCACATGGACGTACGGGATACGGTGCTGGGCCCCGACGGCCAGCTCCTCGATCATGAACTGGAAGTCGTAGTCGCCGGAGAGCGCGACCACCTGTGCGCCGGGATCGGCCTTGGCGACGCCGAGCGCGGCAGGGACGGTCCAGCCGAGGGGGCCCGCCTGACCGCAGTTGATCCAGTGCCGGGGCCGGTAGACGTGCAGCATCTGCGCGCCGGCGATCTGGGAGAGGCCGATGGTGGTGACGTACCGCGTCTCGGGGCCGAAGGCCTTGTTCATCTCCTCGTAGACGCGCTGCGGCTTGATGGGGATGTCGTCGAAGTGCGTACGCCGCTGGAGGGACGCCTTCTTCTCCTGGGCGGCCTCGGCCCACCCGGACCGGTCCGGCAGCCCGCCCTCGGCCTTCAACTCCCGTGCCACCGCCACGAACAGCTCCAGCGCGGCCTTCGCGTCGGACGCGATGCCGAAGTCCGGGGCGAAGATCTTGCCGATCTGGGTGGGTTCGATGTCGACGTGCACGAACGTCCGTCCGGCCGTGTAGACGTCGAGTTTGCCGGTGTGGCGGTTGGCCCAGCGGTTGCCGATGCCGAGGACGAAGTCGGACTCCAGGAAGGTGGCGTTGCCGTAGCGGTGCGAGGTCTGGAGGCCCACCATGCCGGCGTTCAGCTCGTGGTCGTCGGGGAGGATGCCCCAGCCCATGAGGGTGGGGACGACCGGAACTCCGGTCAACTCCGCGAACTCCACGAGCAGTTCGCAGGCGTCGGCGTTGATGATGCCGCCGCCCGCGACGATCAGCGGCCGCTCGGACTCGTTCAGCAGCGCGATCGCCTTCTCGACCTGGGCACGGGTCGCCGCGGGCCGGTAGACCGGCAGCGGCTCGTACGTCTCCGGGTCGAACTCGATCTCGGTGAGCTGGACGTCGATGGGCAGGTCGATGAGGACCGGGCCCGGACGGGCCGAGCGCATCAGATGGAAGGCCTGCTGGAAGACGCCCGGGACCTGGGCGGCCTCCAGCACGGTGACCGCCATCTTGGCGACCGGCCTGGCGATCGACGCGATGTCGACGGCCTGGAAGTCCTCCTTGTGGATCACGGCGGTCGGGGCCTGGCCCGTGACGCACAGGATCGGGATGGAGTCGCCGGTCGCGGAGTACAGACCGGTGATCATGTCGGTGCCGGCGGGTCCTGACGTCCCGATGCAGACGCCGATGTTGCCGGGCGCGGTGCGGGTGTAGCCCTCCGCCATGTGGGCGGCACCCTCGACATGGCGGGCCAGGGTGTGGCCGATGCCG
This sequence comes from Streptomyces liliiviolaceus, assembly GCF_018070025.1. Lineage (NCBI taxonomy): Bacteria > Bacillati > Actinomycetota > Actinomycetes > Kitasatosporales > Streptomycetaceae > Streptomyces > Streptomyces liliiviolaceus. The sequence goes on from NZ_JAGPYQ010000001.1 coordinate 7,118,865, forward strand.
CCGGAGGCCTTGAGCGCCGCGTAGAAGGGGTTGATCGCCGCGCCCGGGACACCGAACGCGTCGGTGACGCCCTCGCGCTTGAGGATTTCGACTGCCGCGCGGGCAGCGGTCATACGGGCCATTGCGTACTCCTGCTTCGGCTGCCGGATTCGGGCTCCCGTCGCGCCCCGCGGAGAGCTTCAAATTCCGTATTACGGAAACTAACTTCTACTATCTGGAAGCAATGTAGGTGGGCGGCCGGAGGGCGTCAAGGGCGCGAGGCAGGCCCGCGTGCGCGGTCAATCACGGGGCGTCCGATCGATTCCCTGCCGGAGGACGACGTTCCGGAGGACGATGGAGAAGCAGCTCCCCTGCGGTTCGGTGTCACGTGTTCTGGAGAGAGTCATGGCCGAGAGCGTGCCGGTGACATGTCCGGCCTGTCGGCGCGAGCATGTCTATGCGGCGCCGACGTACCCGTGCGCGTGCGGTGCGCCGGTCACTCCCGCGCTGGACTCGGGGGCGGCCCCCGAGTCCATCACCCACCACACCTGGGACGAGGGCTGGGTGACGATCCCCTGCGGCACCTGCGGACGCGCGGACCAGTGGCCCCGACCGGAACTCGGCTGCCCGTGCGGGACGGTGCTGCGGGTACCGGTGGCGGGGTCCGGGCCGGCCACCACCGGCCTCGCCCACGCCGACCCCGCTGGCCCCGACCCCGACCCCGACCCCGACCCCGACCCCGACCCCGACGGGACGGGACTCGACGGAGCCGACGCGTGTACGGGGTTCGCCGACGAGGCACGTGCCTCCGGCGCGGAGGACCCGGACGGCTCGGACGGACCCATCCAGCCGGGTGACCCGGGCAGCCCGGATGGCGAGGGCAGCGAGGGTGGCCAGGGCAGCGAGGGTTCCGGCAGTGGCGTGCCCCCGGAAGCCGCGCCCGGAGGGGCGGCGCGGGGGCCGGGCGGGAAGCCGCGGGCACGCCCCCAGCGGCTGCCCGCCGCCGTCTCGCTTCCCCTCCCCCGTACGGAACCGGCACCCCGCCCCGCGTTCCAGCCGGTGACCATCCGGACGGCCCGGGACGCGGTGACCGCCGCCGCGCTGTATCTGCGCTGGCTCGGGTACCGGGACATACGGCGGGCCGACCAGCGGCCACCCTCCGGCATAGGGCTCGCGGCCCGCGGGATGGTCGCCCTGGTCGACCCGACCGTGCGCCCGGCCTCCCTGCGGGACGTGGAGTGCCTGTGGCTGACGGCGATGACGGAGTCGTCCGGCTGCGTCTACTTCTCGCTGGCCGGTTACGAGAAGGACGCCCGCGCCCGCGCCGACTCGCTGGGCGTCCCCCTGTTCGTACTGGACCTCACCGGCACCCCGCAGCCGGCGAACAGCCTCGCCGACGACCTCGTCGCGACCGGCGCGTGATCGCACCAACTCGCCGAAGCAGTCGCATACTTGACCCCATGACCGTCAGAGCGGCCACTTCCGCCGACCTCCCGCTGCTCCAGGACATCGAACGTGCCGCGGGCGAGCCCTTCCGTATCTTCGGCATGCCGGAGATCGCCGACGACGAGCCGCCCGCGCTCGACGTCCTGGAGCGTTTCCGCAAGGCGGGCCACGCCTGGGTCGCCGAGGACGCCACGGGCCGGCTCGTCGCGTACCTGATCGGTGAGCCCCTGGACGGCGCCTTCCACATCGAGCAGGTCTCCGTCCACCCGGACGCCGCGCACCAGGGCGTGGGCCGGACCCTGATCGCGTACGCCGCCGAGCGCGCGCTGGAGCAGGGGCTGACCGGACTCACGCTCACCACCTTCGCCGAGGTCCCCTGGAACGCGCCCTACTACGAGCGGCTCGGCTTCCGTGTCCTGCCGGACGCCGACCTCACCCCGGGGCTGCGGAGAGTCCTCGCCGGGGAGGCCGAGCAGGGCCTCGACCGCCGCCCCCGGGTGTGCATGTATCTGCCGATGGAGCAGCCGGGGCGGCACGCCTAGAGGTGCCGCCCCGTCCCGAGTGCGGACACCCCCTAGGACGTGCGGTGGTGGATGTCGAAGCCCTCGTCCATGTCCGGGGCGTCGGGCGGGCCCGGGAGCCTCCTGGATCCCGGGGACCGGGCCGCCACCACGTCCGCCGTCGGTCCGGTGGCGAGCTGTGCCTGTAACCGCAGGTGGCGGAACTCGAACCCCGCCCCCGACTGGCGCAGCACGCCCCGCTGGTGTGCCTCGTCCAGGAACGCCATCAGCCGCCACGGCAGTTGACCGGTCGCCGCCAGCCAGCTGCGCGCGACCAGGAAACGGCCCCAGGCGCTCAACGCCAGCGCCGCCGTGCCCAGCGGCAGCCACAGTTGCGTACCCAGGTGCACCAGGCCGCCCCAGTCGCCGGGCGTCGCCACGACGGGCACACAGACGAGGGCCACGAGCAGGGCGACCATCCCGCCCCGGGTCAGGGACGCGGTCCGGTCGGTGCGCAGCGAGAGACCGGGGCTCGCCGCGCGCATCAGGTCCGAGGGCACACTGAGCGCGCGGTAGACCCCGCACACACAGCCGCCCACCACTCCGATCAGCAGGCCCGAGACCAGGATCTGGGGCAGATCGCGGGCCACCACGCCCGCCGCGGGTCCCTGGGTCAGCCAGTCCCGGCCCGCGTCCGGCAGGACCGACCGCAGGTTCGTCGGATGGACCGCCGTCGTGCCGGGGCCGGCGCCCGGGGTGATGAGCGCGACGACGTCACCGTGCCGCGATTCGAAGACCGTCCGCCGTGACACGAAGTCCACGCAGCGGCGCCCGGGCAGCAGGGGCATCGTGCAGTTCGGCGGCCGGGTCCTCCCGGCGAAGGCCACCGGGCGGGCGCCGTCCCCGGGCAGCAGCAGACCGCCCCGCAGGGTCCGTTCCGTGACGGCGCTGCGCACTCCGGCCCGTTCGGAGAAGTACCAGCCGTCGATCTCCCGGTCCCTCAGGTCCGCCGCCGTGCGGGACTTGAGCGCGGTCACGCCCACCGCCGCGAACCCGCCCGCCGTGCAGGAGGCGACCCCGATCAGCATCGCCGCGGCGGTGCCCCGGACCGCGCCCGTCACGAACCGGCGGGCGATCCGCCCGGCACGCGGGGTGTGCGCCCCGTCCTGGCCGCCCCGGTTCGTCGCGCTCGCCATCAGGGCGGTGCCCGCCGCCGCGCAGGTGGTGCCGAGCAGCACGGTCCACGGGTTGCCTTCCCGGCCCAGCAGGGCCACGCCCGCCGTGACGGTTCCGGCCGCCGCCAGCCCAGCCCCGCCCAGCCGGGCCGCCACCCGGCTCATGGCCCCGCTCCAGGGCAGCCCGAGCGGGATCGGCCGGCGGGAGAGCCCCGCGATGCCGAGGAACAGGGTGAACAGCTGCGAGAACAGGAATCCGCCGAGCAGATCCGGCATCCAGCCGTCGCTGACCCCGCCGAAGCGGAACCCGAAGCGCAGATCGTCGAAGTACGCGTACCCCGCCCACATCAGCGCGCTCACCCCGGTGGTGACCAGCGCCTGCCGTCGCCGGAAGCCGCGGTCAGGACCAGGTGTCCCCGGTCGTCCCCGCCGCCCGGACGGCAGCAGGTAGCGGACCCCGAACGCGAACCCCAGGGTCTGGCCGACGAGCAGGGCGACCAGGGACAGCACGTCCTCAAGTCCGGCCAGGTCGTCGACCGCGCGGGCCAGGGTGACCGGCAGCAGGAACAAGGACAGCACGGCGAGGGCCAGCAGGCCCGGCGCGTACAGGGCGAGGGTCCGCGGCACCAGCGACTCCAGCTCCCACCAGGCCAGCCGGCCCGTGCCACGGCGGTGCAGCCCGCGGGCCAGCACGGTGAGCCGGCGGGTGGCGTCGGCGGCGGCCCGCGGCCCGGCGTCCGCGAACGCGGCCGGTACGAACGCCTCCAGGAGGTGCCCCTCGACCGCCGCCACCGTGGGGAAGCGCCGTGGGTCGAGCAGCGGCGCGGGGTCGCGGGAGGTGTCGCCGTAGACGGTGCGGGCCAGGGCGACCATCAGCGGTGTGGTGAGTGCCTGGGCCAGCGGCAGGTCGGGCCGCTCCGCCAGTTTCCGCAGCACCGGCGTCCACACGGTGTGCGGGACGCCGTCCGCCGTCACGCGCAACGGCCGCGCCGAACGCTCCAGATGCACCCCGGCCCGTACGAGGTCCAGGGGCCGCAGCTCCACCACCTCGGCCCCGGTGAGTACGTCGCCCTCCTCCACCGCGGCGGCCCAGGCGTCGCCGCGGCTGGTCAGCAGCAAGGGTGCGCCCGGATCGAGTTCGGCGTTGATCCGGCGTACGGCCGTCGCGCGGGCGGCGCGGGGCAGTTCGTCGAAGCCGTCGAGGACCGGTGCCACCAGGCCCATGTCGACCAGGACGCGGGCCAGGGTGCGCCGGTCGTCGGCCTGCGCGGCCAGCGGCCGGTAGTCGGCGGCGAGCCGGACCGCGAGCCAGTCGCGCAGCGACGCGCGCAGGGGGTCCCACGAGGCGAGCGGGAAGATCACCGGGACCGGTCCGCCCTCCTCGCGGGCCGCGAGGCGGTCGAGGACGTACCGCATGGCCAGCACGCTCTTGCCCGATCCGGGCTCGCCCAGGACCACGACGCGCGGGCCCGGCGGTGCGGCGGCCGGATCCGGGGCGGCCGGATCGGGGGTGCCCGGCTGCGGGGTGCCCGGATCCGGGGTGCCCGGGGTGACGCCGCCCGCGCGGGGGCGGGGCAGCACCGTGCCGGGCGGGATGTTGTACGGATGGTCGGCCAGGCGGCGGTCCGCGAGGGTCCAGTCCACCTCCAGCGGCGCGGGGTCCTGGAGGCGCCGCAGCCGTGCCTCGGCGGCCCACTGCTCCCGTACGGCCTCCGCGAGCGCCTCGACGGCCCGGCGCCGGTGAGCGCCGTCGCCGTCCGGGCGCGCGGTGGTGTCGCCGCGCAGTACGTCGGCCATCAGCGCGGCGACCGACATGAAGGCGCCGAGGGCCGTCAGCAGGACGCCGGCGGTGGCGGAGTCCTGCCACCAGAAGCGCAGGATCGCGGCCAGTGCCGCGAGTGCCACCGCGCATACGGCGAACCACATGCGTCTGCGCGCCTGCGCACTGTGCAGTCCGACTCGCATCCCCACCGCTCCCCCACCGCTGCCCCGCCGAACGTCGCGGTCGCGCGACCGCCGGAGTGACCCGTTTTAGTCCTCATCGCGTCGGCGAATTGGCTGTTCGAGACACGTGTGAGTGAGCGCGTGGGGGTGTTCGGGGGGCGGGTAGGAGCGTGGGGCACCGTCCGGTGCAGGGGTCAGGGGCATAGGCGGTGGGCATGGGCGGCGGCCCCGGCCCCTCTCCCAGGGGTGGGGGCGTTGGGGGTGGGGGTGTTGTGGGCGGGGTGTTGCGGGTGCGGGTTCGCTGTGGCTGGTCGCGCAGTTCCCCGCGCCCCTCAGGGGGCAGGGGGCTGCGTGGGTTTGTGCGTGCGGGAGCGTCGTGGCTGGTCGCGCCGTTCCTCGCGCCCCTTAGGGGGTGGGGGCTGCGTGGGTTTGTGCGTGCGGGAGCGTCGTGGTTGCTCGCGCCGTTCCTCGCGCCCCTTACGGGGCTAGTCCTGAGGGGTGTACTGCTCGCGGAGTTCGATCTTGCGTACCTTTCCCGAGACCGTCATCGGGAACGCGTCCATGATGCGCAGGCGGGTGGGTGCCTTGTAGTGGGCCAGGCGGTTCTCGCAGAAGGCGCGCAGTTCCGCCAGGGTCGGCGGATCGGCGGGGTCGCGTGGGATGACGCAGGCCAGTACCTCCTCGCCGTACCGCTCGTGCGCCACGCCGACCACCTGTACGTCGGCGATCTTCGGGTGCGCGTACAGGAACTCCTCGATCTCGCGCGGGTAGATGTTCTCGCCGCCCCGGATGATCATGTCCTTGATCCGGCCGACGATCTGTACGTATCCGTCGTCGAGCATCACCGCCAGGTCCCCGGTGTGCATCCAGCGCCCCGCGTCGACGGCCTCGGCGGTCTCCTCGGGCTCCTCCCAGTAACCGAGCATCACGCTGTAGCCCCGGGTGCACAGCTCGCCCGCGGAGCCCCGCGGCAGTGTCACGCCGGTCGCCGGGTCGACCACCTTGACCTCGATGTGCGGCAGGACGCGCCCGACCGTGCCGGTGCGGTGCTCCAGGTCGTCGTCCCGGCGCGTCTGGAGGGACACGGGCGAGGTCTCGGTCATGCCGTAGCAGATGGAGACCTCCGCCATGTGCATCTCGGAGACCACCCGTTTCATCACCTCCACCGGACAGGGCGAGCCCGCCATGATGCCGGTCCGCAGGGAGGAGAGGTCGTACTGCGCGAACTCCGGGAGGTTCAGCTCCGCGATGAACATCGTCGGTACGCCGTACAGCGAGGTGCAGTACTCCTCCTGCACCGCCCGGAGCGTCGCCGCGGGCTCGAAGGACGGCGCCGGAATGACGATGCACGCGCCGTGCGAGGTGGCCGCGAGGTTGCCCATCACCATGCCGAAGCAGTGATAGAAGGGCACCGGCACGCAGATACGGTCCCGTTCGGTGTAGGCGATCGACTCCCCCACGAAATAGCCGTTGTTGAGGATGTTGTGGTGGGAGAGGGTCGCGCCCTTGGGGAACCCGGTCGTGCCCGAGGTGTACTGGATGTTGATCGGGTCGTCGCAGGACAACTCCCGTGCGAGGAGGGGGAGTTGTTCATGGAGTTCCGGGGTGGCGCGGTCGAGCAGCGCGTCCCAGGTCGGGTCCCCGATGTACACGGTTTCCCGCAACTCCGGGCACGCGCCGCGCACTTGGCCGACCATCGCCCGGTAGTCGCTCGTCTTGTGGCTGAGCGAGGCGAACAGCAGTGAGATGCCCGCCTGCTTGAGGACGTACTCGACCTCGTGGGTGCGGTAGGCGGGGTTGATGTTCACCATGACCGCGCCGATGCGGGCGGTGGCGTACTGGACGAGCATCCATTCGGGGCAGTTGACCGCCCAGATGCCCACCCGGTCGCCCTTGGCCACGCCGCTCGCGAGCAGCGCGCACGCCAGCCGGTCGACGTCCGCGGCGAACCGGGCGTACGTCCAGCGCCGTCCCGAGGGCAGGTCGACGAGCACCTCGCGGTCCGGCCAACGGCTCACCGCCCGTTCGAGGTCGGCCCCGATCGTGTCCCCGAGCAGTCCGGTGCCGCTCACCCCGTGCGCGTACGACAGCTGCGTGGGCGTCCGTTCGGTCGTCGGGGCAGTCATCGGGGCGGTCGTCGGATCGGTCATCGGAAGTCCTCCTCGCGGTACTCGGCGTCGGAACCCGCCGCCGTGGCCTCGCGCAGCTCGATGCGCCGGATCTTCCCGGACACCGTCTTGGGCAGCTCGCCGAACTCCAGCCTGCGGATGCGCTTGTACGGGGCGAGGACCGTGCGCGAGTGCTCGAAGAGCACCTTCGCGGTGTCGGGGCCCGGCTCCCAGCCCTCCGCCGGCACGATGTACGCCTTGGGGACCGCGAGCCGCAGGTCGTCCGGCGCGGGCACGACGGCGGCCTCGGCGACGGCCTCGTGCTCCAGGAGCGCGCTCTCCAGCTCGAAGGGGCTGATCTTGTAGTCACTTGCCTTGAAAACGTCGTCCGACCGTCCCACATAAGTGACATAGCCGTCGGCGTCGCGCGAGCCGACGTCACCGGTGCGGTAGTAGCCGTCCGCCATCGCCTCGGCCGTGCGGTCGGGGTCGCCGTGGTAGCCGGTCATGACGCCCACCGGCCGCACGGACAGGTCGAGTGCGATCTCGCCCTCGGCCGCGCCCGGGGCGCCGGTCACCGGGTCGAGCAGTTCGACGCGGTAGCCGGGGCTCGGCCGTCCCATCGACCCCGTCTTCAGTGTCTGACCTGGGCTGTTGGACACCTGGACGGCCGTCTCGGTCTGCCCGAAGCCGTCCCTGATCGTGACGCCCCAGGCCCTGCGCACCTGCTCGATGACCTCGGGGTTGAGCGGTTCACCGGCGGCGACGACCTCGCGCGGGGGCGTCCGCAGCCGGCTCAGGTCGGCCTGGATGAGCATGCGCCACACGGTGGGCGGCGCGCAGAACGTCGTCACCCCGACCCGCTCGATCTCCGCCATCAGCCGGCCCGGGTCGAAGCGCGTGTAGTTGTGGATGAAGACGGTCGCCTCCGCGTTCCAGGGGGCGAAGAGGTTCGACCAGGCGTGCTTGGCCCAGCCGGGCGAGGCGATGTTCAGATGCACGTCACCGGGCTTGAGGCCGATCCAGTACATGGTCGCGAGGTGGCCGACCGGGTACGAGACATGGGTGTGCTCGACGAGTTTGGGGCGGGCGGTGGTGCCCGACGTGAAGTACAGCATCAGAGGGTCGTCGGCCCGGGTGGGGCCGTCCGGCGTGAACGGCTCGAAGGCGCGCGCATGGACCTCGTCGTAGGCGTGCCAGCCCGCACGTCCAGCACCGTGGGCTCCCACCGCCTCCACAGCCCCGACCGCTCCCACCGCGATACGTGTGTAGTCGCCGGGCACCTCGTCGAACTTGGCCGTGTCCTCGGCGCGCACGACGACGTGCCGGACACGGCCCCGTTCGACCCGGTCGCGCAGGTCGGCCGGGCCCAGCAGCGGGGTGGCGGGGATGACCACGGCACGCAGTTTCATCGCGGCCAGCGCGGTCTCCCACAGCTCGGCCTGGTTGCCGAGCATGACCAGGATGCGGTCACCGGCGCGGACCCCCAGCTCGCGCAGCCAGCCGGCGGCCCGGTCGGAGCGCATGGACAGCTCGGCGAAGGACAGCTCGATCTCGCAGCCGTCCTCCTCGACGATGTGCAGCGCGGTCCGGTAGTTGCCGGCCGCGATGACGTCGAACCAGTCGAGTGCCCAGTTGAAGTACTCGGGACGGGGCCAGGAGAAACCCTCGTAGGCCGTGCTGTAGTCCTCGCGGTGCGCCAGCAGGAAGTCCCGCGCCGCGCGGAAGCTCTCCGTGGGCTCCGTGGGCGTGGAGTGGGCCGGCGTCGTCGGCGGCGTCGTCATCAGTCCTCCTCGGTCCCGGACCATTGCCGGGTGGCTCTCCCCCATCGTGTAATCCGTGATGCGGGTCTCACTACCCCCGGACGGGGGGTCCGTGACGGTGAAGGGACGAGCACGTGGCAACTGGCGGCGCCGATGCGGTGGAGATGCGCGGCGCGCTGATGCGGCTGCGGCGGGAGACGGGGCTCGCCGTCGCCTTCGGCGGGCTGGTCGAACCGGGCCGCGCGCAGGTCCGCATCAGCGAGCTGAACGGCACGACGACGGCCGCGCTGAGCGCGCTCGCGGTGTCCTCGGGCAACGGGCTCGGCGGGAAGGCGGTCGCTCTCGTCCGGCCGTGCGCGGTGACGGACTACTCCTCGTCCCGGCGGATCAGCCACGAGTACGACGTCGCGGTCGCCGCGGAGGGGCTGCGCTCCGTCCTCGCGGTCCCCGTCGTCGTACGCCGCCGGGTGCGCGGTGTCCTGTACGGCGCCCTGCGCTCGGCCCAGCCCCTGGGCGACCGCACGCTGTCCGCGGCGGTGGAGGCCGCCCGGGACATGGAGCAGTCACTGGCCGTACGCGACGAGGCGTACGGCCTGCTGGCGGCGGCGCGGGAGCCCGGGGTGCCCTGGGGGCCGCAGAGGAACCCGGGGGCGCAGGGGGCGGAAGGCGTGGCCTGGGAGCGGCTCCGGGAGGCGCACGGTGCGCTGCGCGCGCTGGCCCCGCGGGTCATGGACCCGGCGCTGCGGGCCGAGCTGCTCTCGGTCTGCGAGACGCTGGCGGCCTCGCCGGGACGGGCACGGCCGTCCGGACCGGCGCAGCCGCCGGGCCCGGACCGGTCGGCGGGATCGCTCCGGACAGCGGAGCAGATCCGGCTCACCCCGCGTGAGCTGGACGTTCTCAGCTGTGTGGCCGTCGGTACGACCAACGCGGGGGCCGGGGAGCGGCTGGGGCTGCGCGCGGAGACCGTGAAGGCGTATCTGCGGTCGGCGATGCGCAAGCTGGGGGCCCATACGCGGCTGGAGGCCGTGGTGGCGGCGCGGCGGGCGGGGCTGCTGCCGTGAAGGTCCGTACCACTCCGTGTGTTTCATACATGTGCGGGTGCCATGAAATCCCGTATACCGAATCTCTGTTATTTCCCTCACGGTCGAACCCCCCGAAATTCAGGGGCTCTTTGCATAAGATTGTTCCGGACACGACTTGAGGGGAGCGGTGCGCGTGCGACGGGATTTCGAAGAGCCTGTCAGACCCCGTTCCGACCAGGTCATCGGGCGGGAGGAGCTGCTCGGACGAGCACGCGGCCAGCTCTCCCGAGGGGGCAGCCTCCTCTTGCACGGTCCGCCCGGAATAGGAAAGTCGACCGTCCTGCGGGCAATCACTGCGGAATACGCCGAATCGGCCCGGACTGTGTTGCGCTGCTCCGCCACCGAGTCCGAATCGCATCTCCCGTTCCTGGCACTGGTCGATCTGCTCGGTCTGGTCGCCGACGAGGTCGCCGACGCACTGCCCGCCCCGCAGCAGGCCGCGCTCGAAGCGGCCCTCACCGGGCGCGCGGAATCGTCCCTGCACCAGGACGGCCTGGCGCTGCGGCTCGCCGTCCTCTCGGTGTTGCGCGCCCTGGCGGCCAAGGGGCCCGTCCTCCTCGTCGCCGACGATCTGCAGTGGCTGGACGCGCCCAGCGCCGAGCTGCTCGCCTTCGCCGCCCGGCGCCTCGGCGGTATGCCGGTGCGGATGCTCGGCGCGGTGCGCACCGGAACGGAACCGAAGGAGCAGGAGCACGACCCGTATCTACGCGCGTATCCGCCGGAGACGCTGGCCCTGCGGCTGACCCCGCTGTCCCGGCCGCAGACCTCCGAGCTGCTGACCGCCCGCGGATACACCGGGCTGCGCCGCTCGACCCAGCGGGACATCCATCACACCAGCGGCGGCAACCCGCTCTTCGCGCTGGAGATCGGCCGGGCCCTCGCCGAGAGTCCGACGCCGCCCCGGCCCGGCGAGCCGCTGCCGGTGCCGACCTCGCTGCGCGCCCTCGTGCTCAGCCGTCTGGAACTGCTGTCCGCCGAGGCCCGGCAGACGCTCCTGGTGGCGAGCGCCGGAGCCCGCCCCACCCAGTCGCTGCTGGAGTCCGCGGGCCGTCCGGACGCGGAGGCCGAGATCGCGCTGGCCGCCTCCCTCGGACTGGTGGCGGCCCAGGGTCCGGACGGCAACGGCCCGGACGGGCAGGAGGGCGCCGTGCGGTTCGCGCACCCCCTCGTCTCGGCCGCGCTGTACGCCCAGGCGACACCCCAGGAACGGCGGGCCGCCCATGCCGCCCTGTCGACGGCCGCCTCCGAGCCGATCGAGCGGGCCCGGCATCTCGCGCTGGCCACCACCGGCACCGACGAACAGGTCGCCGAACGGCTCTCCGAGGCCGCCGCCCTGGCCCGGGACCGCGGCGCGCCCTCGGTGGCGGCCCAGCTCGGACTGCTCGCCGCCCGGCACACCCCGGCCGGCAGCCGCGTCGGCGCCGACGAGCGGCGGCTGCGGTCCGCCGAGGACGCGCTGACCTCCGGCGAGATCGACCTCGCCCGCGAGGTGGCCCGAGACGTCCTGGAACGCGCGACGGACCCGGCCGTCCGGGTCCGCGCCTGGATGGTCGTGATCGACGCGGCCGGGCAGGCGATGGCCGACGTCGAAGCGGTGTTCCCGCAGGCCCTCGCGGACGCGGGCGAGGACCCGCGGCTGCTGGCGCTGGTCCGCTACCAACTGGCGTGGCGGGCGCTCCTCGTGGAGGGCGCGATGGACAAGGGCCGCGAGGAGGCCGCCCGCGCGGCGCGGCTGGCGGCCACCGCGGGCGACCGGAGCACCGAACTGCTGGCCCTGTCCTTCCAGGCCCAGATGGAGACCCTGATGGGGCACCCCGCGGCCCCGGCGACCCTGGAGAAGGCCCTCGCGGAACCGCAGGACCTGCGGGTGGCCGTCGACCACAACGGAGCCGGCGCCACCCGCTTCCGCTGGCTGATCATGAGCGACCAGCTCACGGACGCCCGGGTCTCGATCACCCGGCTGCTCGGCGAGGTGCGCAGGCGCGGCATCGTCGAGAGCGAGGTGCACTTCCTGCGCGGGCTCGCGGAGACCGAACTGCGTTCCGGGCACTGCGGCCGGGCGCTCGACCTCGCCCACGAGAGTCTGCGGCTCGCCCGGGACACCGGGATCGGCGAGGCCGCGGGCAACATGTTCACCTCGCTCGCCGAGGCCGCGGGCGGCGATGTGCACCGGGCACTGGTCCTGGCCGGGGACGCGGTGCGGCGGGCCGAGGACGACGGCGACCTGATCTACCTCTCGCGGGCCCTGGGCGCGCTCGGGCACGCCCAGCTGGTGGCCGGGGACGCGGCCGGCACGGTCCGCTCGCTGCGCCGGGCCCGGGAGTCGGAACAGCGGCTCGGCATCTCCGATCCGGCGCGGGGCCGCTGGCACGGCGACCTCGCCGAGGCACTGGTCCTGGTCGGCGAACCGGCGGAGGCGCAGGACGTCATCACCGCCACGCGCGAGCACGCGGTACGGCTGCGGCGGGCGAGCGTGCTGGCCGTGCTGGACCGGGCCGAGGCGTTGGTGAAGGCCGCGACCGGGCGACACGAGGCGGCGGCACAGCAGTTGACGTCTGCTCAGGACCGGCTGGCGCAACTGGGCTACGGACTCGAAGAGGCCCGGGCCGCGTTCGCGCTGGCACGGCTGCGCGCGGAGCAGTCGGGGCGGGGCTCGTACGACGAGGCGGCGCGGCTGTTCCGGCGCTGCCGGGCGATGCCGTGGCTGCGCCAGCTGGACGCGGTCGCCGCGGCCGACTCCGCCCCCGCCGCGGCCTCCCCCGGCGTCTCCGCCCCGGCCGCCCCCGAGTCGGTGCTGCCGCATCTCGACCGGCTGGCCTCGACGGAACGCCAGGTCGCGGCGCTGGTCCTGGAGGGCGCCACGAACCGCGAGATCGCCGCGCGCCTGTTCATCAGCGTGAAGACGGTCGAGGCCACGCTGACCCGCGTCTACCGAAAGCTGGGCATCCGCTCACGGGTGGACATCGTGCGCTTGGCTGCGGGGCAGCACCGGGGGGAGTGAGCTCGCCGCGCAACTTTTCAGGGGCGCGGGGAACGGCGCAATCTTTTGGCTTTTAGGGGCGCGGGGAACGGCGCGGCCGGCCCCCACCGGGCCCGCAGTCGGCACACAACGCCCGGCCCGGGGCGAACGTGACCGAGGGTTATCCCTCGGTCACCGCCCGAGGGAGTTCCCTCATTGGGAACACCCCCGCCCCACTCCTACCGTTGACCCACCCCGCAGGCCGACGCACCACCCCACAGTGCACCCCCCACCGGCACTCCTGAGGAGATCCATGTTCGGGCTCACCTTTGCCAAGAAGGCCGCCGCCGTCACCGCGGCCGTCGCCGCCGCCGCGACCACCTGTCTTCTCGGCGCGACCACCGCAAGTGCCGCCCCCGCCCCCATCGTCGGCGGCACGACGACCACGGCCGCCACGTACCCGTACGTCATGCAGATCACCACCGCCTCGCAGAGCCAGTTCTGCGGCGGCACCCTGGTGTCGGCCACCAAGGTCGTCACCGCAGCCCACTGCATGGTCGGCGAGACCACGAGCAGCGTCCGCGTGGTCGGCGGCCGTACGTACCGCAACGGCACCGACGGCACTGTCGCCCGGGTCAGCAAGATATGGATCAACCCCAGCTACACGGACGCCGAGGAGGGTGACGACGTCGCCGTCCTGACCCTGTCGACGTCGATGCCGTACACGCCGATCAGCTACGTCTCCGCGTCGGAGACCAGCCTGTACACGGCCGGCACCACGGCCCGCATCCTCGGCTGGGGCACCACCAGTTCGGGCGGCTCGTCCTCCAACCAGCTGCGCACGGCCACGGTCCCGACCGTGTCCAACTCGACCTGCTCGTCGGCGTACGGCTCCTCGTACATCTCCTCCGACATGGTCTGCGCGGGCTACACCTCCGGCGGCGTGGACACCTGCCAGGGCGACAGCGGCGGCCCGCTCATCATCGGCGGCAAGCTCGCCGGCATCACCTCGTGGGGCTACGGCTGCGCGGACGCGGGCTACCCGGGCGTCTACACCCGCCTGACCACGTTCTCCAGCCTGGTGACCACGCAGGTCAACTCCTAGCCGAGGGATCGGCCCCGAATACTCCCTGAGGTCAACTCAGGTAGAGCCAGGGGGCGTTGCGGGCCTCCACGAGCGGCCCGCAACGCCTCCTATCCACATGTCCGGCGCCTCCCCCGGGCACCCGCCGCCGTCAGCCTCGTACAACGGTCCCGAACCGAATGTCGTACGAGGCCGAGGCCGAGGGCGAAGCCGAGACCGATGACGGCGACGGCGACTGCGGCGATCCGCTCAGCACGGTCAGCAGCCGCGCCGCCTCCCCCGTCACCTCGGCGCGCTGCCGGTCCGTGAGCGTGCCGAAGGGTTCGACGGTAAGCACGGCCCGTCCACCGGTCTCCTCCAGCCGCCACACGCCCGCCAGGAACCCGTCGACGAGCAGCGTCGGGTAGGCCTGATTGCCCCGCCAGGTACGGCCCTTGTAGTCGGCGGACACCACCCGGGAGCGGTCGGCGTGCGAGAGGAGCAGGTTGTCGAACTCGGGCAGCAGACGCGCGGGGGCCGGTGTGTCGGCGTCCGGGCGGGGCGCGTCCGGCAGGTCGAAGAGCTCGACGCCGTGCTCGTCGGCGAAGGTGACCAGCTGCGGCCGCAGCCGTTCGAAGGCCTCGCGCAGCCGGGTCAGTCCGGCCCAGGTCTGCATGTCCTTGACGGAGGCGGGCCCGAAGGCGGCGAGGTAGCGCAGGACGGTGGCGTCGGGTGCGGGAGCCGGTTCGGACGGCCTGCCGAGCCAGTGCTCGGCGGTGGTGAGCGCGACCTGGCCGCTGCGTCCCCACAGTCCGCGCGGGGTGACCTGGACGAGCGGCAGCCGACAGCGGGCGGCGATCGCGAGGGCCGCCGGATCGGCGTCCGGCCACTCGACGAGCAGCGCCTCCCGCAACTGCTTCATCGTGCGCGGTTCGGACTCGACGAGCTCCCGGCCGATAGCGGCGAGCCGGTCGAGGTCGACCCCGGCGAGCCCTTTGCGAAAACCGTACAACTCCCTTTCCCGGGCGGCCTGTACGAGCGGCCGCAGCGTCAGGCAGTCGTCCGCGGTGTGGGTATGGATGGTGGACCGCATCGTCACGATGCGGACGGCCTCCCGCGCTTCCATGGCGGCGGACAGCTCCTCCGGCGTGAAGCCCTCCAGGCGGGCGGCGAGCGCGTGGTACGGAGGCTTCACGTTCTGCGCCTGGAGGCCGACGAGGTGTTCGACGGCGTCCTTCGCGGACAGGGTGGCCCGGCGCAGGAGCAACTGCCGGGCGAGGGTCGCACGGTTCAGCTCGCGGACGCTCAGCACGGGAGCGGTCGAGGTCTTCGTCATGTCCGGCACGCTACCGGCCCCTGCGGACACCTTCTGTCCGCAATCGTGCCGGGAATCGTGCCGAGCCGCTGCGGCCGGGTGACCCGTATATCCTGCCGGTGATCGACAAGACGCACGACGGAACAGGCGTGCGACACGTACGACACGGAGGCAGCCGCGATGCCGGAGCGCCGAGCCCGCCCCGTACCCACCGGCAAGGGCAACCGGAAGCCGATCTGGCGACGCGCCGCGGCTCCGGCCACCGAGGCCCCCACGGACCCTCCGGCGCCCGGCCCCGCCGCGGCCGACGCGAAGACGGACGCGGTGGAGCCCGACAGCGTCGTACAGGCGGCGCTCTACCGCGACGGTGTGCGGGTCGCGAACCCCGCCACCCTCGCGGAGACCTTCCGTGAGCTGCGCGAGCAGCCGGACGACATGGCGTGGATCGGGCTCGCCCGTCCCACGGAGGAGGAGATCCTGTCCCTGGCGGCCGAGTTCGACCTTCATCCGCTCGCCGTCGAGGACGCGATGGAGGCCCATCAGCGGCCGAAGCTGGAACGGTACGGGGACACGCTGTTCGTCGTCCTGCGCGCGGCCCGCTACCTCGACGCGTCCGAGGAGGTCGACTTCGGCGAACTGCACGTGTTCCTCGGCCCCGACTTCCTCATCACGGTCCGGCACGGCGCCGCCCCCGACCTCTCCGCCGTACGACGCCGCATGGAGGAGACCCCGGAACTCCTGAGCCTCGGCCCCGAGGCGGTGCTCTACGCCATCCTCGACGCGGTGGTGGACGGTTACGCACCGGTCGTCTCCGGCGTCCAGAACGACATCGACGAGATCGAGACCGAGGTCTTCGGCGGCGACCCCTGGGTCTCGCGCCGCATCTACGAACTCTCCCGCGAGATGGTCGAGTTCCAGCGCGCCACCCGCCCCCTGGTCGGCATGCTGCACGGCCTGATGGCGGGCTTCGCCAAGTACGGCACCGACGACGAACTCCAGCGCTACCTCCGCGACGTCGCCGACCACGTCACCCACACCAGCGAGCGCGTGGACGGCTTCCGCCAGGCCCTCACGGACATCCTCACGGTCAACGCCACCCTGGTCACCCAGCAACAGAACGCGGAGATGCGGGCGTTGGCGGAGGCGGGCTTCGAACAGAACGAGGAGATCAAGAAGATCTCCTCATGGGCCGCCATCCTCTTCGCCCCGACCCTCGTCGGCACGATCTACGGCATGAACTTCGAGCACATGCCTGAGCTGGGCTGGAACCTCGGATACCCCTTCGCGATCGGCTTGATGGGGGTTGTCTGCGGCAGCTTGTACGTGATTTTCAAGCGCCGCGACTGGCTCTAGAGGCGGGCCGTCGCACCTGGCCAGTACCCCGCGCACGCACCGCGATGGATCAGACCAGAGGTGGATGCCCCTGGACCAAAGTCGAACATGTCGTCCGGCTTTCGGCCCATGGTGGCTTCGTCCGTCGGTCCGACGCACGGGCTGCGCCGTACGTGCAGAGTTGGGCAGATGCCGAGCGAACCGGACACGCCGTCGTGTCATGAGTCCGATCAGGAGATCGTCATGTCTGTTTCCCTTCCTCCGCTGCTGCACGTGGGCATCGTGGTGGCGGACCTCGACCGTGCCGCCGCCGACTATGAACGACGGTGGTCCGTCGCCGTGGAAAGGGTGATGGATCTCCACTTCCCCACGGCCAGGTTCCACGGACACGAGGTCTCCTGCTCGGCCCGCTACGGCTTCCTCAGCACCGGCGCCTCGGAGATCGAACTGATCCAGCCGCTCTCCGGGCGCTCTCCGTACACGGAGTTCCTGGAGACGAACGGAGAGGGTGTCCACCACTTGGCCTACGTCGTGGGGAGCATCGACCAACACCTCGACGCGTTGCGCGAGACAGGCGAGGAGCCACGCGTTTCCTTCGACGCGGCAATCGCCGATCAGACCCGCTTCGTCTATCTGGACGGCCTGGCGCACGGGCCGGTCGTGGAGCTGATAGAGAGTGACCTTCTGGGCAGTTGAGCCGGCATGCCTCCTGGCGGGCGACGCGATACGGAGGACTCGTACCGCATCGCCTGCGAAGGGGCAGTGGCCGTCGCTCGCGGTGGGTCTCAGGTGAGGCGCTTGCGGCCCCAGAAGAAGAGGAACACCGTGACGGCGGCCGTCAGGGCCAGCAGGATGGACGCGCCGAGCCACTGCATGCCGTTCATCTGGGAGATCGGCAGGTAGTCGACCGACCAGCCCACGACGTCGGCCTTCCGCAGGCACGCCTCTTGTGCCTGCGCTGTCTGCGCGTCCGCACAAGTGCCCCAGCCGAGGAGCTTCCCGTCGCCGGTGAGGTACGGGGGCTGCCCGTCCATCTGGTACGCGCCTGTGGGCAACGCCTGGATCGCGGCTTCCGTCATGACGCCGTTGCTCGTCGTGGCCGTGACGACGTTGCCGAGCGACAGCAGGAAGTGGGACCAGACGAGCTGGACGAGCACGGTGAACCCGAGGGTGACCACCATGGCGATCAGCGTGCGGCGCAGCACCACGCCGATCGCCACCCCGCCGAAGACGCAGAAGAGGGCGAGGGCGACGGGCACGGGTCCCGTGTTGTTGAAGGTGGATTCGGAGGTCCACTCATAGGCCGTGACCTCGGACTTGTAGAGGTTCCACCACCAGCCGAACGCGGCCGACAGCGCGACCGTGCTCACCACGACCACCAGCGCGGTCAGGGCCAGTTTCGTGGTCAGCCAGCGGGTACGGTCCACGGACTGGGTGACGACCAGCTTGGCGGTGCCGTTCTCCAGGTCGCCGGCGAACAGCGGGGCACCGAGCAGGACACCGAGCAGGATCGGCATCAGCCGCAGTCCCGTGGACACGGAGGCGTAGCCGCTGACGTGCAGCTGGGAGCGCTGGAAGACGATGAACGCCACGGCGAGCGCGCAGGCGCCGAGGACGGTCCAGAACACGGCCCGGTGCTGGCGCCAGGCCAGCCACCACATGCCCTTGAGGAGCTGGGGAAGTTGGCCCGAGCCCGTGGTGCCCCTGCTGCCCGTGCTGCCCGTGGCCTCGGACCCGGTCGTCGTCGGGGTGCCGGCGAGAGAGCTCATGCTGCCACCGTCCGGGTGGTGTACGCCTGGTCCTGGACCTGGGCGGTGGGGGTGATCAGAGGGGGTGCGTCGGGTGAGCGGAGATAGGCGAGCAGGAGCTCTTCCAAGCTCGGGCTGTCCGTCTCCCCGGGGCCGGCGACCGGCCCCTCCGGGCGGATCAGAGCGGTGAACTGCCGTCCGCTGATACGGGACTCGACGAGGGAGTGGTGTGCGAGGGAGGCGGGCAGACCCTCGCCCTCCGTGGCACCGGTGACCATGGTGTGCACCGACAGCAGCTCGTCCACGTCACCTGCGAGGCGTACCGAGCCGCCGGAGAGGACGACGAGGTAGTCGCACAGGTTCTCCAGTTCGGCCAGGACGTGGGTGGACATCAGGACGGTGGTGCCGCGCTCGGCAGCGTCGGCGAGGACGGTCCCCATCAGTTCCTTACGCGCGACCGGGTCGAGGTCCGACATCGGCTCGTCGAGCAGCAGCAGATCGGGGCGCTTGCCGAGCGCGAGGGCCAGGGCGACGCGGGTGCGCTGGCCGCCGGAGAGGGTGCTGATCTTCGCGTCGAAGGACACATCGCCCGCTCGGACGATGTCCTCGGCGGCGCGCTGGTCCCAGCCCGGATTCAGTTCCCGCCCCAGCCGCAGGGTCTCCGCCACGGTGAACCGGCGGAACAGGGGCCTCTCCTGGGCGAGGAACGCGGTGCGCCCCGGGTCCACCGGCCCCGGGGCCGCGCCGAACAGGCCTAGTGTGCCCTGCGTCGGCTCCAGAACGCGGGCCGCGATGCTCAACAGCGTGGTCTTGCCCGCCCCGTTGGGACCGACCAGACCGCAGATCCGTCCTGCCGGGAGCCGGAAGGAACAGTCCTTCAGCGCCCATCCCCGCCGGTGGCGCATCCCCAGACCGTGCGCCTCAAGCGCCGGCTCCCCCGTGTGCGTACCGTCACTCACCCGTGCTCCTCGTCGTCGTGGCCGTCGTCGCCGTACCGGTGGCGTACTGCTTCTCCATGGCCGACGCGACCAGCGCGGCCACGTCCTCCTGCTCCAGGCCCGCCTCGGCCGCCCGGGACACCCACGCCACCAGCTCCCCGTACAGCGGTGAGTCGATGCCCGCCGAGGGGCGGGCCAGCGTGCGGCGTACGAACGTGCCCTTGCCGGGGCGCGGTTCGACCAGGCCCTCACGCTCCAGCTCGTGGTACGCCTTGAGGGTGGTGTTCGGGTTGACCGCGCTGACCTCGGCGACCTCCTTGGCGGTCGGCAGCCGGTCGCCCGGCACCAGTACGCCCAGCCGCAGGGCCTGCTTGGTCTGCTGCACGATCTGCTGGAAGGCAGGGACTCCGTTCCGCCTGTCGATGCGGAACTCCATGACTACCACCACCATTCCACTACTTGATTAGTGGAATGATGATGGAGGAGTGCGCGGGTGGTTGTCAACGGTCGCCGGAGGGGCTTCCCGGGCAGGATTTCGGCCGCCGGACGTACTCGGGATTCGCTCTCCCGCAGGACGGGCGGCAACCCCCGCGCCCGCCGGGACGGACGGCCGGCGAGGGGGCTCACGCAGGTGTGGGCGGTGCCGCTCCGGTCAGCCGCTGGACGCCGCGGCGGCCGCGTCCTGGCGCTGCTGCAACGACAGGACCACCAGGCCCGCGAAGACCTGAAGAGGCAGCGGCACATCGGTGAGGTCGGCCATCAGCCCGCTGCCGAACCGGCCGCGCCGGAATTCACCGAGGACGCTCTTGCCTCGGATCAACTGCCGCTTTCCACGCAGGGCCGACGGGCGGGTCAGCTCGTACTCGGCCTCCCCGTCGGTGATGTGCCACCGCCTGCCGGACCGGTGCGCCTCGGCCCGGACCGGCCCTCCCGTTTCTCCCGCGAGCATGTGGAAGGAGCGTCCCCAGTTGGAGGAGCGCAGTTCGAAGACCTCGCCCGCCAGCTCGACATGACCGCCCGACCTCCAGGTGCGGGCGGACCATCGCGCGACCGGCACGCCCTCCGAGAAGACCTGGTAGGCGCGTCCGAAGGCACGTTCCCGTTTGATCTCAAGCATGAAGCACTCCCTGGCCGACGGAGGGGACAGACCCTGAACAAGCACCCGTCGCCTTCCCTCGGGAAGCCCGTCGATGCCCGCCGGGGCCGGGCCACGGGGCCGTTCCCGGGCTCACATACCACTTGCATACCGGTGGTTCACCGATCCCCAATTGGCCGCGCCTAGCTTCGGTGGGGCCGGTCGGCGATCGCCGGACGGCCCGTGAAACCCATCGGAGGACCACCATGGCCGAGGACATCGAACCCACCCCCGAAGAGGTCGTCGAGGACGCGCAGTCCCAGGAGGAGCCGGAGGTCGAGGCGCACTCCGCGGAGGCGGTCCTGGGCCTGCAGGGCATCGAGGACGCGTCGCAGACCGGGGTCATCGACGACCCGGCGGCGGGCAGCTGCAGTTCCTGCGCCGGCTCGCTCTGCTCGTGACGCACCCCCAGTAGTACGGCGCCGGCCGGGCCGTGGTGGACCACCGGCCCGGCCGGCGGTCGAGCCCGGTAGCCGGACGCGGACGAGAAAGGACCCGTAGGCATGCAGCTCCCCTGGAACACGATGCTGCGTTACCTGAGGTATGACCCCCGTTGGTTCGAGGACCCCGTCCGCCGCCAGCCCGGCAGCGCCCATCTGACCGAGTTCCGTGCGGCGATGCCGGTGGACTGGCGGCTGCGGCGCCACGGACACTGGCTCGTCGCGGACCCGCCCGGCGCGCCCGAACTCGGCCAGGGCTGGAAACTCCACGTCTCCGCCACCTCGCGGACCAGCGCCGAGACCCTGCGCCGCAGCCTGCCCGTGCTGCGCGACGCGGGCGTGCGCTTCAAGTTCCTGATCGACCCCGCCGAGGTGCGCGAGCTGAACAGCAAGTCCTTCTCCCGCACGGCCAGCGGCAAGTTCATCACCGTGTACCCGCCCGACGTCACGTCCTTCCACGACGTCGCCCGCGCGCTCACCGGCGCGCTGCGGGGCTGCGAGGGCCCCTACGTCCTGTCGGACCGCCGCTACCCGGGCTCCCGCGTCGTCTCGTACCGCTACGGCGGATTCACCACCAGGTTCCGGCTCCAGCCCCTGGGCGTACGGGAGTTGCTGATCGAGTCGCCCGACGGGGCCCTCGTCCGCGACACCCGCACCCCGTACTGGTCCATGCCGGAGTGGACCACGGATCCCGTGACCGGCGAGGGCCCGCCCCCCGCCGGGACCCCGCAGGTAGCCGAGACCTCGCAGGAAGCCGCGACCCCGCAGGAGGCCGGGACCCCGCAGGAACCGGACACGCCGGCGGCGAAGCGCGTACTGAACGGCCGGTACGAGATCGAGGGCGCCATCGCCTTCAGCAACCGCGGCGGCATCTACCGCGCGGTGGACACCGTCACCGGCGCCGACGTCGTGCTGCGCGAGGCCCGCCCCGGCGTGGAGGTCGGGCCCGACGGCCTCGACGCGGTCGTACTGCTGCGCCATGAGTACGACCTGCTGACGGAACTGGCCGACAGCGGGTTCTTCGTCCGCCCCCTCGACTTCTTCCGGCAGTGGGAGCACTCCTACCTCGTCGAGGAATGGGTGGGGGACAGCCATCTGGGGCTGATCGTCACCACCGAGAACCCCGTGTTCGAGCTCGACCTGTCGCCCGAGCGGCTGACCGCCTACTACCAGCGCCTGCAGCGGGTGTGGCTGCAGCTCGCCGACGCCATCGCGCTCTGCCACGAGCGCGGCATCGTCCTCGGCGACCTGTCCCCCACCAACGTCATGGTCACACCGGACGATCGCGTCCGCGTCATCGACCTGGAGTCCGCCTTCCACGAGGGCGGCGCCCCCGGAGCGGGACTCATGACCCCGGGAATGGTCACCCGGCGCGCCCTGGCCGCCAGGCACGGCGACCGCCGCACCGACTACTACGCGCTCGGCGGCCTGATGCTGGCGACCCTGATCGCCTGCCAGCAGAACGACATGGTCGACCACGCACTCCCGCTGGGCCTGATGGCCGAGGTGGCCCGGGACCTCGACCTGCCCGCCGAACTCACCTCCCTGATCAGCGACCTCTACAGCGAGGACGAGGAGCTGCCCGACCCGGCCGTGCTCCGCCGGCGGATGGCCGAGCTGCCGTTCGACACCGCCTGGCGCCGGCCGCCGCCGCTCGCCCACCGGCTGCGGCCCGAACCGGAACGCAGCGCCGACCTGCACGAGCGGATCACCGAAGTGCTCGACGGCGTCGTCGACTACATGAAGGGGACCGCGACCGTCGAACGCGAGGACCGGCTCCTGCCCGCCGACGTCCTGGTCTTCGAGACCAACCCGCTGTCCCTAGCCCACGGCGCGCACGGCGGCCTGTACGCGATGCACACCCTGGGCCACGAGATTCCCGACGCCCTTCTCTCCTGGACCCTGCGCCGGCCGACCGACCACTCCGCGCTGCCCCCCGGCCTCTACTACGGCTCGGCCGGTGTGGCCTGGTCGCTGTCCGCGCTGGGCCACCGGGACCAGGCGGTCCGGCTGCTGCGCGAGGCCGGCGGGCATCCGCTGCTGCACGCCGAGCCCGGCGTGCTGACCGGTGCGGCGGGCCACGGCATGGCCTGTCTGCGGTTGTGGCGCGACCACGGGGAGCAGGAGTTCCTCGACCGCGCCGTCGCGATCGGCGACCGCCTGACGGCGGAGGCCCGCTGGGAGGACGGCCGGGCGCACTGGCCCGACTCGGCCGACCGGGTCCCGGTCGGCTACGGCTACGGCGCGTCCGGCGTCGCCATGTTCCTGCTCGCCCTGCACGGGGCCACCGGCGACGGACGGCTGCTCGACCTCGGCCTCGCGGCGCTGGAGTTCGACCTCTCCCACCCCATCCACTCGACCAGCGGAGTGCTGTCCTTCCCGTCGTACGCACAGAGCGAGGGCCCGCGGGTACGGCGCCACTACTGGGACGCGGGCACGGCCGGCGTGCTGACCACCCTGCTGCGCTACTGGGACGTCACCGGCGAGGACCGGCTGCGCAAGGAGGTGGACCGCGTCCTCCCCGACGTCCGCCGCAAGTACACCGGTCTCCCCCAGCTCTTCCACGGCATCAGCGGCCTGGGCAACACACTCCTGGACGCGTACGAGTTCCTCGGCGACCCGGAACTCCTCGGCGACGCGCAGCGGGCGGCGGAGGCGGTGCTCCGCCACACCCTGCGGCGCCCCGAGGGCGTCGTCTTCCCCGGAGAGCAGTCGCTGCGGGAATCCTGCGACCTCGCGACCGGCTCGGCGGGCGTGGCCCTGTTCCTCGACCGGGTCCGGCACGCCGCCCCGGGACGGCGCACCAACCGGAACTTCCTCCTCGACGACCTGCTGACCGGCGTGCGACCCGCCCCGCAGGACGGCTCGTGACCACCGAGGCCGTGCGGGCGGACGGGGGGCGGACCTCGGTGCTGCGCCACAACCGGCGGTTCCGGCTGCTGTGGGTGGGGCAGACGCTGTCGGGCTTCGGCTCCTCGATGGCCGGAGTGGCGCTGCCGCTCGTCCTGCTGGCCGGGGGGCATCCCCCCACCTCCGTGGCCGCGGTGACCACGGTGGTGGCCGTCACCGGCCTGCTGGTCCGCATCCCGGCCGGGATACTGAGCGATCACCATGACCAGCGCAGGCTCATGATCGCCTGCGACCTCGTCCGCCTCGCGGTCTCCGCGGCCGTGGCCCTGTTCCTGCTCGCGGGGCCCCTGCCGATGTGGCTCGCGATCGTCGCGGTCATCGTCTCCGCGAGCGCCATGGAGGTGTTCAAGCCGTCGCAGTTCCAGCTGATCCGGCGCGTCGTCAGCAGCGAGCAGATCCCCGTCGCGGTGTCACTGAACCAGGCCCGCGCCTACGGGGTGTCGATGGCGGGCCCCGCGGCGGGCGGACTGCTCATCGGGGTGTACCCCGCGCTGCCCTTCGCGGTCGACGCGGTCACCTTCCTGGCGTCGGCGCTCTGCGTCGCCGCCATGGTGCCGCGCAAACGGGCGGCGACCGCGCCGCCCAAGAACCCCGCGGTACCGGAACCGTCCGTGGTACCGGAACCCTCCGTGGTACCGGAATCCTCCGTGGCACCGGAACGATCCGCGATACCGGAACGATCCGTGGTCCCGCCTGCGCCGCCTGCCTCGACCGCGCCGCCCGGTCCGGAGCCGGTGCGGCAGGCGCCGGCGCCGGCGCCGGCGGCAGGGTTCCGGGACCGGCTGACCATCGGCTTCCGGCACCTGGCGCACGACCCGTTCCTGCGCCGCTCCACCGTCTTCTTCAGCGGTATGACCGTGGTCTTCAGCATGTTCGGCTCCGCCCTCATGCTCGGAGTGGGCGACCGGCCCGGTGGAGCCGCGGCCGTCGGCTACGCGTTCAGCAGCGCGGCCCTGGCGGGGCTGCTGGGCTCGCTCGCCGCCCCCTCGCTCCAGCGCAGACTGCCACTGCCGGTCCTCGTCGCCTCCGGACCGGCGGCCGCCGGCGCGCTCCTGACGCTCGCGTGGCTCAGCGGGAGCACCCTCGCGTTCGTCGCCGCGTTCTCCGCGATGTCCCTGCTGGTCCCGGCGATCAACGCGGCCGTCGTCTCCGTCATGGCCACCTCGGTCCCCCAGGAGATCCTCGGCCGCGTCACCACCGCCAACGACTTCGTCGTCCAACTGCTCCAGCCCTGCGCGCCGCTGGCCGCCGCGCTGCTGCTGACCGCCTACTCGCTGCCGGTGACCGCCCTCGTCCTGGCGGTCTCCTACCTGGTGCTCGCGCTCCTGGCCTTCACCCTGCCGACGCCGACTCCCGCCCCCATCGCTCCCCAAGAGCCCACCCGGAGTGACGTATGACCACGACCTCCCCGCGCGTGCCGCGGTCCGCGGACCCCGACGAGTCCACGGACCCCGCCGGACCGTCCCTGCCGCTCTCCGCGCTGGAACGGGGCGGCCATGCGGCCGGGACGACCGCCGAGCAGGCGGTCCGGGACGTGGTGGACACGGCCAGGACCGCGGAGGCGCACGGCTACCGGCGCTTCTGGGTCGCCGAGCACCACGCCGTGCGTACGGGCGTCAGCAGCTCCCCCGCCGTACTGATCGCGCACATCGCGGCGCGGACCGAGCGCATCAGGGTGGGGTCGGGCGGGGTGATGCTGCCCAACCACCCGCCGTACACGGTCGCCGAGCAGTTCGCCACCCTGCAGACCCTCCACCCCGGGCGCGTCGACCTGGGCATCGGCCGCCCTTCCGACGGCAGCACCGAAGCCCACCGGCTGCTGGAGGCGGCCCTGCGGCGCGCTCCCGGGGCCGGTACCGGGTTCCCCGCCCAGATCGACGAACTGCTGGGCGTCCTGTTCGGCAGGGGCCCGGACCGCAACCGCTACCACTCCCTGCCGCTGACACCGCGTCCCGCCACCCCGCCCGAGGTCCACGTCCTGGGCGCGGGCACGACCAGCGCCCGCCTCGCCGGGGAACGCGGACTGCCCTTCGTCTACGGCCACCACCTCAGCCGCGCCGTCTGCCGCCCGGAGGCCGTGGAGGGCTACCGGGCGGCGTTCCGGCCGGACCCGGACCACCCCGGGCAGGACGGCACCCGGCCCCACCTCGCCGTCTCGGTCCATGTGGTGTGCGCCGAGACCGACGAGCTGGCCGAGTCGCTGGCCCTGCGGACCGCCGCCCACGTGGCCGCGCGCTCCGGCGACGCCGCGCCCCTGGGCCCGTCGTCCCCCGCCCGGGAGGACCACCTGGCCCGCCGGACCCTCGACGAGTACCAGGTGGTGCACGGCGCCCCCGCGAAGGTCGCGGCCGAACTGGCGGCGCTGGCCGCCCGGTTCGCCGCGGACGAGCTGATGATCGCGCCCTTCGAACTCACCGGGCAGGCGCGCGCCCGTACGCTGCGCCTCACGGCACGGGTCCGCGTGGCACCACCGGCCCACCGGGCGGCGGCCCGCCGATGAGGAACACCCCGTCCCTCGCACCGGGCACCGCCACCGCCACCCGGGACACCCTGCGCGCGGTGCTCGGGCAGTTCGCGACCGGCGTGACCGTGGTCAGCGCCGGGCGGGACCTCCCTCAGGGGATGACGGCGAACTCCTACACCTCGGTCTCGCTCGACCCCCCGCTCGTCCTGGTCTGCGTGGCCCGCACCGCGGCCCTGCACACGACCGTGCTCGCGGAGCGGCACTTCGCGGTCTCCATCCTCCGCTCCGGCCAGGACCACGTGGCCCGGTACTTCGCGGACCGCCACCGGCCGCGGGGACCCGGCGCGTTCGAGACGGTCGACGCGTTCACCGGGCGCGTCACCGGGGCGCCGCTGCTCACGGGCGCGCTGGCCTGGCTGGAGTGCTCCCTGGCCGCCGTGTACGACGGCGGGGACCACTCCATCCTGCTCGGCGAGGTACGCGACCTCGCCCGCGGCACCCCTGGCGAGCCCCTGACGTACTTCGCGGGAGCCTTCCGGCCGTGACCCGACCCCGTCCACCCCACACCCCGGAGCGAAGCATGAGCGTGGCCGAACCGATGACCGAGGACGCGGACGCTCCGGACCCGACCGTCCCGCCCGCCCTGCCCGTCCCGACCGTCCCGACCGTCCCGCCCGTGCCCCGGTCCGTGCTCGAACTCGGGGGCCGCCTCCCGGAGACCGGGGCCGAGCTGTCCTTCCAGGACATGGTGGACACCGCGGAGACGGCCGACGCGTACGGATACGCGCGCTTCTGGGTCGCCGAGCACCACTCCTCGCACCGGACCGCGAGCGGTGCACCCGGCGTGCTGATCGCGCACATCGCGGCGCGGACCGAACGGATCCGGGTGGGGTCGGGCGGGGTCATGCTGCCCAACCACCCGCCCCTGACGGTCGCCGAGCAGTTCGCCACCCTCCAGGCGCTGCACCCCGGGAGGATCGACCTCGGCCTCGGCCGGTCCGTGGCCGGGCCCGTTCGGCTGGACGGACTCATGGAGGCGGCGCTGCGGCGTGATCCGCTCGGTGCGGCCGGGTTCCCGGAGCGGATCGACGAACTCCTGGGCTTCCTGCTGGACCATGGGCCGGAGCGGCACCGTTTCCACGCGCTGCCGCTGACGCCCCGTCCGGCGAGCCCGCCCGAGGTCCACGTCCTGGGCGCCGGGGAGGGGAGCGCGCTGATCGCCGCGGAGCGGGGGCTGCCGTTCGCCTACGGCCATCATCTGGGCCGGTCCAAGTGCCGGCCGGCGGCGACGGCCCACTACCGCTCCGCCTTCCGGGCGGCACGGGCGGGCGGGCGGCCGTACCTCGTCGTCTCGGTCAACGTGGTCTGCGCGGAGACCGACGAGGAGGCCGAGGAGCTGGCCCTCGACGCCTCGGCGCGGCTGGGCGGCCCGTACCGGGAGGCCGCCGCGGACACCACGCTGTCCCCGGCCCGGGCCCTCCAGGTGGCCCGCCGGACCCTGGACGAGAACCAGGTGGTCCTCGGCGCGCCGGCGAAGGTGAACGCCGAACTGGACGCGCTGGCCCGCCGGTCGGGGGCGGACGAGCTGATGCTGGTGCCGTACGAACTCACCGGCGCCGCCCGCTGCCGCACGCTGCGCCTGGCGGCGGCCGCCCGGCACACGCCCCCGCGGGAACCGGGCCGACGGCCGACCACGGCCCCGGACCGACGGCTCACCCACTGAACCGACGGCTCACCCACTGAGGGGGCCGCCGGTACGAGCCTGCACGGGCCCGTACCCACCCCGCAGAGGACTGCGCCACCTCCGGCCGCGCCCTCCACGGGGCCGCCCCCTTCACGGGCCCGCGCCGCCCTCCCCACCGGGCGGCCCCCGGTGATCCGTCGGCGGCCGTCGACGACCCGGCGGCAGCCCGGCGGACATTTACGTGGACGTTCCCAGCAGGCGGCGGAGGTCCTCCGCCATGCGCAGGGCCGCCGCGAGGTCCTCGCCGCGGAGGTCCGGTCCCGGTGCCCGCCGTCGGCGGTCGAGCACCACCCGCAGGGCGAAGGCCGCCTGCCGGGCGAACAGCGCCAGCAGGTCCAGCTCGTCGAGGCTGGACCGGGACTGGGGAGCC
The DNA here is from genome assembly GCF_018070025.1 of Streptomyces liliiviolaceus. NCBI lineage: Bacteria > Bacillati > Actinomycetota > Actinomycetes > Kitasatosporales > Streptomycetaceae > Streptomyces > Streptomyces liliiviolaceus. Next base: position 7,147,280 of record NZ_JAGPYQ010000001.1, read on the forward strand.
GGGTCCAGGACCTCCAGCACGCCGAGGATCCGGTCCTCGTGGGTCAGCGGGGCCGCCATCAGGGCGTCGGGCACGTACTCCGTGGACTCGGCGAACGCCCGGTCGAAGTCGGAGCGGTGCGACAGGTCGTCCACGATGACGGGCTCGCCGGACATCACCACCCAGCCGGCGACACCGCTCTTCGCGGGGAAACGCCGGCCCACCAGTACGTCCTCACCCTCGCCGGAGACCGCCTGGAAGACCAGTTCGTGCCGCGCTTCGTCCAGCAGGAACACCGAGCTGGCGGCGGCACCGAAGATGGCGCGCGCCACGTCGACCACGGACCGCAGGAGTTCCTGCGAGAGCAGGTCGTTCGCCGCGTCGGTCTCAGCGTTGTCGTCGTTCACGAAGCACCCCTCATGCCGGTGTGTACGTTGGCCGCGGAAAGATAGAGCGCGTTCTTGAGCTGAAAGCTCGTCAGTCTGCGGTGGCGGGACAGGACACGGGCGCACAGCCCCGTGATGTACGGCGTCGCGAAACTGTTGCCCGTCGTACGGATCGTCGTGCCGCCGAGCCAGGCGACCTGGACGTTCTGGCCCGGGGCGAAGAACTCCACCGGCGGACTGGGGTTGTAGAGGTGCAGGTCGGGGTCGTCCTCCGCGTGGCTGCCCACGGAGATCACCGACGCGAACCGCCAGGGGAAGCTCTCCACCGTGGAGTTGTGGGCGGAGGCGACGATGACGGTCCGGCGGAAGTACGCCTCGTCGGCGAGGGCACGCAGTTCCTCGACGAACCGTGCCCGGGTCGTGGACAGACTCAGGTTGATCACGTCGAAACCCTCGTGGATCGCCCACCTGAGGCCCGCCAGCAGGACCTCCCCGGTCCCGCCGAACGTCCTGCCGAGCACCTGCACGCTGTAGAGCTCGCATTCCGGCGCGGTCCTGCGGATGATGCCCGCGCAGGCCGTGCCGTGACCGCAGCTGTCCGTGGCCTCGGTCTCCGTGACGCCGATCCCGTGCTCGTCCTTCGTCACGGCCCAGGCGCCGTCGACCCGGCCGACCAGCGGATGGCCGGCCTCCACACCGGAGTCCACGACACACACGCGGACACCGCGTCCGCGGGCGTCCTCCCCCTCCCGTGCCGACCCGGGGCGCTCCTCGTCGGCGGTGACCCCGATGTCCTCGGGTCGCCTGCCGCGCAGGCTCCACACCAGTTCGGGGCGGCGCTGCGCCGTCTGTGCCATGTCCATTCAAGGGCCCTTCGGTGTCCGGTCGGGGAGAGGAGCCGTACCGGGGCGGGAGCCGCCGCCGGTGCGCGCGGGAGCGGTGTCGAGGGCGGCGCGGGCCGCCGCGGCCCGGCGCGCACCGGGCAGATGCCCCTTCGACTCGAAGCAGGCAACGGCTCGTTCCGCCGCCGCGCGCGCCTGCGCCGCCCGGCCCGTCCGCCGTACGACCTCGGACCGGTCGAGCCAGGCGATCGCCCTGACGACCGGCGAGTCGGTGCCGACGGCGTGGCGCACGGCACGTTCGGAGAGCGCGACGGCGTCCGCGGGCCGGCCCTCGGCCACGGCGATGCGGGCCAGCAGTCCGTCGAGGTCGGCTGCGTCGGAGCGGGCCGGTGACGCCGAGGCGGGTGACACCGGGTCGGGCGAGGCCGCGCCCGGACCATCAAGACCACCCGGGCCACCCGGGCTGTCCGGGCTGTCCGGACCGTCCGGACCGTCCGGACCCTCCGGACCGGTGGTCGCGGTCAGGCGGGCCACCGCCTCGTCGACTCTGCCCGCGTCCAGCAGCAGCCGCGCCGACTCCCGGTGCAGCGCGGCCAGCAGTCCGTCGGCCCTGAGCGCGTGCGCGGCGGCGGTGCCCTCGTCGAGCAGTTCCAGGGCGTGCCACTCGTCGCCCGCGAGGGCCTCCACGGTGGCGTGGAACAGCGGCAGCACCACCGCCCCCTCGGCGTAGCCCAGGCCGTCCACGAGTCGTCGTACGCGGGTGAGACAGGTGTGCGCGTCCTGCCACCGTTCCCCGAGCGCGTACAGCACCGCCAGCGGGCAGTTGAGCGTCAGTCTGACCGTCGGCCGCTGTTCGCCGTGCTCGGCGAGCAGCTTCCGCGCGCGGGCCGTCGCCCCGGGCACGGGTTCGGGACCACGCCACAGGGAGATGCCCATGGCTCCCAGCGCCAGGGCCCGCTCGGGCTCGGCGCCCGAACGCCGTGCGTGCTCAAGACCGCGGCTCAGGAGGAGGTCGGCGGCCTCGTGCCGCCCCTCGAACTGGCGCTCCTGTGCGAGCCGGACGGCTGCTCTGGCCTGGCCGAGTTCGTCGCCGGCCCGTTCGAAGACCTCCATGGTCCGCTGGGCGACCTCCCCGGGGGTGCCGCCCGCGAGGTCCGCGGACACCACGGAGAGCGCGAGCCGCGCGTGCGCGGTCTCGACGGTGTACGCGCTCTCGACGGCGTACGCGCTCTCGACGGTGTGCGGGGCCGGCGCGGTCAGGACGTCCCGCAGCAGGGAGCACCCCTCGTCCGTGCGACCGGTGGCCAGGCAGACCTCGCCGAGTCCGCGGGTGGCGGCGATCCGGTCGGGCTCGCCGTCCCGGGCCAGCGCGAGGGCCCGGCGCAGGAGGCCGTCCGCCCAGGCGAGGTCGGAGCGGGCGAGAGCTCGGGTGCCGCTCTCGACCAGGCAGTGGGCGGCGGCGCGCCGCAGCGCTTCGGTACGGGGTCCGGTGATGCCCAGTTCGGCCCGGTAGCGGTGGGCGTGCTCCAGGTGGCCGGCCATCGCCGCGCCCGCCTCCACCGTACGGTCCTGTGTCGTACGGCCCTCCGTCGCACGGTCCTCCGTGCGGTCCTCGCCGCTCACGACCGCGTCCGGCGACCGGGCGGCGAGCTGTGCGGCGAGGTGCTCGTGCCGCTCGGCCCGGGCGCGCTTGGCCATGGAGTGGTAGGTGACCTCATGGAGGAGACCGCTGCTGAACCGGAGCACGGGCGTCTCCCGTCCGCTTCCGTCCGGGGCGTCCGGCACGTCCGCCGTGTCCACGAGCCGGTGCCCGCGCAGGCGCACGAGCGCGGCCTCGACGCCGCCGCGCAGGGACGGCACGGCGTCACCGCCCGCCGGGGCACCGGCCAGGACGTCGGCGGGCACGCCGTCCTGGTCGCGCTCGGCCAGCGCGGCCACGTCGGCCGCGGTGAACTCCCGCCCCACCACGGCCGCGAGGTCCAAAGTGGTGCCCTCGGCCCGGCCGAGCGCACCGATCCGCGCGCCGAGCAGGGCCTGCAGGGTGGTCGGCAGCCCGTCGGCGCCCCGGGCCCGGTAGCCGGACCCGTGTTCCACGACGGCCGCGACCAGGTGCTCCAGGTGGAGCGGGTTGCCGCCCGCCGCCTCCAGCACGTGCGCGGGTACGCCGGACCCGGCCGCGGTGTCCTCGGCGACGGCCGCGCCGAAACCGTGCGCGCCCACCTCCATGAGGGTCTCCGCGACGGTCGCGGCCTCATCGGCGGTCAGGCCGGGCAGGGGCAGCGATCTGGTGGCCCGCCCGGTCGACGCCCAGTCCGAGCGGCGGTCCAGGAGGTCCGGACGGGCCAGGCAGACGAACAGCACGGGCGAGGCGGTCAGGTCCCCGGCCAGTGTGCCCAGGACGTCGAGCAGCACGTCCGAGGCCCACTGGCAGTCGTCCACCACGAGCACGACCGGCCGTCTGCGGGCGAGCGCGGCCAGCAGGTCGCCGGCCGCGGCACAGGTGTCGTCGACCGAGGGATTCGGCGTGCCGTCCTCCAGCAGACCACCGGCCAGCAGCGCGAGCGCCTGCCTGATCTCGTCGCGCTCGTCGGTGTCCCCCTCGGCTCCGGCCGGATCCCGTAGGTCGGGGAAGTGCCGCAGCACCTCCCGCACCGCGTCCGCCAGCGGTGCGAGGCTTCCGTGCTCACCGTAGGGACGGCAGCGGCCCGAGCCCTGGGCGCAGGCGGGACCCGTGTCCCTGAGCCACTCGTGGACCAGGCGCGTCTTGCCCATGCCCGCCTCGCCGTGCACGACGAGGACGTTCGGTGCGTCGTACCGCCCGGTCACGTCCCTCAATGCCTCCCGCAGCACGCCGAGTTCGGCCGTCCTGCCGACGAGGGGCACGTCGAAACGGCGCGAGAGCCGCGGGTCGTCCTCGGCGACGGCGAGCAGCCGGTACGCGGTCACCGGTGCCGTCTTCCCCTTGAGCCGCAGCGGGCCGACCGGCTCGGAGCGGGCGCTGGGGCCGGCCGCCCGCCGGGTCTCGGGGCCGATCAGGACCTCCCCCTCGGCGGCGTGCTGTTCCAGCCGGGCGGCGACGTTGACCGTCTCCCCGGAGACCAGGGCCTGCCGGGTGGACACGTCGGTGCTCGTGACGGCGGGTCCGGTGTTGACGCCGATCCGCACGGCCAGCCGGATGCCCAGGGTGGGGTGCAGTTCGTTCTCGTTGAGGTCGTGTACCGCGTCGAGCATCGCGAGCGCCGCGGACAGCGCCCGCCGGGCGTCGTCCTCGTGGGTGACGGGCACCCCGAAGACGGCCATGACGGCGTCCCCGATGAACTTCTCGACCGTGCCCCCGCACTCCTCCAGCGGTGCCCGCATCCGGTCGAAGTACCGGAGGACGACCGTGCGCAGGGTCTCCGGGTCCAGTACTCCGGAGAGCGCGGTGGAGCCGACCAGATCGCAGAAGACGACGGTCACGATCTTGCGTTCCTCGGCGGGGGCGGTGGCCGCCGTGCCCGCGCGGCCGACGGGCACGCCGCAGGACGGGCAGAAGCGTGCTCCTGACGGCATCGCGTGGTCGCAGGCCGCACACCGCATGGCTGACTCCTCCTGGCTGGCGGTTCTCGGACGGTCGGCGCGGGGTGCGCGGGGCCGCACGGGCGCCCCGGCGTCAGAACAGCGCTCCGCCGGCGATCTCGCTGTGCGCCTGCACCTCGGGGCCCGCCTCGTCGAGCCGTTCCTTGAGGTCGAGGACGAGTTCGAGCTCCTCCGCGCTCAGGTCCCGCAGCACCTGGCGCTGTTCGTCGGTCAGTGCGGCGAGTCCGAAGCCGTGGATCTCCAGGGCGCGGAGCGTGTCGTCCCCGCGGTCGCCGGGACCGCCGGCCGCCACGGGTTCTTCCAGGTGTTCGCTCATGACGGGTGCGTTCCTCCCGGGCGGCGGTGGATCGGGCGTGGTTCCCCTGCGATCCGGGCGAACAGCCCGATGAGGCCGTCCACGGTGTGCAGGGCGCTCGTGGTGACGGCCCGCCGCAGGGCGGGTGTCAGCGGAAGGGCGTCGAGCAGCTCGAAGAGGTCGGCGGTGTGTCCGTCGTCCAGCTCGGCGTGTGCGCGCACGGTGCGCAGCGAGGCCTCGGGGACGCCCGAAGCGGCGAGGTGGTCGGCGAGCCGGGGAGCGGGGGCGTTGCTCTCCAGTACGGCGATGTACCCGAGCAGGGCGACCGGGTGGTGGTGCTCGATCCAGTAGTACTGGGCCCCCACGAAACGGGCGGTCGACGGCGGCGGCTGCTCACCCGCGAGCGCCGCCGCGGTGTCGCCGAGCGCGGCGAGATCGGTCAGCAGCCAGTCGTCGTGGCCGCGTTCCTCCTCGGCGTGGACCCGGAGGTAGCGCTCCAGCGGCGCGGCGACCGGATCGTACGGGCGGAGCGCGGCGCAGAGCGTGGCCGCGCGTTCCATGAGCGGGACCGAGGCCCGGATCACGCCGTGCATCACCGCGAGGTACGTCGCGTAGCGCGGGCCGAGTCCGGTGGGCCGCCACAGTGCGGCGGTGGCCGCCCGCACCATCGGCTCGGTGAGCGCGAGCCGCGCCCGGAGGCCGGCGGAGGCACTCACCGCAGCGTTCATCACGGTGTTCGTCGCGGTGTCCATCGCGGTGTTCATCGCGGTGTTCCGGGCAGGGCGACCAGGTCCTCGTACCCGGCCGTGCCGTGTCGGCGTACGAAGGACACCGGGCCGGCCTCCCGCTGCCGCTGCGTCACGTGGAGGTCGAGCAGCGCACCCGCCGGGCCGCCGGCCAGCCGGTCCGCGGCGGCGAGGACTTCGGGGTGCTCGCCCAGAGAGCGGCACCCGTCGCAGTACCCCGGCCGCGGACCGGCACCGGCCGCCGTGCCGTAGCGGGCGGTCATGTGGCCCGGCCCCACCGTCCTGATCATCCGCAGGGCGGGCGCCGAACGTACGCGTCGGCTCACGGAGGTCCAGTCGCTCCCGTCGAGGTGGCCGACCGTCAGATGGGCGGGGGCCGGCCGGCGGTCGACCGTGTGCTGGTTGCAGCAGGCCAGGATGGTGCCGTCGGCCGCCACGACCGGCCAGGCGGCCATCGAGCAGGGCCGCACCCGGCCGGGGTCGGTGTCGACGTCAGGGTCGGGGTCGGGAACGGCTCTCGCGGCGGCCCAGGAGGCGGCGCGTCCCACCGGGCGCAGCGAGTTGACCAGCATGGGGACACGGTCGCCGAACGTGCGGCGGATGTCGGTGGTCACGTCCGCGAGGTAGGGGTCCCGCGGCCCGTCGCCCACGACGTGGAAGCTGCAGGCGATCCCCCGGTCGAGGACCTGCCGCACCACCGAGAAGGCGCGGGCGCGGGGGACCTCGCGTTCGTGGAAGGCGTCGATGCTCACCGAGAAGTGGTCGAGCCTGCCGATCGCCCGCATGACGGCGGGCGGGATCACGGCGCGGTCCGGCCCGCCGGGTCCGGATCCGGGGCGGTTTCCGCCGCCGCGGGCGGCGAACCAGGCACCGGTGAGCAGGGCGACCCGGGTGCCGGCGGCGCGCGCCCGGCCGGCCAGCTCGGCGGTGAGGTCGCTGCGCAGCAGTGGTTCGCCGCCGGTCAGCATCAGGACCTCGGGGCGGTCGGTGGCCTCGAAGGAACCGACGAACCTCAGGAGCCGGGCGGCGTCCGGCTCGGGTGAGGCCATGGTCGAGGTGGTGGAGCAGTGCGCGCAGTGCAGCGGGCAGCGCCCGGTGACGGTGACCAGCAGGCCCGCGGACGGGACCGGGCGAAGGGACATCAGCTCGGCGAGTTGCATGGCGTGCTCACCCTCCGTCCGTGGGGTCGGCGTCCGTCCGTGGAGTCGTTGTCCGTCTGTGGGGTCGGCCCCTGTCTCTGGGGTCGGCCTCCTCCGAAGCGTCGGACAGGACGGTTCGGGACGCGGACCGAAGCGGTTGGGATCCGGTAAAGGCCCAGGTGGCGGCGGAGCCCGGCGGGGAGGGTCAGGCGGGTATCCGGGTGACCGGCGGCTGTCGCAGGGCGGCCTGTTCACGGGCGAACACCCGGATGAGCCGCGGCAGTTCGTACCGTGCGGCATGGGCGGTGATCTCGCTGTCCGGCGCGAGGAGCACACCGGAGTCCATCAGGGACTCCAGCCTGCGGAGCACCTCGTGCTGTCCGCGGCCGAGCCGGGCCGCCGCCTGGGCGAGGGTGAAGGGGCCCTCGGGGAGGCCGGACAGTTCGCACAGCGCCGAGCGGTCCGCCGGGGACAGGTCCTGCCAGCCGCTCGCCAGCCGTGGCCGTACGTCCATGTCTCCTGCGACGAGTTCGTCGAGCACCGTCCGGCTGTCCGCCAGCCGCCGGGCGTACTCGTCCAGCGGCAGATGGCGTCGTACGGCGAGTTTCAGACCGCACACGCGTACCGCCAGGGGCAGCATCCCGGTGGCGGTGACGATGTGCGCCGCGGCCTCCCGGCCGGCGCCGAGCCGGGCGGGGCCGACGATCCTGCCGAGCAGTTCCAGGCACTCCGCGGTGTCGAACGCCGTCGCCTCCAGCCGGTGCGCCGGGGTCAGGCCGGCCAGCGGGGTCCGCGCGGTGACCAGGACCGCGCTGGCACCGGTGTCGGGCACGAGCGGTCGCACACACGATTCGTCGGCGCAGCCGTCCAGCACGACCAGGACCTTCCGCCCGGCGAGCCAGCCGCGCCAGGCTGCCGCCGTGCGGTCCGGCTCCGGAGTGCTGACGGTCCGCGCGGTGGACGGCGTGGGCGACCCCATGAGTTCGGCCAGTTCGGCCAGTACCGAAACGGTCGGCCGGGCCCGGCCCGCCGTGTCCCGCATCCGGATCAGCACCCTGCCGTCCGGGAACGCGTCGGCGAGCCGGTGCGCCGCGTGGACCGCCAGCGCGGTCTTGCCGGTCCCGGCCGGCCCGGTCACCACCGCCAGCCGCGGGCCCGCGTCGCCCCGGGCCAGGAGGGCGAGCAGGGTGCGCAACTGCTCCCGGCGGCCGGTGAAGTCGGGCAGGTCGGGCGGCAGCAGGGTGGCCGGCCGCCGGTCCGGCCGGGGTACGTGCCGGGTGCCGGCCGGGCCGAACACGCCGCCGGTGGCGCCGCCCCCGCCCGAGAGCATCGACCGGTAGAGCGTCTGGAGTGCCGGACTCGGCTGCAACCCGTATTCGGCGGCGAGGAGTTGGCGCAGACCCTCGTAGGCGGCGAGGGTCTCGGTCTGGCGTCCCTGGTCGAAGAGGGCGTTCATCTGGGCGGCTCGCAGCCGTTCGCGCTCGGGGTGCTCCTCGACGAGTTCGCCGATGGTCTCGGCCACCTCGTAGGAGTTGCCCAGCCGCAGTTCGGTCTCGGCCCAGCTCTCGTACGCCTGCAGACAGCGGCCGTCGAGCCGGTCGGCCTCGCACCGCAGTGCCGGTGAGGACCGCAGGTCGTGCAGTGCGGGGCCGCGCCACAGACCGAGCGCCTCGCGCAGCATGCCGGAGGCCTGGGCGAGATCGTTCTGGTACGTGGCCTCGCGGGCGGCGCGGACCAGGCGCTGGAAGCGCAGGGCGTCGAGCTCGTCGTCGTCCACCCGCAGCAGGTAGCCGCCCGCCTGGTGGACGAGCCGGTCACCGGCGCCGACCGAGTCCAGGAGCCGGCGCAGGGCCGACACGTACACCTGGATGTTCTTCCGGGCCGTCCGGGGCGGCTCGCCGTCCCACAGCGTGTCGGTCAGCAGGTCGAGCGGGACGGGGGTGCGGGGGCGGCACAGCAGCATGGCCAGGAGCAGCCGCTGTTTGAGCGGTCCGAGTGCGAGGGGGAGGACGTGTCCGCCGGCCGCGTCCGCCGCGTGTGCGGACAACGGTCCGAGGACGGAGAACCGCAAGCCGGTGCACGGTGGTTCGCCCATATCCGGTCCACCCTTCGGTCATGAGCTGAGATGAATGTATCAAGACGCTGACATATACCAGATGCTCTGGGCACGGGTAAACGGTGAGTATGCACCTCGCTCCCCATGGTGATCACCCGACGAAGGTCGCACCCAACTGCCACCAGGAGAACGCAAGTTGTCGCCCGCGTTTCGCCACGGTTTCCCGGAATGCCTTCGTCTTCGGTCTGTCCGGCGACGAGGGGCGTCAGCTAGGATGAACGGCGCGTACGGTCGGCCCACCGGGGCGGCGCCGAAGGGCGGAAGGCACGTGATGGACGAGAGCGAACCCGCGTCGACACCGTCGGACTCGATGCTGGCGGACCGCATCGACGCGCTGTTCCGGGTCGTGCGGCGGCCCAACCGCGAGCAGTACAGCCACGAGGAGGTCGCCCGCGCCTGTCGTGAGGCGACGGGAGAGAGCTTCTCCGCCACCTATCTGTGGCAACTGCGGACGGGGCGGCGCGGAAATCCCACCAAGCGCCATCTCGAAGCCCTCGCCAAGTTCTTCGACGTACCCGTCGTCTACTTCTTCGACGACGAGCAGGGCGACGTCATCGCGAAACAGCTGGAACTGCTCGACGCGCTGCGCGACGCCGAGGTGCGCAGCGTGGCGCTGCGCGCGGTCAACCTCTCGCCCGAGGGCATGGGCACGATCAGCGACATGATCGACGTCATCGCCCGCCGCGAGAACGCGGGCGGCGCCGGACCGTAACCGGCGCATGGGCTCAGGAGCGGTGGACTCGCGAGTTCCGGCGGCGGCGAGAGGACAGCGTGTGCGTAGTGACCGGCGGGGGCGGCAGCGGCGGCTGTGTCGGCGCATCGTCGACGGGCTCGACCTGCCCACTCCCTTCGACGCGACCGAGTTCATCGGTGCGCTCGCGCGGATGCGCGGCCGGCCCATCGAACTGATGCCGGTCCGCTCCAAGTCGGACATCCCGTGCGGAGTGCTGATCACCACCGACCGCGCCGACTACATCGTCTATGCCGCCGACACCACGCCGCTGCACCAGCAGCACATCCTGCTGCACGAGGCGGCACACGTCATCTGCGGCCACTACGAGACGGCACCCGCCTCGTCGGCCGCCGCCCGGATCCTGCTGCCCGACTTACCCCCGGCACTGGTGCGGCGCGTCCTCAGCCGCAGCGTGTACACCGAACCGCAGGAGCAGGAGGCCGAACTGGTCGCCTCCCTCATCCTGACCCGTGCGGCGCACCTCGCCCGGACGGGACCCACCGGGCCCGAGTGGCCGCGGCTGCACACCCTGTTCGGACGGAGCGGGAACCAGGAGCCCGCCGGGGACGACCGGCCCGCCGACGGCCCGGACGGCCCGGACGGCCCGGACAGCCCGGACAGCCCGGACAGCCCGGACAGCGCGAGCATGACGGATGTGACGGACGGCGCCGATGGCTGACCTGGGCAGTCTCGTCGCCGCCGCGCTCTTCCTGTCCTTCGCCCTCTACCGTGCGCTGATCATCTGGCGGGGCTCCGACCCCGCCCAGCGGTACATCGCCGGTTTCGCCGGCTGCATGGGGGCCGCGATGCTCTTCAGGGCCCCCGTCGTGATGTCCGCCCTGCGGGACCTGGCACCGCTGGACACCGTCGTCATGCTGGTCACCCACGAACTCAAGAGCTTCGCGCACGTCCTGCTGCTGCTGGTGGGGCTCTCGCTCAGGCCCGCCGGCCCCGACCGCGGAGCACAGAGACGGCAGCTCCGGCTCGCGGCGGCGGTCCTGGTGACCGGAGCCGCCGTCCTGCTCATGGCGGGCGTCAGGGCCGAGAGCGGGCTGGCGACCGCCCCGCCGGACCGCCGGTGGTTCCTCGCCGTGTACAACGTGCTCTTCGCCGCGTACGGCACCTGGTGCCTGCTCGTCCTGACCCGTGAACTCGTCCGGCAGACCCGGCAGGTGGCCGCGGGACCGATGCGCACGGGACTACGGCTGATGACGTTCGCCGCGCTCCTCGGCATCGTATGGACCCTGTGGGTGCTGACGTACGTGCCCATGAACCTGACCCAGGGACTCCACACGGCCAGCGAGGACGCGGTGTGCAGTGTGCTGGGCGCCGTCACCGCCGCCCTCGCCACCGGCGGGGCCACCGCGACCTGGTGGGCGAGCGCGTCCGGCGGGCCCCTCGCCGCGCCCGGCCGCTGGCTGTCCGCGTACCGCAGACACCGGGCCCTGGAACCGCTGTGGTCGGCGCTGCGCACCGAACTGCCGCAGATAGCGCTCGATCCCGCCGCCCCTCGCCGCCCGGTGCTGTGGCGTGCGGAGTTCGACCTCTACCGGCGGGTCATAGAGATCCGCGACGGGCACCTGGCCCTGCGTCCGTACTTCCCCGCCGACGCCACCGGCCGGGCGGCGCCCGACGGGACCTACGGGACGGCCGTCGGCCCCACCGGTCCTGTCGGTCCTGTCGGTCCCGGTGAGCGTTCGGCGGAGGTCCGCGCCGTCGTGGAGGCCGCCACCATCGCCGCCGCCCTGGAGGGCAAACGGGCCGGGCGGGCCCCGGCCGGCGTGCACTCCTCCAGCCCCGTGTCGCAGCAGATAGCGGGCACCGTCGCCGCCGAGGTGGCATGGCTCCTCCTGGTCACCGCCGCCTTCGTGTCCTCTCCCGAGGTCGCCGCGGCGCGCGTCCGGGCCCGCACGGACGCCATCGGGCTCCAGGACGGACCGCGGTGACGGTGAACACGGACAGGCCGCGGACAGGCCATCAGGCGGTCCGTGACCGGCGATACCTGGCGCCCCGTGGCCGCACGAGGCCCCGGCGTTCCTGCCGGGGTGCGTGCATTTCTTGCTCGCCCCCGCCACCCGCGCTCGGGATTCACGACGGCAGATCAATGCGGCCGCCCCTGAGGGGACGGCCGCATTTCTATCGCGAGGGAACGGAGATCACATCGAGGAGAGAAGCACCGACAGGCGCGCCTGTTCCACGGGAGAGACACGCTTGGACCAGGCGCTCCAATTGGGGTGCTTGATCCTGCTCTTGTGCCTTCCGGTGTGGACGGTCTTCAGCTCGTTGTGACCGATTCCGGCCTGGTACTGGACCTCGTGCTTCGCGATGCCGGCGATACCGGACGCCTCGGAGACGACTCCGTCGTTGTACGACGACACGGTGGTCCAGTCGGTGGTCCAGCCGGTTCGCCTGTTGGACTTCGGCATGGCCGTCCCGAGGCTCTTGAGGAACGCGCTCCTCGGCTTCATCTCCTTGCACTGCGCGAAGATCCCGCTGCACGCGTAGCCCGCCTTGGTTCCGCCGTGCGGGGTGCCGAGGGTGACGACGTCCTCGATGTAGAGCTTCTTCGGGAAGCCCGGGGTGCCCTTGCTGCTGTGGTAGAGGGCGGCACGGACGATGAGACCGCCCATGGAGTGGGCGACGACGTCGACCTTCTCGTTCTTGCTGGAGTAGTTGTCGGCGACGTAGTTCGCGAACACCTTGGCCACGGTGTTGAGGGACTTGTTGCGGGTGCCGTTCTTGTACCTGTACGAGCAGTTCTTGTCACCCTTGTAGTAACCGAAGGTGAGCAGGTTGCCCTTCCAGTTCTTGTTCTTGAAATGCTTCCGGGCGGACGAGAAGTACTTGGCGCAGTCGTGCTTTCCGGTCGGCGCGAACCCGTGAACGAAGATGACCCGGTTGCGCGATCCGTCCGAGTGGCTCGGCGCCGCGCCCGCCGGCATCACCGTGAGCATGGTGAAGGCGAGTGCCAGCACCGCGGAAAGAAACAGCGTGAGCCGCTTCAATGACCTCTGCATGTGAATTCCCCGTGATGTGTGGTGAGTTGCTTTTGCTGAACTCTTGGTCTGAAATTAAGGGACCGCCCGGAGAAATACATGTCACGCGAACGCGTGACAGCGCCGCCGTCCCCGCAGCCGGCCCCGCGCCCGCCCCTGCTCCTCCATGCCCCACTCCCCCACGCCTCTCCGCCTCTTCGCCTCCGCGCCTCCGCGTCTCTTCGCCTCTGTCGTGCGCGGTCGCGTTCGTCTACGCTGACGGACCGATCTCATCCGTATGCGGGGAAAACGCGGGGGAAGCACTGTGAGCAACGGGGCGAATCCCCTTGCCTTTCTCGGCGGAAGCGGGAATCCCCACGGTGGAAGCGTCGCTACGACGCAAGGGCCCGCCCAGCTCCAACTCCGGCGCCGGTTCGCGCGCCTGGCCGCTGTCCTGCGTGCGGCCGGTGCCCTCGGCGCGGCCCTGGTCGCCGTGGTCGGCTTCGCACCGCCCGCCCGGTCGGTGTGGGTGGCCGTCGCGGTCGTCGGACTGCTGTTGTGGAGCGGCCTGTTCACCGTTCTGACACTGAGGCCGCATCCTCGTACCTGGCTCTACGCCGGTGACACCGTCATCGTCGTGGCGCTCTGCCTGGCGCAGGGCGGCCTGGTCCCGGCCGAGGTCCTGCAAGCCAGTGCGGGCTCCGGATGGATCGACATGGTCGCCCGCACCGGAGTGCTCATCGCCCAGTTCACGCTGCGCCTGCCGCTGGCGGCGGCCTCGACGATCGCCATCGCGACGGCCCACGCGGTGGGCGCCGGCCTACGGGACGCCTCCGTGGTGCTGGTGCTCCAGGGGCTGCTCGCCGCCGCCGTCGTGGCCCTGCTGCGACGCGGAGCGCGAAGGGCGGACCTCGCGCTGTCCGAGGAGGCGTCCGCCCGCGCGGCGGAACGTGCCCGGTCCGCCGCCCGCAGCGACGAGTTGGACCAGCAGCGACTGCTGCACGACACCGTGCTCGCCACGCTCACCATGGTGGGCACCGGCAGCATCACCCGTGGCTCCGCCGCGCTGCCGCAACGGGCCGCGGCCGACCTGGCCGTCATCGAGGGCCTCCAGGCGCACCCCGACACGGCACGCGCCGTGGCACGCGGCCCGGCACCACTGGATGTCGCGCTGCGTACCGTCGTACTGACGCGGCACGTCGGCCTGCCCGCGTTGGACGTCGAGTTCGACGTGCCGCCGCTGGACCTGCCCCACGAGGTCGTGGAGGCCCTCGCGCACGGCGCCGCCGAGGCCCTGGCCAACGTGTCCCGGCACGCGGGCACCCGCGCCGCCCGGGTCGCGGCCCGACGCGTCGGGGAAGGGGGCGTCGCCGTCGAAGTACGCGACAGCGGACGCGGGTTCGACCCCGCGGCCGTTCCCGCCCACCGGCGCGGTCTGCGCGAATCGGTGCAGGGCAGGATGACCGCCGTGGGCGGCAGCGCCCGTGTCACGTCCTCCCCCGGCTCCGGCACACGCGTCGTGCTGAGGTGGGAACCATGACTGCCGACGCGGTCGAAAACGTCACCGCGGACGTCACCGAAGCCGCCGCTGCGAACGCCGTCGGGACTGCCGTCGAGGATGTCGTCGAGGGCGTGGTCGCCACCCGCTTCGGCAAGGTCGTCGACATCGGGCTGGTCGCGATCGTCGGCGTCTGGCACCTGGGTCTGGACTCCGTGCGGGTGCTCAGGAATTGGTCGGTGTACGAGCCGCCGGCCGTCGCCGCGGGCGCCTGGCTGGCCCTCACGCTCGTCCAGACGATCGGTTCCGTCCTGCTGCTGCGTTCCGCGCTCGGCGCGCGCACCGCGCGGATCCTCGCGGGGGCGGCGCTGCTCACCGGCGTCGCCGCCGCCACCGCCTACCCGCCGGGCGGGGCGATCGGCGACGTGGGCTGGGCGTGGAACACCGTGGGCTGGTTCGGCATGCTGCTCCTGATGCAGCGCCCGCTGTGGGAACTGATCACCCTGCTCGTTGCCAACACGGCCGTCACGGTGGGTTTCCTGGCCGCCGACGGCGCACTCGACCACGTCACCCTCTCCCGTCTGCTGGCCTCGGTGTACGTCACCGCCGGTATCCAGCTGACCTTCGCCTATCTGGTGAGGCAGCTCGACGACGGTGCGCGGGAGGCCACCGAGACCGCCGCCGCGCAGGCGGAGCACCTGGCCCGGGCCACGGCCGACGAGACGGTGCACACCGAGCGCCGGCGCCGCTACGCGTACCTGCGCATCAGGGTGGAACCGTTGCTGCGAGGTCTCGCCGAAGGCCGCCTGGACCCGGGAGACACCGTCGTACGCCGCCGCGCGGCCGTCGAGGCGGCCCGCCTGCGCAGGCTGTTCGTGGAGACGGACGACACCCCGCACCCGCTCCTGCACGAGCTGCGGGCCTGCGCCGACGTCGCCGAGCGGCGTGGTGTACGCGTCTCCCTGCTGAGCTACGGCGAACTGCCCGACCTGCCCCCGACCGTCCGCCGCGAACTGGCGGAGGGGACCCTGCTGGTCCTGGCGACCGCCGCCACCCGGGCGCGGTTGACCGTGGTGACCACACCCGAGGAGGTCGCGGTGAGCGTGGTGGCCGACGCGCCCGCTGAGACACGTGTGGAACCGCCGGGCCTTCTCACCACCTCCTCCATGTACGACCAGGAGGAGGAGCAGCTGTGGTGGGAAACCCGGTGGCCGTTACGTCCGGCTCCCTGAGCGTCGCCGTCGTCGACGACCACCCCGTCGTCATCGAAGGCATCCAGGCCTGGCTGTCCCAGGAGCCGCGGATCTCGGTACGGCACACCGGCGAAGCCGTGGATGTGCGGCCCGGTGCCGTGGACGTCCTCATTCTCGATCTGAACCTGCACGGCCGCCTCGTCGTCGACGACATCGCCACGCTGGCCGCGGCGGGTCAACGGGTCATCGCCTTCTCGCAGTTCACCGAGCAGCGGGTGGTCCTCGAATCGCTGGAGGCCGGCGCGTGCGAGTTCGTCGCGAAGAACGAGGGCCGGGCGCACCTCGTGAACGCGGTGCTGGCGGCGGCGGGCGACCGGCCCTACGTCACCCCGACCGCCGCCGGGGTCCTCGTCGGCGACCGCGGCGCGAGCCGGCCCCGTCTCTCCTCCCAGGAACGTACGGCTCTCCTGTGGTGGTTCCAGTCCATGTCGAAGGCCTCCGTGGCCCGGCGCATGGGCGTCTCGGTCCACACGGTGGACATCTACATCCGCCGGGCGAGGGTCAAGTACGCCCAGGTCGGCAGAACCGCCCCGACCAAGGCCGACATGCTGGCCCGGGCCATCGAGGACGGCCTGGTGACCCCCGACGACATCACGGGCTACGAATCGGCGGCCTTCAACGAGCACTGAACCCGACGACGCGAGGCCGTGCTACGTCGCCTCGGCCACAGCCTCACGCAGGCGCCGGGATCGCAGATAGCCGCAGGACGCATGGTTGTTCGGCGAGGGATTGTCCATCGCGATGTCGGCGATCACCTTCGCCCCGGTCCTGAAGTCGTCGGCCAGGGTGGTGTCCAGGGTGACGAGGTCGAGCGGGTCGGCGAAGTTCGTCCACAGCCGTACCGGGACGGGAACCTTCAGAGGCCGCGTGATGACGTCCTGGATCTCGGTGTAACCCAGTGGCGAACCCAGCGTGATGAACAGGGGGACCTCCTTCCGAGCAGATCCGGCCTCGCTCAGCACGTCATAGGCGACGACAGTGCCCAGACTGTGGCTGATCACCACAACGGGTCCGTCCACGGCGCCGAGGGCCCTGCGTAGCCGGTCCCTGATCGTGTCCCGGGCGCCGGTGAAGAAGTACCCGTTGGCATCCGGGATGAGGTGACTCAGAAGTTGGCGCAGCAGAAGGCGACGCAGCGGGGCGGGCAACGGCAGCAGCGTGGCGACGCCAGCAGCCGGGCGGGCGACCGCGGTCGGGGCGAAGCCGGTCGTGCTCGCGGCGCGGGCTGCCATGCTGATGGTCAGGGCGAGGGCGAATTCCTGCCCATCCGGTGTCATCTTGCCGAACGTCTCGCGAACCTGGGTGTCTTCGACGAGTGCGGT
Source organism: Streptomyces liliiviolaceus (assembly GCF_018070025.1). Taxonomy (NCBI): domain Bacteria; kingdom Bacillati; phylum Actinomycetota; class Actinomycetes; order Kitasatosporales; family Streptomycetaceae; genus Streptomyces; species Streptomyces liliiviolaceus. The sequence goes on from NZ_JAGPYQ010000001.1 coordinate 7,164,143, forward strand.
ATCGGCGAACGCGTCGGACACGAGCGCCCCCAACGCACCGCCCGTGCCGCACGCGTCGGCCGCGATCGCGGCCGGGTGGTCGTGCAGCAGGTCGGCGTAGTAGACCATCCGAGTCCGCTCACCCATGTCCCGCTCGAACAAGTCCTCGTCCCAGGCACGCTTGAGGTCGTCCTCCGGCGGCTTATTGCCGGCACCATGCACATAGAGGAACGTCGCCGAGTCCGCGTCGATTTCCATAGCGGAATCCCCCTCCTTTTTTCCTCCGCGGAGCGCGGTCGCAGGGAGCGTCCCTCTCCGTCGAGTTCCAGTCAACCCGCCATTAAGCGTAGAGAAGACCGACGGGACGCGCGTTCGAAAACTCTTGATTCCTGCGGAAGCAAGAAATGAATCTTGACCAAAAGTGAGAGGCGGGATTCCTGCTCCCCGGGGCTGGCCAACGCGCTGCCCCCGCAGGATGCTGCGAAATCCGGAGGCGTGAGCCAGAGACAGGTGATCACCATGCCCGACGACAAACGTGCGCTCGATTATCTGCGGCAGTTCGGCTATCTCCCGGTCGAAGCGGCCCTCGGCTCCCCTCAGGGCCCGGCGGCCGTGCGGGCCTGCCAGGCCATGGCCTTGCTGCCGGCTGCAGGGACGCTGGACACCGAAACGGTCCCGACCTGGATTCAGGGCGTCAACGCAGCCTTATATCGACGGCCTGGGATCGGTGGGCATCGGTGGTTCCGCTGATATTCCGTGAGACCGACGGGGAGCCCAACGTCGAAATCCTCTTCGGTGCGCGTCAGCACGGCGATGCTTTCCCGTTCGACGGACCCGGAGGTGTCCTCGCGCACGCGTTCTTCCCGCCACCGAATGCCGGAACGCTGGCCGGAGACGCGCATTTCGACGAGGACGAGACCTGGCAGGAGGGATTCACCGGCAATGGCTTCGACCTACTGACGGTCATGGTGCACGAATTCGGTCACTCGCTGGGGCTGGATCACACCTCGGTGCCCGGTTCGACGATGAACCCCTTCTATCCGACACCGTCGGTCCCCGCCGCGGACGACCGCGCGGGGATCCGCGCGGTCTACCGGCGCCACATCTGGGTGGCGTCGCTCTACCGCGATGTGCTCGGGCGCCGCTTCGACGACAACGGTCTCGACGGCTGGGTCCGCAGCCTGTTCTCAGGTGCCGGTCCCCAGGATGTGGCCCGCGGATTCTGCTACTCGCAGGAGTACTCCGGACAGATCGCCACCGAGTTGTACTTCGCTCTGCTGGACCGGGCACCTGACGACGCGGGCCTGGTCGGCTGGCGCGGCCAGTTGCAGCAGGGCATGGGACGCCAGTCGGCCGTCGTCGCGTTCCTCGACAGTGCCGAGTACCGGGCCAAGTACCCGGCGGACGACGCGTTCATCGATTCCCTCTACCGCCGCCTGCTCGGCCGTCCGCCGGACGCCGGAGGCCTCGACTTCTGGCGTCGGCGCATGCAGGACGGCATGCCGCGCTTCGAGGTCGCACGTGGCTTCGTACTGTCCGAGGAGTACTGCCGCAACCACAGCCGGGATCTCTACCAGCGCTACCTGCGCCGACAGCCGGATGCCGCGGGATGGCGGGACTGGACCGACCAGCTGATGCGCGGACTCAACCAGCAGGACGCCCTGATCGGATTCGTCGCGTCACCGGAGTACCAGACCGCCGTCGAAGGCTGGTGGTAGGCGAACAGCTTCTGCTTGTCTGCTTACGCCTGCCTGCTTCTGCGTGTCTGCTTCTGAGGTCGCTGCGCACGGTCCGGACCGCGCCGGTACGCGGGGCAAGGGCCGGCACCCGGTGATCAGCGGGCGATCAGGTCGCGCAGGGCCTTGGCGATCGTTTCGGGGGCTTCCTCGGCCATGAAGTGGCCGCAGGAGACCGTGGAGTGGTCCAGGTCCTCGGCCCAGGCACCCCACAGGGCGGCCGCCTCGTAGCCGAGGGCGGCGCCCCAGTCCTGCTGGAGGACGGAGAGCGGCATCGTGAGCTTGCGGCCCGCGGCGCGGTCGTCCCGGTCGTGCTCGATGTCGATGCCCGCGGAGGCGCGGTAGTCGGCGACGATGGACGGCACGGCGTTGCGGCTTGCGTCGAGGTAGACCTGCCGGACGGCCGGGGGAATGGCCTTGGGGTCCTTGGTCCAGATGTCCAGGAAGTAGGAGAAGAACGCGTCCGAACTGTTCTGGATCATCTGCTCGGCCAGGCCGGGCGGCTGCGCCATCAGGTAGAGGTGGAAGCCCACCGCCGCCTGCACCCCGCGCAGCGCCTCCCACATGTCCAGCGTCGGCAGCACGTCCAGGCAGGCCAGGTGGGTGACGGCGTCGGGGTGCTCCATGCCGGCCCGGAAGGCGACGAGCGCGCCCCGGTCGTGCCCCGCGAGCGCGAACCGCTCGTGTCCCAGCGCACGGGCCACGGCCACGGTGTCCGCCGCCATGGTCCGCTTGGAGTAGACGTCCGGACCGGTCTCGGCGGGCTTGTCGCTGTCGCCGTATCCGCGCAGGTCGGGACAGATCACGGTGTGGTCGGCGGCCAGGTCCTCGGCCACGTGCCGCCACATCAGGTGGGTCTCGGGGAAGCCGTGCAGCAGCACGACGGGGCTGCCGGAGCCGCCCACGGCGACGTTCAGTTCCACGCCGTCGGCGACCGCCACCCGCTGGTAGTCGAATCCGGGGATGCTCTGAGTCATGGCTGACGCGCCCTTTCAGGTCATGGTGTACGTGCCGGTGCGAGGTGCGCTCCGGGCGATGACCCAAGACTGGGCGCCGCGAATCAGCAGCCGATGAACGTCCGCGCCCTCGGATCGAGCGGCCGTGATCCCCGCCGGCGCCGGTGTGCCGGGCCACCAGGCCGACGCTTGTAAGTTGGCCAGGTAGTCGAGACGAGAACGGACGACAGAGCGGTGCGCGTGACATTCGGAGTGCTGGGAGCGGTGACGGCCTGGGACGAGACAGGCCGGGCGCTTGTCCTGAAGGGGCCGCGTCACCGTGCCTTCCTCGCCAGGCTGCTCGTGGCACAACGCCAGGTGGTCCCGGTGGCCCGGCTGGTGGAGGACATGTGGACGGAGCCGCCGGCCAACGCGGTGGGCACGGTGCGCACCTTCGTCGGCGACCTGCGGCGGGGTCTGGAACCGGATCGCCCTCCGCGCACCCCCTCGCAACTCCTGGTGACCGAGGGCTCCGGGTACGCCCTGCGCGTCCCCAAGGACGACGTGGACGCATGGCGGTTCGAGAGGTCCATGAACAACCTCGGTGACGCACGCCCCGCCCGCGTCCTGGAGGTGCTGGACGAGGCCCTGAACTGGTGGCGTGGCCCCGCCTTCGCCGACTTCGGCGACGAACGCTGGCTGCGCTCCACCCGGTCACGGCTGACCGAACTGCGGCTGCACGCGGTCGAACGACGTGCCGAGGCCATGATCGCCCTGGGCAACCCGGCCGACGCCGTACCCGCTCTCGACGCACACGTGACCGACCATCCGTGGCGGGAGGACGCCTGGCGGATGCTGGCACTGGCGCTGTACCGGTCGGGACGGCAGGCCGACGCCCTGTCGGTACTGCGCCGGGCCCGCAGCATGCTGCGCGAACACCTGGGCATGGACCCCGGGCCCCGGCTGCGGCGTCTGGAGGAGGACATCCTCCGGCAGGCGGACCACCTCGATCCCGGCACGGCGGACACCACCGTCAACCAGGTGTGGGAACAGGCGACAGCCTCCTACGACGGCGCGCTGGGCAGCAGCGCCCGCACCCGGCTGGAGTCCACCGTCGGCCTGATGCGGGACCTCGCGGTCACGGGCGGCGGCGGTCTGGAGGCGGCACGCCGTCACCGGGTCAGCGCGGTGGCCGCAGCGGAGCAGCTGGACGACCCGGTGCTGACGGCGCGGGTGATCGGCATCTACGACGTTCCGGCGATCTGGCCGCGCGCCGACGATCCCGAGCAGTCACGCTGGCTCGTGGCCGCCGCGGAACGCACCCTGCGCTCCCTGGCCGAGGACACCCAGGACGCCGCACGCTGCCGACTGCTGTCGACCATCGCGGTCGAGTCACGTGGCACCCTGCCCGCGGACACGGCCGCGTCCGGCCCCCTGGCCCGTCCACTGCAGGCGGCCGGGCAGGCCGAGGAGATGGCACGGCGTCTTGAGGACCCCTCCCTGCTGGCGTTCGCGCTGAACGGGGTCTTCATGCAGTCCTTCCGCCGCGCCGGCCTCGCGGCCCGGCGGGACGCGATCGGCACCGAGATCACCACTCTCGCCGCGGCCCACGGCCTGGTCCACTACGAAGTGCTCGGTCATCTCATCCGCATCCAGTCGCGCTGCGCCCTGGCGGACCTGACCGCCGCCGACCGCCACGCCGCCGCGGTCGACGAACTCGCCGCCCGCCACGAACTGCCCCTGGTGTCCGTCTTCACCGACTGGTTCCGGGCACTGCGCACCGCCACGACCGGTTCCCTCGCCGCCGCCGAGGAGGCGTACGAGCAGGCCGCCCGGTCCCTGCGGGGTGCCGGCATGCCCGGACTGGAGAACGGGCTGCTGCCCCTCGCGCAACTGTGTCTGCGCCTGACGCACGGCGTGGCACCGCACGAGGAGCCGGGCACCGACTGGGGCCCGTACGAGCCGTGGGTACGCCCCGTACTGCTCGTGGAGGCCGGACAAACCGACGCCGCCGCCTCAGCCCTGCGCGGCATTCCCTCCCCTGCACGTGACCTGATGTTCGAGGCGCTGTGGTGTCTGGTGGCACGCGCCGCGGTAGCCGTGGGAGACCGTGACGTGCTGGCGCGAGCGCGGACTCAACTGGCTCCGGCCGCGGCGGAGGTGGCGGGCGCCGGGAGCGGCCTGATCACCCTGGGGCCCGTGGCGGACTGTCTGACGGCCATCGAGACCGCGCTGCGCTGAGGTCCGGACGGTCCGACAGGCGATCGACCCGGCGCTCCACGAGGACTTCCGCACCCTTCAGAACGCGTCCGACGATTCCTGACCCGTGAGTCGTCCATCCGTCCCGGGGCGCGGCGGGGCCGCTCACAAGGTGCCGTCCGGCACGGGCGGCCGGTCCTGGGGCGACGGCAGTGGGAGAGCGACCGTGACGGTGGTTCCGCCCCCGGGCGGTGAGGTGACCTCCACAGTTCCGTGATGGGCGTGCACCACGGCCTGGACGATCGACAGTCCCAGGCCCGATCCGCCGCGGGCCCCGCTACGGCTGGCCTCGGCCCGCCAGAACCGGTCGAACACCCGGCGCAGATCCTGCGGGGCGATCCCCGGACCGTCATCGCTCACTCGCACGACGGCCGTGCCGTGCGCCTCGTGGAGGGAGACGTCGATCGTGGTGCCGGCCGGGTTGTGCTGGATCGCGTTGCCGATCAGGTTGTTGAGGATCTGCTGCAGTCGGGGACCGTCCCCGGTCACCTGGACGAGGGCGGGGGCGTGCAGACGAACGGTGCGATCGGGGGCGACGACCCGGGCGTCCTCCACCACGTCGGCGGCGAGCCGTCGCAGGTCCACGTGGTCGGACTCCAGGGGGCGGCCGGCGTCCAGACGTGCGAGCAGGGAGAGTTCCTCGACGAGCAGCCGCATGCGGCCGACCTCGCCGTCCACCCGCTCCAGTGCCCGGTCCAGGTCGGCGGGGTCGGTCAGGCCGCCCTGGTGGTACAGGTCGAGCCATCCGGAGATGGTCGACAGCGGGGTACGCAGTTCGTGCGACGCGTCGGCCGCGAAGCTTCTGATGTTGTCCTCCGCGCGGGTCTGGACGTCGAAGGCGTCGTTGACCGCGACGGCGAGGCGGTCGGTCTCGCTGCGCCTGCCGTAGGTGGGCAGCCGTTCCTGGCGGGCCCCGGAGGCGATCGCGCCGGCGGCGTCCGCCATCCGCTTCAGCGGCCGCAGGCCGAACTCCAGTATCAGCAGCGCGGTGACGGAAGCTGCGACGAGAGTGACGGCCACGCTGGCCGACTGGCGGGAGATGAAGTCGGTGACGGTCACCCGGTCGACGTCCGTACGAACGGTCAGGATGACGGCGGACGCCTGCACCACTCCCGTCGGTGTGATGACGGTCAGGCCGGTGGTCGGGATGCGCCGGACGATCAGGTCCGGCACGGTCGGGTGGTCCTCGACCGTCACGACCTGGTCCAGCCGGCCGGCGGTCAGGTCGTTGATCTCGTCGGGCACACCGTCACCGGCCTGCTCGGCGACCTCACCGTCCGGGCCGATGACGGTGATGCCCAGGACCGGGGCGACCAGGGCGGCGATCTGGCCGCTGCGCACCGTCCGCGGCCCTTGGGCGAGTGTCTCGTGGATGCGGTCCCCGGCGTCTCTCAGGGCGTTCTCGGCCCGGTGTTCCAGGTAGGCGCGCAGCGTCAGGGCACTGGCGATCGAGTTGCCGATGAGTCCGGCGGCCAGCAGCACGAGGACACCGACCAGGATCCGGGCGCGGATGGTGACCGGCCGGGGCGGGCGCGGTACGGCGCGGCGGGGCCGCTTCACGTGGCGCTGCGGCGCAGGCTGTATCCGATGCCGCGAACCGTGTGGATCAGGGGTTCGCGGCCGTGGTCGAGTTTGCGGCGCAGATTCGACACGAAGCGCTCCACGACACCGGAGTCACCGCCGAAGTCGTACTGCCAGACGGCCTCCAGGATCTGGGAGCGGGTCATGACGTGGTCGGGGTGGGAGAGCAGGTAGTGCAGAAGCCGGTACTCGGTGGGCGACAGGTCGATGCTCTCACCGCCGCGGTGGACGGTGTGGCGCCGGTCGTCGAGTGCGAGGTCGGCGTAGCGGAGAACGCCGTCGTCCACCGCGGGGCCGAGGTTGCCGCGCGCACGGCGGACCAGGGCCTGCAGACGGGCGCCGACCTCGACGACGCTGAAGGGCTTGGTCACGTAGTCGTCGCCACCGAGCCTCAGTCCCCGGACACGGTCCTCCACGGCGTCCCTGGCGGTCAGGAACAGCACGGGTGCGGTGACGCCCCGCGCGCGGATCAACTGCAGGACGTCGAAGCCGTTCCCGCCCGGCAGCCCCACGTCCAGGACGATGACGTCCGGGATGTCACGGGCCAGGCTCGTGAGGGCCTGCGGCACGTCTTCGGCGAAGCGGACGTCGAATCCCGCGAAACGAAGGGCCGAGTCCATCAGATCGCGGATGTTGGCGTCGTCCTCGACGACCAGGACCGTGTCCGGGGAGTTCATGAAGAGATGTCCTGCTCGGTCTTGGTGGGCGTCGCCGGTGCGGGCGCCGGTGCGGATCGGTCCAGGCGTGCCCCCTCAACATCCAGGTCGGGCAGCCACTTGTCCAGTCGCGCCGGCAGCCACCACGCGGCACGGCCGAGCAGCGCCATGACGGCCGGCACCAGGGTCAGCCGGACGAGGAACGCGTCCAGGGCGACACCCACCGCCAGCGCGAGGGCGATCGGCATGAGAGCGGGATCCTGTTCGAGCAGGAAGCTCGCGAACACCACCACCATGATCAGGGCGGCGGCGGTCACCACCCGCGCGGCACGGCGGGCACCGCCGACGATCGCCCCACGGGGATCCCCGGTCCGTACGTACTCCTCGCGCACGGCGGAGACCAGGAAGACCTCGTAGTCCATGGCCAGGCCGAACAGGATGGCCATCACGACGATCGGAACGAAACTGGAGACCGGCCCGGTGGACGGCACACCGAGTGCCGCGGCGAGCCATCCCCACTGGAAGACGGCGACGATCACACCGAACGAGGCGCCGACCGACAGGAGGAATCCGGCGGTCGCCTTGAGGGGGACGGCGACGGAGCGGAAAGCGGCCAGCAACAGCAGGAGGGACAGTCCGACGACGACAAGGGCGAACGGCAGCAGGGCGGCGCTGAGCTTCTCGGAGACCTCGATGCTGACGGCCGTGCGACCGGTGACGGCGATGTCGCTGCCGCTCTCCTCGGCCAAAGGCGCGACGCGGTCCTGCAGGTCGGTGACCAGTCGGCCGGTCTCCGCGTCACGGGGCCCGGTGGAGGGGACGACCTGCACACGGGCCACGGCGCCGTCCTCGGAGTACTCGACGGGCGCGGTACGCGCGATGCCGTCGACCTCGCCCAACTCGTCGGCGACCTCCTCGGCGGTGCTCCTCAGGGTCCCGGACGGCGCGTCGCTCACCAGGACCACCAGGGGGCCGTTCGCTCCGGGGCCGAATGCCTCGGCGACCTTGTCGTACGTCTGCCGCACCGCGCTCGACGTCGGTTCGCTGCCCTCGTCGGGCAGGGCCAGCTGGAGCTGAGTGGCGGGAACGGTGAGCGCGCCCATGGCCAGGGTGACGGTCACGACCGTGCGCCAGGGGTGGCGCACGACGGCTGCGACCCAGCGGGCTCCCGCCGGGGGCCTGGTACCGGATCCGCTGTCGTGCCGCGTCCTGCGCGCCGTACGTGAGCCGGGCTTGGGACGCAGCCGCTCGCCCGCCGCTGTCAGCAGGGCAGGCAGGAGGAACAGGGAGAGGGCCACCGCGACGGCCACGGCCACGGCGGCGCCGAGCCCCATCGTGGTGAGCGCGGGAACGCCCGTGACGGTCAGACCGACCAGCGCGATGATCACGGTCAGTCCGGCGAAGCACACCGCGCTGCCGGCGGTGGCGGTCGCGCGGGCGGCCGCCTCCCGTACGGTGCGGCCCGCCAGCAGTTCGGAGCGGTGGCGCGCCAGGATGAACAGGGCGTAGTCGATACCGACTGCCAGCCCCAGCATGATCGAGAGGGTCGGTGCCTTCTCGTAGATGTCGAACACCGAGGCCAGCGCCGTCAGGGCGGCCACGCTCGTGCCCACGGTGAGCAGGGCTGTGATCAGCGGCAGGCCGGCGCTCAGCAGCGAACCGAAGGTGACGGCCAGCACCACGAGGGCCACCAGTACGCCGAGTGCCTCGCCCGGACCGACCGGCGGTCCGGTCTCCTTGAAGGCGTCACCGCCGAAGAGGACTTCGAGACCCGCGGCGCGGCTGCTGTCGGCCGTGTCCTCCAGGGCGTCGAGATCGGCCTCGGGAACGTCCTCGTGCTCCGCGGCGGAGAACCGGACCTGGGCCACCGCCGTACGCCCGTCCGGTGACACCGTCCCGGCCTTCACCGGATCCGAGACCGAGGTGACCCCCGGCACGGTGGCAGCGGCGGTCAACGACTCCCGCATCGCCCCCGCCGTGGCCGGGTCCTCGAACGAGGCGCCCTCAGGCGCCTCGAAGACGATGTCGGCACTGCGGCGGTCGGACGAGGGGAAGTGGCGGTCCATCTCGGTGAGGGCGCTCTGGGCCCGTGAGCCGGGGATCTCCGTCTCCGAGGTGAACGTGCCCGCGAAGCCCACACTCAGCGCGACCGTCGCGGCCACCACCAGCAGCCATACGGCAAGGACCGCACGGCGTCGGCGCGCGGCGAACAGCCCCCATCGATGCAGCAGTACAGCCATGGTCATCACTCATTCCGGTCAGGATCGGCAACTGGGCCTCATACGAGCCGCGGAACCTGACGGAACACCCACGCTGTACCTGACGGTTTCCTGACGGCCGGGGCCCGAGCGCGGGAAGCTGCGCTTTGCCTGACGGTTTCCTGACGGTTCGTGGCAGCGGGCCGATTCAGCTACCCACAGGCCGGTGGACCGCCCTAACGTCGTCCGTGTGCCGTGAACCCCACAGGCCCTCCCCCGTCTCGCCGACCTTCCCACTCTCACGGGCACCGCTGTGTCAGCGCCCGCCCGGTCAAGGAGCAGGGCCGGACTCCGGGTCGAGCCTCGAAGGAATCTCGAAGGAACAAGGAACACGGAGAACATGAAGACAACGCGAACACCGCAGGCGGCGGTGCCGACCGCCTCACCCGGTGCGACGGCCGTCCCGGCGCCGGCCGCGGCGGCCGGTCGTCTGCGCTCGTCCGCCGAAGGCGACGTCGGCCCAGGACGAGGACGGCGATCGATGAGTACTCGGCTCTCGTCGGCCTGGCTCCGACGCCGGCGCCGCGTCGCCGTGGGGCTGGTGACCATGCTGGTGGTCGGCGCCGGGGTGAGCGAGGCAGTCGTCCGGCACGCGCTGGCCGCACGGGTGGCCAGCGCTCTCGACGGCAGACTCGGCTCCGAACCCGAGGTGTCGTTCGGTTCACGTCCGGTACTGCTCGCCGCCTTCGACGAAACACTCTCCTCGATGACGGTCTCGGGACGCACCGACGCTGCCGGCTACACCGACGTACCGGTCACAGCCCGGCTGTCCGACGTCACCGTCGACCGGGCTCGGCACACCACCACCGTGTCCGGCTCCCATGTCACCGCCGACGTCTCCACCGAGGCCATGACGCGGCGCATGGCTTCAGGTGACGGCATGGACGCCGCCATGATCTCCGGCATCACCACCAACCCCACAGCGGGAACCCTGGATCTGACCGTCCAGGGCGGCCTGGCCACGATCCGGGTCACGCCCACCGTGGCCGACGGCAAGCTGGAACTGTCGGTGACCGGCGGCGAAGTACTCGGCTCCCCCGCCCCACCGGCTCTGCTGGACCGCGTACAGACGGCTGTCGACGCCCGGCCCACGCAGGACGGTCCGGAGCCACAGGGCGGGGCCGCCGCGCTCGGCCTCCGGCTGGCAGAGGTGACCGTCACGGACGATGGCCTACGGGCCGGTCTCTCCGGTGGCAGGGCCGAACTCGAACGCACGGGGACCTGACCGACGGATCAGTGTGCCCGTGTCTCAGGCCTCGCCGGCGGGTTTGCGGGGAGTCAGGCGGCGGACGAGGGCCAGCGCGGGACCGTCGACGAGCAGCAGGGCCAGCGGCCAGAATCCCAGTCCGGGGGCGGCCAGGACGAGCAGGAGGGCCACCGCCAGACAGGCGGCGTTGCCCATCACCTGCTCGACGACCTCTCTGCTGGGAGCCGTCTGCCGGGTGCCGGTCCGGTGCAGGGAGAGGGCCATGGCGGCGAGCGTGACGCTGGAGGCGAACAGAACGGCGACGTAGAGCGCGAGGACGAAGGGCTCGTCACCGTAGGTGCTGATCATCTCCACCGGGAACGGCAGGACGACGATGCACATCAGCCACAGCACGTTGATCTGTGCGATGCGGCGGCTCACTTTCTCCGTACGCGCGAACACCTCGTGGTGAACCGTCCAGATGCGCCAGATGACGACGAAGCTCAGCAGGAAGCTGCTGATGGACGCCATGTGGTGGGTGACGACCTCGGCGGCGCTGTCGCCGTCCTCCATGGCGTCGGGCACGAGGTCGACGAGCGGGATCGCCAGCAACGTGATGGCGATCGCCACCACGGCGTCGCTGAAGTACGTCAGCCGGTGCGCGGGCAGAGAGGAGCGTACGGCGGCTTCCGCCGTGGTGTCGCCGTCGTGGTACCTGGCGCGGGGATTGGCGTGCATGGTGATCGTTTCCCTGAGACGGAGGGGTAGGGCTGCGGACGTGACCGCTAGGACAGTGGCGATGGCGATGACCCGGTGGCGCGGTCAGGGACGTCGGCGCGCAGAGCATTCTCAGTTTTTAACTAAGTTAAAAACTGGTTGCAGAGAGAGTGGATCAGCTGAGGTAAGTTGTCAAGCATGGTCAAAGGGCTGAGCCGTGAAGGCATCGTGACCGCGGCCCTGAAGGTGCTCGACACCCAGGGCATCGACGGGGTGACGGTGCGCGCGGTGGCGGCCCAACTAGGGGTCAAGGCACCCGCGCTGTACTACTACGTGCACAACAAGCAGGACCTGCTGGACGAGATGGGCACCGAGATCCAGCGCCGCGTCGTGACCGCGCTCCGGGGCCACGTGGCCACCGGCGACTGGCTCGACGACCTCACCGCCTACGCGGGTGCGCTGCGCGCCGAGTACCTGGAACACCGCGACGGCGCCCGCACCTTCAGCGGCACACTGATCACCGACCCGGACGTCCTCAAGGCGCAGGAACCCTGGCTGCGGCGCTGGGTCGCCGCCGGCGTCCCGCCCGCCGCCGCTTTCGACGCCACCGAGACGGTCACCGCCTTCGTCGTCGGCTTCGTCATCGAGGAGCAGGAGCGGCTGCAGTCCTCCGCCGACCCCTCGCGCTACTCACCCCAGGAGCGCGACCGGCGGCTCGGCCCCGAGGTCCCCCTCGTCGCCGCGTCCGGACACGCCCGCGACAACAACCAGACACGCTTCGAACGCCAACTCAAAACCGTGATCACAGGAATCGACCGACAGCTCGACTCTTGAGCGGCGGTCCGGAGCGCTGCGTACACGACGAGGTCACAACGGCCTGCGGACGAGGCGGTCCCGTGTGGGGGCAGTCGGGTGCGTCTCCGAGGGCAGCCGTCGTGCCCTGCCGCCTCCTGACCGGGTGCCCGCGGTGCGACTAGCGTCCGAGAGTGAGCCTTTGGACTTCTCTGGAACCCGCCTCCGCGACCGTGGACCCGGGTGACAGTACGACCGTGCGACTGCGTCTGCGCAACACAGGTGATGTGGTGGACGAGTACCGCTTCGAGGCGGTCGGTCCGCTGGCGCCGTGGGCCAGAGTCGAGCCGCAGGTGCTGCGGCTCTATCCGGGGACGACCGGCTCGGTGGATGTGACGTTCTCGCCGCCGCGAACGCCGGATGCGACGGCGGGCCCGAATCCGTACGCGGTCCGGGTCACGCCGACCGAGCATCCTGACGCGACGACCGTTCCCGAGGGGAATCTGACGATCACTCCGTTCACGGAGGTGCGGGCGGAGTTGGTGCCGCCGACCGTGAAGGGGCGTTTCCGGGGGCGGCCGAAGCTGGCCGTGGACAACCTCGGCAATACGAAGCTGACGGCGTCGGTGAGCGGTAGCGACAACGGGGACCAGCTCTCGTACGACGTCCATCCGTCGAACGTGCAGATCGAGCCGGGCCGTGCCGCGTTCGTGAAGACGACGCTCAAGCCGCGCCAGATCATCTGGTTCGGGTCGAAGGAGTCCCGGCCCTACACACTGGCTGTCCAGCGGTCGGGGGTGGATCCGCTGGGTGTGGAAGGGACGTACGTCCAGAAGGGGTTCCTGCCGCGCTGGCTCGCCACCTTCCTCGGCATCTTCATGGCACTCGCCATCACCTTCGTGATGCTCTGGATCGCCTACAAGCCCAGCGTCCGCAGCACCGCCACGGAGAAGATCGAGGAAGCCGGCGTCAGCACCCTGGCACCCTCCCTCTCACCGACCCCCGAAGCGCCGAAGGCCCCGCCCTCCGTCCCCACGACACCCCCGGCCGCGACCGAGACGCAGAAGCCGGGCGGAGCGGGAGCCGGGGGCGGGGGCGGGGGCGGCGGTTCCGGGGACGAGGAGACCAAGCCCCCGGAGCGGACCGCGGCGACCGCCGTCCAGAAACTCGCCGCCCAGGACCCGACCGGACGGCACATCTGCTACCGGGTCTACGTGTCCGGCAAGGGCTGGACCGACGCCGTGTGCGACGGCGCGACGGCCGGCACCGTGGGCGAGGAGACGCCGCTCAAGGCCGTCAACATCGCCGTGTCGGGGACCAAGGGCACAAGCAGCGCCGCCTTCGTCCACAACCCGGACTCCACCAACGGTGAGGGGCACTTCCCCGACCCGTGGTCAGGCGCCGCCGACGGTATCGACAACTACGTCGGCAGCACCAAGAAGGACGCCCCGAACATGCTGGGGTTCACCATCAACGTCGGAGGCGGCAGCAGCAGCGTCTGCCAGGCCGCCCACGTCCACAACGACGCCTGGCTCGGCCTGGAATGCGACGATCCCAAGTCCGGGTTCGACTTCACCTACGCCGGCACCCACAACAACGACCTCTGGCTCGAAGCGATCAGGCTCGCTGTGTGAACCAGGGGGAAGGGGTGCCGGTGACTTGCGCCGGCACCCCTTCCGTCGGCTTTCTCAGCCCCTTCTGCCTCGTCAGCCCCGTCAGGCAGCCAGGGCCGCGGGTGTGGGTGCGGGTGCGGTGGTGAGGGGGTCGGGGTCGGCCAGCAGGTCCATGAGCGTGGCCCGGGCTCTGGCCACCCGGGAGCGGACCGTTCCCACGGGGCAGTCGCTGAGCGCGGCCGCCTCCGCGTAGGGCAGCCCCATCAACTGCGTGAGAACGAACGCCTCACGACGCTCGTCCGGCAGCGCGGCCAGCAGATCGAGGAGTACGACCCCGTCGTCGAAGCCGGGCAGGCCGCGCGGCTGGGCCCGTTCGACCGCCAGCCGCCAGTCCGGTACGTCGGACAGGCGCGGCCGGGCGGCGGCGTACCGGAGGCTGTCGACCACGGCGCGGCGCGCGATGGCCAACAGCCAGGTCCGGGCCGAGCAGCGGCCCTCGAATCTGTGCAGGCTGCCGAGCGCCCGCAGGAACGTGTCCTGGGCCAGGTCGTCGGCGGCCTGGGGGTCGGCGGAGAGGTACGCGACATAGCGCACGACGTCACGGTGCAGGGCGCGCACGAAGCGGTCGACCGCGTCCGGGTCGCCGCCCCGGGCGGCCAGCGCCCAGGCGGTTATCGACTCGTCGGCGGAGGCCGCGGTCTCACCACCACTGCCGTCTCTGTCGCTTCCGATGCTTGCGTCGCCGTTGCCGCTTGCGCCGCTCGCGCCGCTTCTGTCGCTTGCGTCGCCGTTGTTGCTTCCGCCGTGTGGGACGGGCGGGGCAGGAGTGATCACCAGGTGTCCTTCTCGGGTCATCCGTGATCCGGACCGGCGGCGCGTGCGCATGGTGCGTACGTATGGCGCGTACGCATGCTGCGTTCGCGTGGCGCGCTCGCGCGTCGGTCCGGCGTGGGGGTACGGCCGTACGCGGAGGTACGGCCGACGCCCGAGGCGCGCAGGGCGACGCCTCGGGGATCCGGCTGTCTCAACTGGCAGCGGATCCCACGGGCGGACCCCGAGAAGTGATGGCGTGGACGAGAAGGAGCCGCCGTGGCGAACGGTCGGAGGAACCACAGCGGGCGCGGACACGCGGGCGGTGCGGGGGCGTGGGCAGCGCGAGCAGCAGCCGCAGGGGTGCGACGAGCCGTCCGGCGACCGCGCGCAGGATGCGGAAGGCGGCGCGTTCGCCGTACGCCAGCCACAACCCGCACAGCAGCGCGGCCAACAGGTGGGCGGCGAGCATGCCGAGCGAGGACGTTCCGTCCATGGCGTGCGCCGACTGACTCATGGCATCGGAGCCCATGTGGCCCGCACCCATGTGCCCGGCGCCCATGTGGTCCACAGCCATGTGGCCGGAACCCATGTGCCCCATCGACGACATGGACCCCATGTCTGTAGCCGACATGTGCGCCGCACCCGTCCCCGGGCCGGAGGCCACCGACCCCGCCGTCATCGACCCCGCGAGCGAGAACGACCAGTGGAGCAGTCCCTGGGTGACGACCACCACCGACACGATCAGGGGGAGTCCGCGCTCCCGGTCGGCCAGGCACCAGCCCGCGCCGCCCGTCGCCACGGTCCCGGCGGCCATCGTCCACCAGGCCACCGGGGCACCGGACATGAGCACGTGGCCGAGGGCGGCGAGCAGCACGCAGACGACCGCGAACACCGCGGCCCGTACCGTGCGCACACCCCACCCAGCAGTCATGACGGGCCTCATCCTCGCATTCGTCGCGCGTGCGTCGTGGTGAGGTACGGGAATTGCCCCCGTCCCACCCTCAACACACGGCGCGTGATCCAGAACACAGGGCGGGCCCGGAACTTCACCCGCGTCCGAACCGACGTCCGCGCGAACTAGGCGTCACACGTGGCCCTCCCCCGCGTCGGCATCCGTACGTCCACCGCCGTCAGCGCCATCGCCAGGGGGCCCGGTGCAAGGAACGCCAGCGGCAGCAGCATCCACGCGCACATCACGGCCGCCGCGAGGGCGAGCAGGACGAGGCCGCTGCCGCCCGCGTCCCTGACGGAGTCGCGGGCGGCGCCCGCCACCGCCGCCCGCCAGTCGGTGAGCGACTCGGGGCGCCCGCAGGCACGCAGGCCGACGACAGCCGCGTACCCGCCGAGGGCCGCGGCGACGACGGCGAACAGCGGTCCGCCGGGCAGTCCGGCGCGGGCCAGGGCCAGGTCCGCCCAGAGCAGCAGGACTCCGGTCAGGGCCAGCGTCCCGGCCGCGAGGTCGCCGGGGCGCAGCCGGCGCCGCAGGGCCGTCAAGTAGCGTCCCGCCGTGGCCGGCCGGTCCTCGCGGGCGCCGCGCAGGACCGCGCACGCCGTGGACAGCGCGGCGGGCAGGGTGACGACCGGCAGCGACGCGAGGGCCGTGCACACGCCCACGCTCAGCACGTCCGCGAACAGCGTCATACGCGGCCCGAAGATCTCACCCGTCTCCCGGGCCTGCCCACCGCTCATGATCCCTCGACTCCCACTCATGCCTCGGCTCCCGCCCGTACCTCGGCTCCCGCTCATCCCTTGATCCCGGAGTTCGCCATGCCCTCGACCAGGAACCGCTGGAAGGCGAGGAAGAACAGCACGATCGGCAGCAGGGCGATCACCGACATCGCGAACATCGGGCCGAAGGCCGAGGTGCTCGACGCGTCCACGAACGACCGCAGGGCCAGCGTGAGCGTGAACTTCTCCGGTGAGAAGAGGTAGATCAGCTGGGTGAAGAAGTCGTTCCAGGTCCAGATGAAGGTGAAGATCGCCGTGGTGATGAGGGCGGGCCGGGTCAGCGGCAGGATGACGAGGAAGAAGCTGCGGAACGGCCCGCAGCCGTCGATCCGCGCCGCCTCCTCCAGTTCGCGCGGCAGCCCCCGCATGAACTGCACGATGAGGAAGACGAAGAACGCCTCCGTGGCGAGGAACTTGGGCAGGATCAGCGGCCAGTAGGTGTTCACCATGCCGAGCTGGTTGAAGATGATGTACTGCGGGATCAGCACGGCGTGGTGCGGCAGCATGATCGTCGCGATCATGAAGGCGAACAGCGGCCCGCGGAAGCGGAACCGCAGCCGGGCGAAGGCGTACGCGGCCAGGGAGCAGCTGAGTACGTTGCCGACGACCGCGCCGCCCGCGATGAGCAGCGAGTTGCCGAGCAGCCGCCACACGGAGACGTCGTTCACGCCGTCGAGGGCGGTCGAGTAGTTGGACCATTCCAGGCTGCCGGGCAGCAGGTCGAGGCTGGCGATCACCTCGTCGGCGGGCTTGAGCGAGGTCGCGAGCAGCCAGGCCAGCGGGTACAGCATGACGATGAGCGCGGCCAGGGCGCCGAGGTGCAGGGCGATGCGGCGCCCGGCGATCGGCTTGCGTGCAGAAGAAGCCGTAGCGGCAGTACTGGTGGTGCTGGTCGAGGTGGTCATCGGTCCCCCTCGGACGCGTAGAAGACCCAGGTGCGGGACGTGCGGAACAGCACCGCCGTGACGGCGCCGATGACGATCAGCAGGACCCAGGCCATCGCGGAGGCGTAGCCCATGTGGGAGGCGACGAAGCCGCGGTCGTAGAGGTAGAGGGTGTAGAAGAGCGTCGAGTCGGCGGGGCCGCCCTTGCCGCCGCTCACCGCGAAGGCGGGGGTGAAGACCTGGAACGCCTGGATGGTCTGGAGCACCAGGTTGAAGAAGATCACCGGGGAGAGCATGGGCACGGTGATGGACAGGAACTGCCTCCACCGGCTCGCCCCGTCCACGGACGCCGCCTCGTACAACTCGGTGGGGATCTGCTGGAGTCCGGCGAGGAAGATGACCATCGGAGCGCCGAACTGCCACACGGTGAGCAGGGCGACGGCGAACAGCGCCCAGCCGGGCCGGTTGACCCAGCCGCCGGTGCCGAGCAGGTTGTCGACCGTGCCGCCGTCGTTGAACAGCGCCCGCCACACCAACGCGATGGACATGGAGGCGCCGAGCAGGGAGGGCGCGTAGAACGCCGAGCGGTAGAAACCCCGGCCGCGTCGCATGGACTTGAGGCCGAGCGCGACGACGAGCGCGAGGCCGAGTTGGAGGGGTACGGCGATCACGACGTAGGTGAGGGTCGCGCCGACCGAACGCCAGTAGCGCGGGTCCTCGGTGAACATCTGCGTGTAGTTGCGCAGGCCCACCCAGTGGGGCGGGTTGAACAAGTCGTAGTCGGTGAAGGAGAGATAGAGCGACACGGCCATCGGGAGCAGGGTCAGCACGGCGGCGCCGAGCACCCACGGGGAGAGGAACACCCAGGCGGCGCCCTCGCGTCGACGTCCACCGGGCCGCTTCACGGGAACGGTCTTCGCGGCGGGGGTGGTCACGGGAGTGTCGGTGGTGGTGGTCATGACCTCAGCTCCGCCTTCGCCTCGGTGACGTAGTCCTCGGCCGCCTCGCGGGGCGACATCCGCTCGTACGACACCTGGTCGTAGTCCCGCTGGAAGGTGGTCTGCAGCGCGCTGTCCCCCGAAGGCGGGGCCTGCGGCGGGGCGTCGAGGTCTCCTTCCAGGGACGCCTGGTAGTCGTAGACCGTCTTGTCGAAGTCCTTGAGTCCGGGGGCGATCGACTCGCGGAGCGACTCGTTGACGGGGATGCCGCGGGTGGCGCCGAGGATCTTGGCGGCGTCCGGGTCGTTCAGCATGAAGTCGACGAGTTGTACGGACTCCTTCGGGTGGCCCGTGTCGGCGGCGACGCCCATGAACATCGAGGGCTTGAAGTACTGGCCCGGGGTGCCGTCCTCGCCGGACGGCATCGGCGCGAGGGTGACCCCGTCCGGTACGAGCGCGACGAACCCGCTGGAGGGCGCGTCCCAGTTGCTGTCGGAGATGGCCTTGCCGCGCCCGAGCGGGGTGTTCTCGACCGTGCCGTCGAGCTGGGTGGTCTGCTCGGCGGGCGAGACGGCACCCTCCCTGCGGAGCTTGTCGGCGAAGGTCCACCAGCGGGTCAGGTCGTCGACGGTGAAGCCGAGCCGGCGGTCCTCGGTGTAGAGGCTCTTGCCCCGGCCGCGCAGCCAGACCTCGAAGGCGTCCTCGCTCTGCCCGGGGTCGGTGGCGCCGGGCCTGCCGGTCCGTTCGGCCAACTCCCGCATGGCATCCGCCCATTCGCTCCAGGTCCAGCCCTCGCGCGGCAGGGCGACCCCGGACTTCTTCCACTGTGCGGTGTCGTACACGACGGTCTCCGTGCCGCGGGCCTGCGGGATCGCGTACTGCTTGCCGTCCACCTTCCCGGTGGCGAGGAGGCCCGCGTCGAACTCGCCGGTGTCCAGCGCGGAGCGCTGCTCGGCGAAGTCCAGCAGTACGCCGCCGGAGGCGTACTGGTCGATCATGCGGTAGTCGAGCTGCATGGCGTCGGGGGCGTCGCCGCCCGCCGCCTGGGTGGCCAGCTTCTGCTTGTAGGCGTCGTAACCGGAGAACGACGTCTGGACCTCGATCCGCGGATGCTTCTTCTCGAAGAGGTCGACGGCCTCCTGGGTTCTGGCCGCCCGGTCCGGGTTGCCCCACCAGGTGTAGCGCAGGACCACCTTGCCGCCGTCGCCGCCCGCCCCGTCCGGCCCGGAGCAGCCGGCGAGGAGCGAGCAGGACACCAGCACCGCCGTGGCCGCCGCGATGCGCGGCCGCCAGGACTTCCTTGTCCTGTTTCCGGGCATGAGTGGGTCACCTCATTCGTTAGAAAGCGCTTCCACCCCCTGTCCGACGACCCTAGGGATGGTCCTGATGTCAGAACAAGCCCCCTGCACGGACCCTCACACCGACCCGGACGTGGACCCTCGCACGGCCCCGGACGTGGCGGCCCGGACGGATTCCGCTTCGCGGCGCCGCTGTGCCGTGGTGGGCCTGGGCGCCCGCGCCCGACTGTTCACCGAGGCGCTGGCCGGACCGTACGCGGACCGCATCGACCTCGTCGGGTTCTGCGACGTCAACGCGCACCGGATGGCGGTCCACAACGGCTGGCTCACGGCCGACCACCCCGGCCGCGAACCCGTACCGGCGTACGCGGCCGAGGACTTCGACCTGATGCTGCGGCGCGAGCGGGTGGATCTCGTGGTCGTGTGCAGCGTGGACCGCACCCACGACGACTACATCGTGCGCGCCCTGGACGCGGGCTGCGACGTGGTCACCGAGAAGCCGATGACGACCGACGCCGACCGCGCCCGCCGTGTCCTGGCGGCCCGGCAGCGCTCCGGCCGCGAGGTGCGGGTGGCCTTCAACTACCGCTACAACCCGGTGCATTCGGCCGTACGGGAACTCATCGCGGCCGGGGAGATCGGCGAGGTCGGCTCGGTGCACTTCGAGTGGCTGCTCGATCTGCGGCACGGCGCGGACTACTTCCGCCGCTGGCACCGCGACAAGGCCGATTCCGGCGGCCTGATGGTCCACAAGTCGACGCACCACTTCGACCTGGTGAACTGGTGGCTGGGCACCGAACCGGAGACCGTCTTCGCCCAGGGCGGCCTCTTCTTCTACGGCGACGAGGCGGGCGGACGCCGGGGGCTGGCCAGGCCCTACACCCGCGCGCACGGCTCCCCCGCCGCCCAGGGCGACCCCTTCGCCGTACATCTGGCGGACTCGCCCGTGCTCAGCGCGCTGTACCTGGACGCCGAGGGCGAGGACGGCTACCACCGCGACCAGAACGTGTTCGGGCCCGGCGTGAGCATCGAGGACGACATGGCGGTCCTCGTGCGGTACGCGTCCGGGGCGTCCCTGACCTACCACCTCACGGCGTACGCCCCCTGGGAGGGCTACCGCGTCGCGTTCAACGGCAGCGAGGGCCGGCTCGAACTGCTCGTCGAGGAGTCGACGTGGTCGCGCCCCGAGGCACGTGACGACGCGGGCGCCGAAGCGCACACCGGCGTACGGGCCGAGGGCGCGAGCGCGGTCCTGCACGGCGCCGAGGTGGACGACGAGGCCGGCCGCACCGAACTGCTCCTGCGCCGCCACTGGGAACGGCCGCGCGAGGTGAAGGTGCCGACCGGCGAGGGCGGCCACGGCGGCGGCGACGTACGGATGCTCCAGGACCTCTTCGGCCCCCAGCGCACCACCCCGGACCCGCTGGGCCGGGCGGCGGACGCGCACGACGGGGCGAAGTCGCTGGTGACGGGGCTGGCGGCGAACGAGTCGTTCGTGACGGGGGCGCCGGTGCGGGTGCGGGACCTGCTGGATGTCTGAGGCGGTCGCGACAACGGCGTGTTTGTCGCGGCCGTGTGCATACGATCCGGGAATGGCTCTCTTTCATGTGCGGCGGGACACCACTCTGGACGCCGACGAGGCATGGCGGCGGCTCACCGCGTGGGAGCGGCATGCCGATGTGGTGCCGTTGACGCGGGTCCGGGTCGTCACGTTGCCGCCGCGCGGGGCGGGCACGGTGTTCGTGGCGCGTACCGGGGTGGGGCCGGTGGCGTTCGACGACCGTATGGAGGTCGTCGTCTGGCGGCCGCCCCACGACCGCACGCCTGGGCTGTGCCGGCTCGTCAAGCGCGGCAGCCCGGTCGTCGGGTGGGCCGAGATCGAGGTACGGCCGGCGGTGGACGGCGGGTCGCAGGTGCTGTGGCGGGAGGAGTTGGGGGTGCGAGGGGTGCCTCGCTTCTTCGACCCCGTACTGGGGCGGGCGGGCCGGTGGATGTTCGGACGGGCGGTGGATCAGTTGCTGTCCCGCCCCTGAGAGCGGAGTCCGCCGACCGCCTGTGACCTGTCGGGCCTCAGGCGGGAGTCTCCTCGCCCAGGAGTTTCAGCGCCTCCCCCGCCACCACCTCCAGCATCGCCTCCGGGTCCGTCGCCCGGGCGAGGAGCATGCCTCCCTCGCACAGGGCCCCGAAGACGAGCTGGCAGCGGGCCGTCAGGGCGGCGTCGGGTGTGCCGCCGGCCTCGCGTACCGCGTGTTCCATGGCCTCGCGCAGGACGCGCAGGGCGTGCTCGTACTCGATCTCGCGCACCGTCTCCCAGCCGAGGACGGACGGGCCGTCGAGGAGGACGACACGCTGGAAGCCCGGGTCCAGGCAGTGTTCGAGGAACGTGCGGGCGCCCGCGCGGAGCGCCGCGCGCGGGTCGGGCGCGGCGGCCCCGGCCCGGAACAGCGCTTCCGCCAGCAGCTCCTGATGGCGTACGAAGACGGCGTGGAACAGGGCCGTCTTACCGCCCGGGAAGTGGTGGTACGCGGCCCCTTTGGTGACCCCCGCCTTGGCCGCGACGGCGTCGAGAGGCGCACCCGCGAAGCCGAGACTGCCGAACAACTCCGTCGCGGCGTCGATCAGTTGGGACGTGGTCGCGCCGGATCGTTCGGCCTGGGTCCGTCGGACCATCCGGCTCATCAACTCCCTTGACAGGCATACCGAGGGTACGTAACTTAGCCGATCCGATTACATACTCTCGGTATGGAAGTGAGCCTCGCCATGACGGCACAGGCAACACCGTCACCGACACCGGCAACGGCAACGGCAACCTCTTCGACAACGGCAGGAAAAGCGCCCCTCTTCGCGGTCTACGGCGCCAACGGGCACACCGGAAGGGTCGTCACCGCCGAACTGCTCGCCCGGCGGCAGCACGTGATCCTCGCCGGGCGCGACGAGCGGGCCCTGCACGCGGTCGCCACCGAACTCGCGACTCCGGATCTCGTAAGCGTCCTGCACGCACCCCTCGACGACCGCCCCGCCCTGCGCGCGCTCGCCGAGACCGCCGACGTGATCATCCACTGCGCGGGGCCGTTCACCACGACCGGGGAACCGGTCGCCACCGCGGCGGCGGAGACCGGCACGGCGTACGTGGACCACGCGATCGAGCCGCACCATGTGAAGTACCTCTTCGACTCCCTCCAGGCCACCGCCCAGCGCACCGGAGCGGTCCTCGTCCCGCAGATGAGCTTCTACGGCGGACTGGGCGACCTGCTGGCCGCGGCGGCAGCGGCGGGACTGCCCGACGTGGACAAGGTGACGGTCGGTTACGCAGTCACGGGCTGGCGCATGACGCAGGGCGCGGTGAACACCGCGAACCTGCTGATCGGTGAGATCGACCGCGTCGGATTCGTGGACGGGGCGCAGCGGGTGGGGCCCGTGGAGATCCGCAACGCGGTCTTCCCGTTCCCGCCGCCCGTCGGACCGCGTACGACGATCGTGCCGTTCCCGTCGGGCGAGGTCGTCACGGTTCCGCGCCACGTTCCGGCCCGGGCCGTGGAGGTCCAGCTGACCGCCTCCACTTTCGAGGAGGAGCAGATCTTCACCAGCGTGGACGTGGGTCCGCAGGAGCGCGCGAAGACCGAGTTCACTGTCGCGGTCCAGGTCACCGGGGCCTCCGGTGGGGGCCGCAACGCCCATGTCCGGGGCCGGGACATCTGGCGGGCCGGGGCGGTCGTCTCGGTCGAGGCCGCACTGCGGCTGGCGGGCGGGGAGGGGCCGGAGAAGACGGGTGTGCTGGCCCCCGCGGAGGCTTTCGCGGCGCCGGAGTTCCTGCGCGCGCTCGCCGGGTCGGGCACCTTCGCCCTCACCTTGCCCGGCTGACGGTCACCGGGGCCCCTTCCCGATGCGCGTTCCGCGCAGGCCGCCCGCCCGGCTCCGGCGGCGCGCCATGGCAAAAGTCTGTGGAACGAGTCCGCTCGGAGTTGCGAGACTGGGACCCATGAACGACATGGGGCGGTTCCGTCAGGCAGTCGTCCGGTGGGCGGCCGGCGGCGCGGGGGCGGCGGAAGCGGGTGCGAGCGCGCGGGAGGCGGCGTCCGGCGGCGGGCTGCGTACGGTCGTGCTCGTCGAGGGAGGCAGCGACCAGGTCGCCGTCGAGGCGCTGGCCGCCCGGCACGGCCGGGACCTCGGCGAGGAGGGCGTCTCGGTGGTGCCGCTCGGGGGCGCGATGAGCGTCGGGAGGTTCGTGGACCTGTGCGGGCCGCAGGGGCTCGACGTGCGGCTCGCCGGACTGTGCGACGCGGCCGAGGAGAGGTTCTTCCGGCGGGCGCTTGAGCGGGCCGGGATCGGGTCCGGCCTGACGGCCGACGGGCTGGAGTCGCTCGGGTTCTTTCTGTGCCACGCGGACCTGGAGGACGAACTGATCCGCTCCCTGGGCGCCGACGTCATCCAGCAAGTGGTCGAGGAACAGGGCGAGTTGCGCGCGTTCCGCACGCTGCAGAACCAGCCCGCGCAGCGGGGGTGGACCGTGGAGCAGCACCTCCACCGCTTCATGGGCACCCACGCCGGCCGCAAGGCCCAGTACGCGCAGGAACTCGTCGCGAGCCTGGACCTCGACCGGACGCCGCCTCCGCTGGAACGGCTGCTCGCCCACGTCTGACACGCCCCCGTCCGACACGCCCCCGTCCGGCACGCCCTGTCGGCCGGGGTGTCAGGCCACCGCCCCGACCCGTCGCATCGGGGACCGCGGCTGCGACCGCGACACGTCGTGGTGGATCGGCGTGTGCGCCCCGGTGAGCGACACCCCGCTCCCGCCCCTGCGGTTCGCGACGATCTCCGAGGCGATGGACAGGGCCGTCTCCTCGGGCGTACGGGCGCCGAGGTCGAGGCCGATGGGCGACCGGAGCCTGGCCAACTCCCCCTCGCTCACGCCTACTTCGCGGAGCCGTTCGTTGCGGTCGAGGTGGGTGCGGCGGGAGCCCATCGCCCCCACGTACGCGACCGGCAGCCGCAGCGCGAGCGCGAGGAGCGGTACGTCGAACTTGGCGTCGTGGGTCAGGACGCACAGGACCGTGCGCGCGTCGACCTCCGTGCGTTCCAGGTAGGTGTGCGGCCACTCGACGACGATCTCGTCCGCCTCCGGGAAACGTGCGGCCGTCGCGAAGACGGGGCGCGCGTCGCAGACCGTCACGCGGTAGTCGAGGAACTTGCCGATGCGGACCAGGGCCGAGGCGAAGTCGATCGCCCCGAAGACGATCATCCGGGGCGGCGGGACCGAGGACTCGATCAGCACGGTGAGCGGTGCGCCGCAGCGGGAGCCCTGCTCGCCGAGTTCCAGGGTGCCGGTGCGGCCCGCGTCCAGGAAGGCGCGCGCCTCCTGCGCGACGGTGCGGTCCAGTTCGGGGTGCGCGCCGAAGCCGCCCTCGTACGGGGCGTCGGGGTGCACGAGGAGGGCGCGGCCCTGTAGTTCCGGCGGGCCGGAGACGATGCGGGCCAGTGCCGCGGCCTTTCCTTCGGCGGCTGCGGTGAGGGCCGAGGTGAGCACCTCTCGGAGGGGTGAGGAGGTGTGGACCGGGGTCACCAGGATGTCGATGACGCCGCCGCAGGTCAGGCCTACGGCGAAGGCGTCGTCGTCGCTGTATCCGAAGCGTTCTAGTGCCGGTTGCCCGTCGTGCAGTGCCTGTTGGCACAGGTCGTAGACGGCGCCCTCCACGCAGCCGCCGGAGACCGAGCCGATCGCCGTGCCGGCGGCGTCCACGGCGAGGGCTGCGCCGGGGTGTCTCGGTGCGCTTCCGCCTACGGCGACGACGGTGGCCACGGCGAAGTCGCGGCCTTCCCCGGCCCACCGCTGCAGGTCTTCGGCAATGTCCAGCATGTCCCGGTCTCCTTTTCCCTGCGGGTGCGTCGTGGCTGGCCGCGCAGTTCCTCGCGCCCCTGAACGTGCGGCTCCGGTGGGGGTTGCTCGCGCAGTTCCCCGCGCCCCTCAAGGGGCGACGGTGAGCGCCTGTTCACCAGTGCGGCCAGTGGTGCCCCGGCCGACGGCTTCTCGTCGGCTGCGCGTGCGTCGTGGCCGGGCGCGCAGTTCCCCGCGCCCCTTGCGGGGCGGGGGTGCGCCCCGGGTTTTGGTTTTTAGGGGCGCGGGGAACTGCGCGGCCAGCCCCCACCGGGCCGCAGGTTGCATTACCGCGCACCCCGGCGGAGCGTCTAGTGGATGCCCATCCAGCTTTCTATCGGGCTCAGGGCGAAGAAGATCAGGAAGATCGTCGTCAAGCCCCACATGAAGGCGCCCACCTCCCGTGCCCTGCCCTGCGCGATCTTGATGGCGACGTAACTGATGACTCCAGCCGCGACCCCCGCCGTGATGGAGTACGTGAACGGCATGATCACGACCGTCAGGAAGACCGGGATCGCCGTCGCGCGGTCGGCCCAGTCCACATGGCGCGCGTTCATCATCATCATGGCGCCGATGACGACCAGGGCCGCCGCCGCGACCTCCCCGGGGACGATCGCCGTCAGCGGGGTGAAGAAGAGGCAGGCCGCGAAGAACAGCCCCGTGACCACGGAGGACAGCCCGGTGCGCGCACCCTCGCCGACCCCCGTCGCCGACTCCACGAACACCGTCTGGCCGGACGCACCCGCGACCCCACCGATCGCACCGCCCGCCCCGTCGATGAACAGCGCCTTGGACAGACCCGGCATCCGGCCCTTGTCGTCGGCGAGCCCCGCCTCGGCGCCGACACCGATGATCGTGGCCATCGCGTCGAAGAACCCGGCGAGCACGAGCGTGAAGACGATCATTCCGACCGTCATCGCGCCGACCTCGCCCCAGCCGCCGAACTCGACGTCACCGAAGATCGAGAAGTCGGGCATCGACACCGCGCTGCCGTGCAGTTCGGGCGCGCCGCTGGACCACTGCTTCGGGTCGATCACATCGAGGGCGTTGAGGACCACGGCAAGTACCGTGCCGCCCACGATGCCGATCAGGATCGCACCGGGGATGCCGCGCGCCTGCAACATGAAGATGGCCAGCAGCGTGACGGCGAACAACAGCACCGGCCAGCCCGCCAGTTCGCCCGTCGCGCCGAGCGAGACCGGGGTGGCCTTGCCCTGGTGGACGAAGCCCGCCTTCACCAGGCCGATGAGCGCGATGAACAGCCCGATGCCCATGGTGATCGCGTGTTTCAGCGCCAGCGGGATCGCGTTCATGATCATCTCGCGTAGCCCGGTGACCACGAGCAGCATGATCACCACGCCGTACATCACGCACATGCCCATCGCCTGCGGCCAGGTCATCTGGGGCGCGACCTGCGAGGACAGGACGCCCGAGACGGACAGTCCCGCGGCGAGGGCCAGCGGCACCTTGCCGAAGAAGCCCATCAGCAGCGTGGTGAAGGCCGCGGCGAACGCCGTCGCGGTGATCAGGGCCTGCCGGCCGAGCGTGTCCCCCGCCACGTCCTTGCCGGACAGGATCAGGGGGTTGAGGAGGAGGATGTACGCCATCGCCATGAAGGTCGTGACGCCGCCGCGCGTCTCACGCGCGAGCGTGCTTCCCCGCAGGGAAATGTGGAAGTAGCGGTCGAGCCAGGACCGGCCGGCCGGGACGCGGGTTCCTTCACCCGCGTCGTCGGCGGTGGTCCTGGGCTCCAGCGACTGCTGGGTCATGGTGCCTTCTCCCAAGGTTCATAGGGGCACCCGCGCCTTGCTCTCTGCTTGCGCGGGTTTTGGGAAGGTGCACGACCCGGGGGACGGCCCGAGACGAGACGCGGTGCTGTACTTCGGTGCGGTAACGGGTGCCGTTGATCGAACGGGTGCCCGGTACCGGGGTGGCCGTCGCTGTGCCCACCCGTCCCGCCCTTGCGGAACGCCTGCCCACAGCGACGGCGGGTGCCTGCCCGGAGCGGCGGCGGAACGCGCGCCCACGAGCGTCGGGCGGACTACGCCGTGTTCGTCAGGTGTTCCGGGCGGACCGGTGTCCTGTTGAGTTCCAGGCCCGTCGCGTTGCGGATCGCCGCAAGGACGGCCGGGGTGGACGACAGGGTCGGGGCCTCGCCGATGCCGCGGAGCCCGTACGGCGCGTGGTCGTCGGCGAGTTCGAGCACGTCGACGGGGATGGTCGGCGTGTCGAGGATCGTGGGGATGAGGTAGTCGGTGAAGGACGGGTTCCTGACCTTCGCCGTGACGGGGTCGACGATGATCTCCTCCATCACCGCGATGCCCAGGCCCTGGGTCGTACCGCCCTGGATCTGGCCGAGGACGGACAGCGGGTTGAGCGCCTTGCCGACATCCTGCGCGCAGGCCAGTTCGATGACCTTCACCAGGCCGAGTTCGGTGTCCACCTCGACGACCGCGCGGTGGGCGGCGAACGAGTACTGGACGTGGCCGTTGCCCTGTCCGGTACGCAGGTCGAAAGCCTCGGTCGGCCGGTGCCGCCACTCCTCCTCGACCTCGACGGCCTCGTCTTCGAGGACGTCGGCCAGATCGGCCAGGACCTCGCCGCCGTCGGTGACGACCTTGCCGCCCTCCAGGAGGAGTTCGGCGCTCGCCCAGGCCGGGTGGTACGTACCGAGCTTGCGGCGGCCGATCTCCAGGACCTTCTCGCGGACCAGCTCGCACGCGTTCTTCACGGCGCCGCCGGTGACGTACGTCTGGCGGGACGCCGAGGTCGAACCGGCCGAGCCCACCTGTGTGTCCGCCGGCTGGATCGTCACCTGGGCGACGCCCAGCTCGGTGCGGGCGATCTGCGCGTGGACGGTGACCCCGCCCTGGCCGACCTCCGCCATGGCGGTGTGGACGGTCGCGACGGGTTCGCCGCCGACGACCTCCATACGGACCTTTGCGGTCGAGTAGTCGTCGAAGCCCTCGGAGAAGCCGACGTTCTTGATGCCGACCGCGTAGCCGACACCCCGTACGACGCCTTCGCCGTGGGTGGTGTTGGAGAGGCCGCCGGGGAGCTGGCGGACGTCCGCCGCCTCGCCGGCCGCGAGCCACTGCTGCTCCGGCGGCATGGGCATCGCCTTGACGCGGCGCAGGAGTTCGGCGACCGGGGCGGGCGAGTCGACGGGCTGGCCGGTGGGCATCAGCGTGCCCTGGGACATCGCGTTGAGCTGCCGGAACTCGACCCGGTCGATGCCCACCGCGTCGGCGAGCTTGTCCATCTGCGCCTCGTAGGCGAAGCACGCCTGGACCGCGCCGAAGCCGCGCATGGCGCCGCAGGGCGGGTTGTTGGAGTAGAGGGCGATGGCCTCGATGTCGACGTCTTCGAGGACGTACGGGCCGACCGCCAGGGATGCGGCGTTGCCGACGACCGCCGGGGACGCGGAGGCGTACGCGCCGCCGTCCAGGACGATCCGGCACTTCATGTGGGTCAGCTTCCCGTCCTTCGTCGCCCCGTGCTCGTAGTGGAGCTTCGCGGGATGGCGGTGGACGTGGCCGAAGAAGGACTCGAAGCGGTTGTAGACGATCTTGACCGGTTTGCCGGTGCGGAGCGCCAGCAGACAGGCGTGGATCTGCATGGACAGGTCCTCGCGGCCTCCGAAGGCGCCGCCGACGCCGGACAGCGTCATCCGCACCTTGTCCTCGGGCAGTCCGAGGACCGGGGCGATCTGGCGCAGGTCGGAGTGCAGCCACTGGGTGGCGACGTACAGGTCGACGCCGCCGTCCTCGGCCGGTACGGCGAGGCCCGACTCGGGGCCCAGGAACGCCTGGTCCTGCATGCCGAAGGTGTACTCGCCCTCGACGATGTGATCGGCTCGCCGCCGGGCCGCCTCGACGTCGCCGCGGACGATCGGCTGGCGGTGGACGATGTTCGGGTGGGAGACGTGCCCGATGTGGTGGTCTCCGCGGCCCTCGTGGATCAGCGGGGCGTCCGGCGCGGTGGCCGAGGCCTCGTCCGTGACGACCGGCAGCTCCTTGTACTCCACCTTGATCTTGGCGGCGGCGCGGCGGGCGGTCTCGGGGTGGTCGGCGGCCACGATCGCGACGGGCTCGCCGTGGTGGCGTACGCGGCCGTGGGCCAGTACCGGGGTGTCCTGGATCTCCAGGCCGTAGTTCTTCACGGCGGTCGGCAGGTCGTCGTACGTCAGGACCGCGTAGACGCCGGGCGTCGCGAGGGCCTCGCCGGTGTCGATGGAGAGGATCTCGGCGTGCGCGACCGTGGAGCGCAGGATCTGGCCCCAGAGCATGTCCTCGTGCCACATGTCGGAGGAGTACGCGAACTCGCCGGTGACCTTGAGGGTGCCGTCCGGGCGGAGCGTGGACTCGCCGATGCCGCCCTTGGTCCGCGAACCCTGGGTGACCTTCGTGGGCGTACCGACGGGAGCGGTGGCGCGGGCCCCGTCGGCGGTGGTGTCGGTAGCCATCGTCAGACCGCCTCTCCCTGACGGGCGGCCGCCAGGCGGACCGCGTCCATGATCTTCTCGTAGCCGGTGCAGCGGCAGAGGTTGCCCGAGAGCGCCTCGCGGATGTCCGCGTCGGTCGGGGTCGGGTTGCGCTCCAGCATCTCGTCGGCCGCGACCAGCAGGCCGGGGGTGCAGAAGCCGCACTGGACGGCTCCGGCGTCGATGAACGCCTGCTGGATGGGGGCCAGTTCGGCGCCCTCGCCGGTCTGCGAGTCGGAGGGCCGCGCCTGCCAGCGCTTGGCCGCGTCCAGCGGCGTACCGCAGGCACCGGGGGTTCCGGAGCCTTCGTGGGCCCCGGAACCTTCGTGGGCCCCTGAGGCGCAGCCGCCGTGTTCCGCGCGCTGCTTGGCGAAGTCCGCGAGGCCCTCGACCGTGACGACGTCCCGGCCCTCGACCTGCCCGGCCGCGACCAGACACGAACACACCGGAACGTTGTCGAGGCGGACCGTGCAGGAGCCGCACTCGCCCTGCTCGCAGGCGTTCTTCGAGCCCGGCAGGCCCATCCGTTCCCGCAGTACGTACAGCAGGGACTCGCCCTCCCACACGTCGTCGGCTTCCTGCGGACGGCCGTTGACCGTGAAACTGACGCGCATTACGCGACTCCCTCCGTGCGGGCGGCGGTGCCGCGGTACGACTCCCAGGTCCAGGTCAGTGTGCGGCGGGCCATGATGCCCACCGCGTGGCGGCGGTAGCTCGCGGTGCCCCGGACGTCGTCGATGGGGTTGCAGGCGCCGGCGCACAGCTCGGCGAACTGCCTGGCCACCGACGGGGTGATGATCCTGCCGTTGTCCCAGAAGCCGCCCTCTTCGAGCGCCGCGTTCAGGAATTCCTCCGCCGCCTTGGCCCGTACGGGGGTGGGCGCGGCCGAACCGATGCCGGTGCGGACCGTGCGGGTGGCGGGGTGCAGGGCGAGGCCGAAGGCGCACACCGCGATCACCATGGCGTTGCGGGTGCCGACCTTGGAGTACTGCTGGGGGCCGTCCGCCTTCTTGATGTGGACGGCGCGGATCAGCTCGTCGGGGGCGAGCGCGTTGCGCTTCACCCCGGTGTAGAAGTCGTCGATCGGGATCAGCCGCGAGCCCCGTACGGACTCGGCCTCGACCTCGGCGCCCGCCGCGAGGAGGGCGGGGTGGGCGTCACCGGCCGGGGAGGCGGTGCCGAGGTTGCCGCCGACCCCGCCGCGGTTGCGGATCTGCGGGGAGGCCACGGTGTGGGAGGCCAGGGCCAGGCCGGGCAGCTCGCCGCGGAGGTTGTCCATGATCGCCGTGTACGGGACCGAGGCGCCCAGGCGGACCGACTCCTCGCCGACCTCCCAGTCGCCCAGCTCACCGATGCGGTTCAGGTCCAGCAGGTACTCGGGCCGGCGGTGGTCGAAGTTGATCTCGACCATCACGTCGGTGCCACCCGCAATCGGCACAGCTGTGGGGTGCGCTGCCTTCGCGGCGAGCGCCTCCTCCCAGCTGGCGGGGCGAAGGAAGTCCATGACCGGCTCTCTTCTTCGTCTCGTGGAGGGTGCTGATCAAGCCAGATCGTGTGCGGCGGCCCGGGCTCGTTCATGAGGTGTTCACGTGGATGGGAGCCAGTACACAGCGCGTTCCTCCAACGGGGTCAGTCACCGAAACCATGAAGGAGTTGGCTGGCCAGGGCGCGCATCTTGTAGATTCGTATGAACGGAGGTCATCAGTAACCTCTTGGCTTTCCCTGGGAAACGTCGGACGCAGCCCGCTGCGCGCCGGTCACCGGCCGGAACGAGTCCTCCTCTCTCCCCCTCATCGGTTCGACCCCCTCCATCGGTTCCCCATCCATCGTAATTTTCGAGACAGAACGGCGGCGACGAGATGCGGCTGCGCGCACTGCTGGACACGGACGCGCTGGGCCTGCGGCTGCTCGGCGGCCAGGACGAGCTGGACCGCACGGTGCGTGGCGTGATGACCACGGACCTGCGGGACCCCAGCCGCTATCTGTCGGGCGGCGAGCTGGTCCTCACCGGTCTTGCCTGGCGCCGCGGCCCGGCCGACTCCGAGCCCTTCGTACGGCTCCTCGCGGGCGCCGGGGTCACGGCACTGGCCGCGGGCGAGGCCGAGCTGGGCGCGGTCCCGGACGATCTGGTGACGGCCTGCGCGCAGCACCGGCTGCCGCTGTTCGCCGTGAACGAGTCGGTGGCCTTCGCGACGATCACCGAGCACGTCGTACGGCAGGTGTCGGGCGAGCGCGCCGGTGATCTGGCGGCCGTGGTGGACCGGCACCGCCGGATGATGACCTCCGGCCCGGCGGGCGGCGGCCCGGACGTGGTCCTGGACCTGCTCGGCTCCGACCTGGACCTGCGGGCCTGGGTGCTCTCCCCCGCCGGGCGCCTCATCGCGGGCTCGCGGCTCGCGGAGAGCGAGCTGCCCGCGGGGGTGTGCGCCGCGCTGGCCGGTGAGCACCTTGCGGCGGTCCGCTCGGGCCGGCGCGGCCCGCACCGGGTGGCGGTGGGCCCGGCCACGTACTCCCTGTTCCCGGTCCGCGGCGGCGGACGCGGTACGGCGGCGGCGCGCGACGTGCGCGAGACGGTGCTGTCGGAGTGGCTGCTCGCGGTCGAGGCGGACGCCGGGGACTGGCCGGAGGAGCGGCTGGACCTGCTGGAGGGCGTGACGCAGCTGATCGCCGTGGAACGGGACCGCCGGGACGCGGCGCGCACCGTGCGGCGCAGGCTCGCGCAGGAGGTGCTGGAGCTGGTGCAGACCGGCGCCGCGCCCGGTGAGATCGCGGCACGGCTGCGGGTCGCGGCGCCCGTGCTGCTGCCGGGGCTGGGCGCGGCCCCGCACTGGCAGGTCGTGGTCGCCCGCGTCGAGTGGGACGAGGCGGGGGGCGGGCCCGCGGGTTTCCCCGCCGAGTCCGCCGTCGGGGGAAGACGCACCGAGGCGCCCGCGGGAGGTCTGGCGGGCGGTCCGGTGGCGCAGGCGCTGCTGGAGGAGATCCTGGTCGACCCGCGGTCGTCGGGGCCCGAGCCCTCGGACCGGATCGCGGTCGCCCACACGGGTGACGAGGCCGTGGCGCTCGTCCCGCTGCCGGCCGTCTCCTCGGAGCACGACGGCTCGGAGACGGGCCTGCTCGCCGACGCGATCCTGGAGGCTGTACGGGAGCCGCTGTCGGCCGGGCTCGACGGCGACGGGCGGCTCACACTGGGTGTCAGCGCGGCCGTGCACTCGGCGGAGGGGCTGCGCGGCGCCCTGGAGGAGGCCCGGCACGCGCGCCGGGTGGCCGCGGCCAGGCCCGGGCGGGTGTGCGCGGCGGGCCACCAGGAGCTGGCGTCGCACGTCCTGCTGCTGCCCTTCGTGCCGGACGACGTGCGCCGCGCCTTCACGGCCCGGCTGCTGGACCCGCTGCGCGAGTACGACCGCCGGCACCGCGCCGAGCTGATCCCGACGCTGGAGGCGTTCCTCGACTGCGACGGGTCCTGGACGCGCTGTGCGGCCCGGCTGCATCTGCACGTCAACACGCTGCGCTATCGGGTCGGGCGTATCGAGCAGTTGACGGGCCGAGATCTTTCCCGCCTTGAGGACAAGCTGGACTTCTTCCTCGCGCTGCGGATGAGCTGAGGTCACGGCGTCGCGGACGGCACGGTCCCCGTCGCCAGGACGCGGCTGGGAGCCCGGAACGGTCACCAAGTCTCTTCTCCGCCCCACGACT
Organism: Streptomyces liliiviolaceus; assembly: GCF_018070025.1. Taxonomy (NCBI): domain Bacteria; kingdom Bacillati; phylum Actinomycetota; class Actinomycetes; order Kitasatosporales; family Streptomycetaceae; genus Streptomyces; species Streptomyces liliiviolaceus. The sequence goes on from NZ_JAGPYQ010000001.1 coordinate 7,197,564, forward strand.
TTGTGAAATCCTTCACCCACCCCCTTGGCCGGGCGCGCTGATTCGTGCTGAGATGCCGCCACCACTCAACAGCTCAATGGCGTGCTCGGGGAGGGCAACGTGGCGCATCCCGCCATGTCTGGTTACGGAACGACTGCAGGGGACGATCCACTCCAGACCGCGGTATGGCGGCTGCGCTCGCGCGCCTGCTGGGCCGACGCGGCCGCTCTCCTGGAACCACACACGGCATCGGCGGCCCTCCAGAGAGCCGCACTCCTCGTCGAACGCTGTCTCTACACCGAGCAGGGCTGGGCGGAGGCGGAGGACGCGCTGCGTACGGCGGAGGCGCTGGCCCAGAGCGACGACGAGCGGGGCGCGGCGGCGTGCGAGCGCGGGCAGCTCGCGTACGCGTCCACGCTGCTCGCGGTCCGCGACCGCGCCGACGAGGCGCGCGCCGCGCTCGGCCGGGCGGCGGCTCTGATCGCGCCGGGCGCCAAGGGGCGGGCGCTGCTGGACTTCCGGCGCGGGCTGCTCGCCGAGAACCTGGCGCACTCGCCGCAGTCCGCGCGCGCCGCCTACCGCCGGGCCCACGCGGGCGCCACCGCGCACGACGACCCGCTGCTGCTGTCCTTCACCTGGCGCCACCTCGCCGGACTCGCGCTGCGCGAGGGCGAGTTGGCGGAGGCCCGGCACGGCTTCGCCGAATCCCTGCGCATCCGCGAGGAGTTGGGCTATCTGGTCGGTACGGCTCCGGCGCTGGCGTCCCTGGCCGACGCGGAGACCGAACCGGAGGCATCCCGCCTCCGGGCGGAGGCGGGCCGCCTGTTCAAACTCCTGGGCGGCGTCCCGACCTGGCTGGCGGGCCAGCTCACACCCCCGGCGGCCACGGCATGACGCCCACGACGACCTCCCTCTAGAGGCACAGGGCGGCTGGGGACCACGCAGCCCCAACCGCCCTTCGCGGCGGGGCTTTCAGAAGCGTGGGGTGCCGTCCGGCCGTGTTCGTCTGCGGGTCCGGTGGGGGCTGGTCGCGCAGTTCCCCGCGCCCCTAAAAGCAGCCGGTCTGCGTGTCCCGCCCCCGGGGCACCGGTCACGCGCCAGGGAAATGGCCCCGTATCAAGGCCTGGGCCCCCGCAACGTCCCCGGCGGACAGCGCATCGAGAAGGGCGGTGTGCTGAACCGCATCGGCGAGAAGATCCCCCCGCACCCGCCGAGCGGCCACCCCGGCCATCGGCCACTGCGCACGCCGATGCAGATCATCCGCGAGCTGCACCAGCTGCCGGTTGCCCGACAGCGCGAGGACCGCCGCGTGAAAGACACGGTCGGACTCGGCATAGCCCGCGAGATCCCCGGTGGCCGCCACGGCCACGGTCGTGTCGGCGAGCGGCCGCAGCTCCGCCCAGCAGGGGGCCGCCACCGTACGGGTCAGCCGCAGCATCACCGGCATCTCGACGAGGGCCCGGATCTCGGCCAGCTCGGCCAGCTCCCGGGCCCCGCGCCGGATGACGCGGAAGCCGCGGTTGGGCACGACCTCGACCGCGCCCTCGTTCGCGAGCTGCTGCATGGCCTCGCGCACGGGCGTCGCCGACACACCGAAGCGTTCACCGAGCGCGGGGGCGGAGTAGACCTCACCGGGGGCGAGGTCACCGGCGACGAGGGCGGACCGCAACGCGTCGAGCACCTGCCCGCGGACGGACAACCGCTGGATCACGGGCCGAGGAGCCGCGACGGCGAAGACGGGCCCGGAGACGGGACCGACAGAGGCGGTACGGGCATCGGGCACCCGCCGCCCCGACGGCGTACCGCGTCCCCCGGCAGCACCTGGCCCGTCCAGGCCTTCCGGGGCTTCGACAGCACCGGGGGCAACAGGGGCACCAGGGGCCTCTGGCGCCCCTAACGACGCCGGGGCACGCCCGGGACCACCCGGTGCGTCCGGGCCCTCGGAAGCACCGGAAGGCGCAGTCGCCGCTTCGCAGGATTCCGGGGCGCGGCCGGGAGCGCCCGTGGCGGTCCGGCGGCTCTCCGCCCCGGGCACGGCGGTCGACGCGTCGCGCGTGACCCGCGGCTGGGGGAGCGGCGTCTCGCTGTGGGTGTGCTCACCGCGGACCGCGTGCGCGACGGGGGCGATGGGAGCGGCGGGAGCCGCCACGCCGGAGCCGCCCCGAGCGACCCCACGCTGCCGCACGCCGCCACCGCTGCCGCTGCTGCCGCCGCCACGGCTCTCCGCCCGTGCCTGCTGCGGAACCCGCGGAACAGCCCCCTTCGAACCCGCCTCCGCGGGACGCGTCTCCGTAGGGCGCGTGTCCGTCGGACGGTCGTCCTCCATGGGAGCCTCCTCCGGGCCGGCGCCGGCGTTGGGTGTGCGGGTGGGAATGTCGGGTGGGTCCGTCGTGACCCCGACAGAACAGGGTAAACCTCGACCCTATCGGGTAAGGTAAGCCTTACCTGTCGAAGATCGAGAAACGGGGTCCCGCATGTCCGCTCCCGCCCCGGCCGCGACGGCGCCCGTGACCACCGGCGGCGCGCACCCGGCCCACTCGGTCCTCACCGAGGCGTACACGCGGATGACCGAGGTGTTCCCGGCGCTGGGTGTGACGGAGCTCGCCCCGGGCGAACCGGCTCCGACGGGCGACGGGCGGGTCGGTGTCGCGAGGCTCGCGGAGGCGGGGCCCGAGTTCGAGTCCTTCCTCGCGTGGGACGACGAGCAGGTGCTGGCCGACCACGGCCGCCGGGCACGCCCGGACGTCGTCGCCAGCTTCGGTCTGCACCGGTACGCCTGGCCGGCCTGTCTGCTGATCACGGTTCCGTGGTTCGTACTGCGCCGCGTCCCCCGTTTCCCCGTACAGGACGTCACCTTCCAGCGCATGCCCGGCCGTATCGCGGTGCGCGTCGGCGCGTTCGCCTGTCTGCCGGACGACCCGGCGGCGGCACTGCCCGGCGCCCGTGTCGTCCCGGACGAAGAGGCCCTGCGCGCCGAGGTGCGGGCGTCCGTCGCCGAGCACCTGGAGCCGGTCCTGACCGGTTTCGGCCCGCGCATGCGGCGCCGGGGCCGCGCCCTGTGGGCCATGGCGACCGACGAGGTCGTCGAGAGCCTCCATTACGTCGCCGGTCTGCTCGGCGAGCAGGAGCGTGCGACGCGGGAGCTGGAGCAACTGTTCCCCCGCACCACCAAGCCGTACGTCGGCACGGCCGGCTTCCGCGAGGTGACCGGTTCGAACGGCGAGTGCCTGCCCACCCGGGACCGGGCCAGCTGCTGCTTCTACTACACCCTCGACGCCGAGGACACCTGCGCCAACTGCCCCCGGAACTCCGAGGCCGTACGCATCGCGAAGCTGACGGCGGAAGCGACCCAGGCTGCGGAAGCGGCCCCGGCGGCGGCCTGAGGCCCGCGCAAGATCACCTTCCGCGTCCAGTAAGATCAACTCGGCCTGACACCGGGTTCTTTGCCGTAAACACGGGCACCGAGGTCACGGCTGGTTCACAATATCCTCACTTGGCGCAGGAACTTTCCGTGGAACCACCCGTACGGGTAATCTAACTCGAACTCAACTCCCGCTCCTCAAGCGGCAGTTCGAGGAGAATGCCGCCCACGCGCATCCCCTTGCACTCTCTTGGCGGCCTCTTGCCCCGAAACCCCCTGAGGACCCGCGGGATTGGGCCACTATGACGGGCGTTACGCCCTATCCCAATGCAAGGGACCCCAGATGAGACTGACCGACATATCGCTGAACTGGCTGCTACCCGGCGCCGTGCTGCTCCTGGGCCTGCTGGCGGCGGTTGCGGTGCTCGCGCGTGGCAAGCGCGCCGGGGAGAAGACCCAGACCGAAGACTCCTGGGAGCGCTCGGAAGAACGCCGCAGACGCAAGGAGGCCATCTACGGCACCGCCTCCTACGTCCTGCTGTTCTGCTGCGCCGCGGTCGCCGCCGCCCTCTCCTTCCACGGCCTGGTCGGCTTCGGCGAGCAGAATCTGAACCTGTCCGGCGGCTGGCAGTACCTGGTGCCGTTCGGCCTGGACGGCGCGGCCATGTTCTGCTCCGTGCTCGCGGTGCGCGAGGCCAGCCACGGTGACGCGGCGCTCGGCTCCCGCATACTCGTGTGGACGTTCGCGGCCGCCGCCGCCTGGTTCAACTGGGTGCACGCCCCCCGGGGCCTCGACCACGCGGGTGCCCCGCACTTCTTCGCCGGCATGTCCCTGTCGGCCGCCGTCCTGTTCGACCGCGCGCTGAAGCAGACCCGTCGCGCCGCTCTGCGTGAGCAGGGCCTGGTGCCCCGGCCGCTGCCCCAGATCCGGATCGTACGGTGGCTGCGCGCCCCTCGTGAGACGTACGGCGCCTGGTCGCTGATGCTCCTTGAGAACGTGCGCAGCCTGGACGAGGCGGTCGAGGAAGTACGCGAGGACAAGCGGGAGAAGGAGCAGAACCGCCTTCGCCGGCGCGACCAGGAGAAGCTGGACCGTGCCCGGATCAAGGCGATCACCCGCGGCCACCGCGGCGCGCTCGGCCGGGGCGGCCGTCAGGCGGAACTCCAGTCGGCCCAAACGGCCACCCAGGTCACCTCGGAGCCTGCCATATCAACGCCGGAACTACCTTCCCGCGCCCGACCCTCGTTGCAGCCGGTCCGGCGAAGCGGGGACTCGGGGACGGTCGATCTCACCGCGGAGGACGACACAATGGCCCTCCCTCGACTCGATTCCCTTGAGCGCAAGCTGAAGGACCTGGAGCAGCAGTTCGGCTGAGCACGACCCGGGGCTTCTCAACGGCTCCGACTCTGGATGGGGGCGCGGCAGCTCATGCCGCGCCCCCATCCAGTTCGAACCACACCGCCTTCCCCACCCCGTGCATCCGTACGCCCCATGAGTCGGCGAGCGACTGCACCAGGATCAGGCCCCTGCCGTGCGTGCCCTCGTCCGGGTTCGGTATCCGCAGCCTCGGCCTGCGTGCCTCGAAGTCCCTTACCTCCACCCGCAGTCCGCGCGGGCCGATCGTCGCCGTGAACAGCGCCTCCTGATCGGTGTGGACGAGCGCGTTGGTCACGATCTCGCTGGTGAGCAGTTCCGCCGTCTCGGACCTGCCGGGCCTCCCCCAGTGGGCGAGCAGTTCCCGCAGCGCCCTGCGGACCTCGGGCACGGCCCGCAGGTCGCAGCGCCGGAGCCTGCGCCTGAGGTGCGACAGGCCTTCCTGAAGACCTTGCTGTTCGAACGCGATCTCCGCCGTGTTCGCCGTGTCCTCCACGGTCGTGGCCGAATTCACCGTCTCCGCCGAGAAGGCCCCGGATAAAACGGGACCGCCTCGTCGCGCATACCTCTCCATGACCCCCGCCGCTCTCGGTACCCCTCCTGCTCGAACACGTTCACGGAATGCATGCCCCGCCAGGAAACCAGGCAGTCATGTCGATTCTTCAATTACTCGCTGGACGTGGGTCGTTGACGAAAGTTCAACGCAGGCCGGCCGATGACGGATCACACCCGCGAAGCCTCCGGAAAGGCCCCGCGGACGACGAGAGGTGGTGGACGCGGCGAGCATGTCGGGCCCCGGCGGGCGCGAGCCGCACGACCGATCGCGTACGCCCCCTCCCGGACGACCGGCGAACGCACTGGTGACATGGGGGGACTCCGGCCGCACGGCGGACGGTCCACGGCGGGCGGGCCGCCGGACGTGGCGACGCCGCCCCGCCCGCGGCGGCCCGCGCCGGTCGCGGCCCGGGCGGGAGCGACGGGCCAAGTGCGGGAGGCGGCACCGTCCAGCCGCCGCACCGGGCAGCGATGTACCGGACGGGCGCACACCGCTTCGCGCCGATGTCCCCGGCCGGCGTTGACGGTCGTCGGCGCTCGGCCCATCTGCCGACAGCAACCTCCCGCACCGGCCGTACGCGAGTCGGCCGTACGCGGCCGTCGCTTTCGCCTACTTGCCGCCGATTCCCTCGTCCCCGATGTGGATGATCTCGTGGTCACGGTTCATGTCGACGACGAGCTCGGTCGTGGTCCTGTCCCCCCAGGTCATCGTCACGACCGCTTCGGAGTGGTCCGCCTTGCCATTGTCGGTGACCGTCCACTTCGCCGGCACGTTCTGGGCCCGCAGGACGCCGTCCGCGTGGTTCGCGTCCTCCCAGGCCTCGATCTCCTTGAGATAGTCGGCGTCCACGTAGTACTTCCGCAGCTCGGTGACCAGGTTCCCGCCCTCGCCCGGGCCGCTCTGCGCGTCGATGTACGCGCCGTAGAAGTCGGCGATCCGGCTCACCGAGCTCGACGGCTGCCCGCTGATCGAGCGGAACGCGGCGGTCCCCGCCGTCGGCCCGGCCGAGGTCGCCTCGGCCGACGCCGTGATCGCGAGCGGCAGGGCGGTCGCGGCGACGAGGCCGGCGATCAGCGCGGCACGGCGTCCCCGCCTGTGTGTGGTGGCCCCGGTGGCGCTGCCGCTGTTGCTGCCGGCGTTGTTGCTGTTCATCGGTCTGTGTTCCCCGTTTTCGTGGTCACGGTGCTCATCGGTCATGTTCGATTGGGGCCGCCCTCTCGACCCCCGTCGCGTGAGGGCGGCCCCGGCTCGGGTGGCGGTCAGTAGAGCTTGTCGACCGCGGTGGTCGTCGTCTTCCTGAAGGCCTTCACGGGCGCGTCGGAGAAGTCGCCCATCTGCCCCCACTTGACGACGGTGACGGCCCGGCCGTCCCGGCCGACCGAGTAGAGGTTGATGTCGGTGGCGCCCCAGGAGGTGTTCGTGTGCATCCCGTAGACGTGGGCGCCCTCTTCGACCGGCAGCGTGCCGTAGTCCTTCAGGGTGGCCTCGACCTCGGGATCGGCCTGCTCCGCCTTGGCCGCGCAGGCCTTGATCTCCTTGTTCAGCCGCTTGGCGAGGGCAGCCGCCTTCGTGTTGCTGCCGACGACGATGGTCAGCTGCTGGGCGTTGGTCTCCAGGTCGGTACGGAAGTCCCGGTACGAGGAGTCGTAGCCCGGCAGCGCGTCCTCAAGGCAGAACAGCAGCTCGTCGGGAACACCGGGCGTGACCTTGCCCGCCGTCCAGGCGGACGAGGGGTGCGGCGGCAGCTGGGCGGCCGACAGGAACTTGGGCGTACCGCTCGACGTCACCTGGACGGGTGCCGAGGTGTTCACGACGGCACCGGCCGGGCCGGCGAGTGCCGTACCGACGGCGAGGGCCGCGGCGGCGAGTGCGGTGATCGCCACGCCTCGGGTGCGCTTGCTCATTGGATGTCCCCCTGGGTCTGAATGCCTGCACGATCCGTGTGCAGGGCCGATCCGTGTGCATGGCGAATCGCCTGCACAAGTGATGGGTGGTGTCGCGAAGGCCCGTCGTGGGCTGCCGTCGGCTGGTCGGTCCGGCGGCGGTCGGTGCGACACCAGAAGCATCAGCCGTCACTCGGGGCGTGCGCAACAGGCGACGCCGTTTCCGCCACGGTGGAACCATCCCATCCCTTCTGACGTGCAGGTATATGGAGTGCCTGGGATGCTCGTCCCGGGCCGGGACAGGCCCCTCGGCCGGGGCGACGACCAGTACGGGGGAACGGTGTCGACTCGGGACGAGGACGTCGAGGAGTTCGCGGCACTGCTGAGACGTCTGAAGGCGCGGACGGACCGCAGTTACGGCGCCCTGGCTCGCCGGGTGAACATGAACACCTCGACGCTGCACCGCTACTGCGCCGGTGACGCGGTGCCGCTCGACTTCGCCCCTGTGGAGCGGTTCGCCGCACTGTGCGGGGCGACGCCGGAGGAACGGCTCGAACTGCACCGCCGGTGGATCCTGGCGGTCGCGGCCCGGCAGCGGCCACGTACCCCCGGCACGTCGGAGGACCCGACCCCGACCCCGACCCCGACCCCGACCCCGACGGAGAACGACGGACCGCAGTCGGACGAGGCGGACGACGCCGTCCCCGCCACCGCCACCGGCGCCAGCGCCGGAGCCGGAGTCGCCGCCACCCCGCACCCCCGCCCCGCCTGGTACCGACGGCGGATCACCGTCACCGTCGCGGCGGCGTCCGCGCTGCTTCTCACGCTGGGCAGCCTGTCGGCCCTCTCCGGCGACCGGTCGGCCGACGACGCCTCCGGAACCGTCCGCCCGTCCCCCACGCCGACCGTCTCGGACACCCGCCACCGCCCGTCGACGAGCCCGTCCCCGAGCGGGAGCAGCGCCTCGCCCTCGGCCGGCGCCACGGGCAAGGCGTCCAGGTCCCCCGGTGGCGGAGCGCCTTCGAGTACGAAGGGCACGAAGGGCAAGCAGCAGCCCAACGGCGGCGGAACCGTCTCCTCGCCCCTCACCTGGACCGCGAACTCACAGGCCTGGAAGCTCGGCTGCGGCCACGACTACGTCATCCGCAAGGACCCCGGGCAGGTCCCGCCACCGCCGGCCCCGCAGGACGCCGGGACCTGGGCGGCCACCCAGGGCGCGGTGCACGGCCGGGAGACCGACGTGGAGATCTCGGTGCAGGGCCGGTCCTCCACCGCCGTCGTCCTGACGGATCTGCGGGTCCGGGTGGTCGGCCGTACCGCCCCCGATCCCGGCACCGTGTACGCCATGGACCAGGGCTGCGGCGGCTCGATCACCCCGCGCTCCTTCGCCGTCGACCTGGACAAGGACCGCCCGATCGCCCGCGCGGTGCCCGGCAACGACACCGGCACGCCGATCCCGGCCGTGCGCATGCCCTACCGGGTGTCGGCCTCGGACCCGGAGGTCCTGCTGGTCACCGCGCAGACGGAGACCTGCGGCTGCGACTGGTACCTGGAGCTGGACTGGTCCTCCGAGGGACGCACCGGCACGGTCCGCATCGACGACCACGGCCGTCCGTTCCGTACGAGCGCCATCAAGGGTCTGCCGCGCTACTGGTACGGAACGGAAGGGTCGGAGCGCAAGTGGGTCCCCGCCGACTGACGGCCCCGGCCGGGACCGGTCACAGGCCCCTTACGGCCGGGGCACGTTACGGAGGTTCGAGCGGGCCATCTGCGCCATGCGGCCCACTCCCCCGTCAAGGACGATCTTGGACGCCGACAGGGCGAAGCCGGTGACCATCTCCTTGCTGATCTTCGGCGGGATGGACAGGGCGTTCGGGTCGGTGACGACGTCGATGAGGGCGGGGCCCTTGTGCCTGAAGGCGTCCTTCAGGGCGCCCGCCAGTTCCTTGGGCTTCTCGACGCGTACGCCGTAGGCACCGCAGGCCCGGGCGACGGCGGCGAAGTCGGGGTTCTTGTTGCTCGTCCCGTACGCCGGAAGACCGCCGACCATCATCTCCAGCTCGACCATGCCCAGCGAGGAGTTGTTGAAGAGGACGACCTTCACCGGCAGGTCGTACTGGACGAGGGTGAGGAAGTCGCCCATCAGCATGGAGAATCCGCCGTCGCCCGACATCGAGACGACCTGGCGGCCACGGTCGGTGAACTGGGCGCCGATGGCCTGCGGCAGGGCGTTCGCCATGGAGCCGTGCGAGAAGGAACCGATGATGCGGCGGCGGCCGTTGGGGGTGACGTAGCGGGCCGCCCACACGTTGCACATACCGGTGTCGACGGTGAACACGGCGTCGTCGTCGGCGAGTTCGTCGAGGACCGAGGCCACGTACTCCGGGTGGATCGGGACGTGCTTGTCGACCTTGCGCGTGTAGGCCTTGACCACTCCGTCGAGCGCCGCCGAGTGTTTCTTGAGCATCTTGTCGAGGAAGCGGCGGTTGGTCTTGGGGCTCACCCTCGGGGTGAGACAGCGCAGGGTCTCCTTCACATCGCCCCACACCGCGAGATCCAGCTTCGAACGACGACCGAGCCGTTCGGGCCGTACGTCGACCTGGGCGATCTTGACGTCGTCGGGCAGGAAGGCGTTGTACGGGAAGTCGGTGCCCAGCAGGATCAGCAGGTCGCACTCGTGGGTGGCCTCGTAGGCGGCGCCGTACCCTAGGAGCCCGCTCATGCCGACGTCGTACGGGTTGTCGTACTGGATCCACTCCTTGCCGCGCAGGGCGTGCCCGACCGGGGACTTGATCTTCTCGGCGAACTCCATGACCTCGGCGTGCGCGCCCGCCGTGCCGCTGCCGCAGAAGAGCGTGACCCTGTCGGCCTCGTCGATCATCGCGGCGAGCTTGTCGATCTCGGTGTCGCCCGGGCGCACGGTGGGCCGGGAGGTGACGAGGGCGGTCTCGGCGGCCTTGTCCGGTGCGGGCTGGTCGGCGATGTCGCCCGGCAGTGTCACCACGCTCACACCGCCCTGGCCGACCGCGTGCTGGATGGCGGTCTGCAGCAGACGGGGCATCTGCTGCGGATTGGAGATCATCTCGCTGTAGTGACTGCACTCGCGGAACAGCTGGTCGGGGTGGGTCTCCTGGAAGAAGCCGAGGCCGATCTCGCTGGAGGGGATGTGCGAGGCAAGGGCGAGCACGGGGGCCATGGAGCGGTGGGCGTCGTACAGGCCGTTGATGAGGTGCAGGTTTCCCGGGCCGCAGGAGCCCGCGCAGGCGGCGAGACCGCCGGTGATCTGGGCCTCGGCGCCCGCCGCGAACGCCGCCGTCTCCTCGTGCCGGACGTGGATCCAGTCGATGGCGGAGTTGCGCCGGATCGCGTCGACGACCGGGTTGAGGCTGTCGCCGACGACTCCGTACAGGCGTTTGACGCCGGCCCGGACCAGGATGTCGATGAACTGCTCGGCGACGTTCTGCTTGGCCATGAGTCACACGCCCTTTGCTGTCGATCGCTGACGACCGCCGACGACCGTCGTCGTTCGCTGTCACGGGATCCCCTCAGGTCCCATCTGTTCACAGCGGGCGCGGTTACGCCTCCCAAACGGCGGCGGCCGTCCGATCGTCCGCGTACCCCTTGACCCGGACCGTGCTGTCCGCGAGGAACGCGGCGACGCCGGGCGGCTCGCTGCCCGCCCAGCGGGAGGTGAGGTGTTCGACCAGGCCCGGCTCGCCGCGCAGGGGTTCGGCGAGGCCGCCGCTGCACAGCAGGAGCGTGTCGCCCGGGCGGGCGACGGAGGCACGGAAGCGGAAGGGGTCGCGGGGCGGCGGTTCCGGCGCCGGTTCGTACGGGCTCGGGGGTGTCGTGATGCCCAGGTCCATGGTGAGACGGTCGCCGTCGGGCGTCTCGTGGGGCGCGTTGCGGGGCGCGTCGTGCGGTGTCTCGTGGGGCGCCCCGTGGGGCAGCGATCCGAAGCCGACGACGGCCTCGCCCGTGGCGTCCGCGACGCGCGGTTCGATGTCCTGCCACTCGCCGTCCCGCAGGCGGAACAGGCCGCCCGCCCCGACGCCGAAGAAGACGCGTGTACGGCACTCGGGGTCGGCGGGCAGGAGCAGGCAGCGCAGGCTCGCGGTGTACTCCTCGGGCTCGACGCCCCGCTCGACCGCGGTGGCCCGCAGTCTGCCGAGGCTGCGGTCGGTGAGGCGGTGCAGGCCCGACTTCAGGTCGCCGCGCCTCGCTGCCCTGATGTCCTCGGCCAGCCGGGCGTGGCTGCGGCCCACGGCCCTGCCGATCCACTCGCAGGCCTCGGCGGCGGCGCGGTGGGCGTCCGGGGTGGCGCGGGCGCCGGTCGCCATGGCGACCAGGACGAGTGCGTCGTCGCCGGTGCCGAAGCGGGCGGTGAGCAGGGAGTCCCTGCGCGGCTCGCCCCGGAACCGGGCGGAGTCCCCGCGCACGGACACGGCACGCAGGGTGTACGTGCCGTACGACGCGCCGTCCAGGACGGTGTCGGCCACGAGGTCGTCGAGGTCGTCCGGGTCGGCGGGCGGGAGCGCGGTGGGTTCGGCGTCGTAGGTGGGCGGGCCGGAGCCGACGTGGTCGAGGGGGGTGGGGGTTTCGGGCACGCGGAGGCTGGGCCGGTCGCGTTGGTCGCCCTGGTCGCCCAGGTCGCTCTGGTCGGACGGCTTGTCGGTGGGGATGTCGAGGAGGGTGTCGGGGCGGGTGGGTGGGGTGCCGACGGTGGGTGGGGGGCTGATGGCCGGTGGGCCGCCGGGGGGTTGGGGCCATGGGGCGGGACCCTTGCCGGGGTCCGCCGCGTGCGCCTCCGCGGCGGGCGGGGGGACTTCCGTGGACATGGCCTGGCCCTGGTCCTGGCCCTGTTGGAAGGTGGTCGGGCCCGGCGGGGCTGCCGGAGGGGCCTCCCAGGGGGCGCGCTGGCGGCGCAGTCCGCTGCGCCACAGGGGGTCGGACTGGGGGTCTCCGGCCTCGGCGGGGGTGCGTGGGTCCGCGGCGGGGCGGCTTTCCGCCGTGGGGGTGTTGGGGGGCCACCAGGGTGGGGGCGTACCGCCCGGTTGTGTGTCGGGTGCGGGTCGTGGGGGCTGGTCGCGCAGTTCCCCGCGCCCCTTAGGGGGCTCGGGTGCGTGGCCGCTGTTCGGGCCCGCGGGGCCTTCAGTGGGCGTACCGGCAGGTTGTGTGTCGGGTGCCGGTCGTGGGGGTTGGCCGCGCCGTTCCCCGCGCCCCTCACAGGGCGGTGGGACTGCGGGGTCCTGGGTGGGCTGTGTGCCCAGTGTGTCTGTCGCCGAGGCGAAGCGGTCGTCCAGGGAGTCCGGGGCGGGTGCCGGGCCGGTGTCCCCCGTCGAGTCGTCGTACAGCTGTCCCCACCAGTCGTCCTGCTGACCGGTCGGCCTCTCCCCCTGCTGGCTCATGCCCGTAATTGTCCACCGCTGAGGCCGGATGAAAACGGGGCATCGGGAAAAACCAGCGATACGGGACCGCCGGGCAGTCCCACCCCCCACGGGAGAACCACCCGGCGGCGCCTGTATGACCGGATCCCTCACGGAACCGGCCGTTCCGGCCCCGAGTGTGACCTGCTCACCTGAGACCGAGCTGTGTGCACCGGACGGGTTCCACCCGTTGTCCGGTTCATCCGTCGGAGTCCCGTCGTCCCGGGCATTGGCCGGTCCTCGCCGGTGCACGCCGGGGCCGGTGCCCCGTACCGTCCAGGCGCCACCTTGGCAGAGAGACGGACGGTACGGGGATGATGTGCGGAGGCGGTTTTACGCCGTGGCCGTTTTCCGCCACGGCCGGTGTTCGGGGAGGGGCGGCGCCGCATGCTCGGAGCGACAGGTCTGGCAGCACTGGGGCTGGACGACACACACGAGTCGGCGTACCGGGCCCTGGTGTCCGTGGGCGCCGCCGACGTGCCCGATCTCGCGCGGCGGCTCACGCTCGGCGAGTACGACACCGAACGCGCGCTGCGCAGGCTGGAGCGGCACGGGCTGGCCGCCCAGTCGTCGGCGCGCTCCGGCCGCTGGGTCGCCGCGCCGCCCGGCGTCGCGCTCGGCGCGCTGCTCACCCAGCGGCGCCACGAGCTGGACCAGGCCGAGCTGACGGCGGCGCTGCTCGCCGAGGAGTACCGCGCGCAGGCCACCGAACCCGCCGCCGTCGACCTGGTGGAGGTGGTGACCGGCGCCGCCGCGGTCGCCCAGCGCTTCCTGCAGCTCCAGCTCGGCGCGACCGACGAGGTGTGCGCCCTGGTCACCGGCAACCCCGTCGTCGTCTCCGGGACGGACAACGACGCGGAGGAGCAGGCCGCCGACCGGGGCGTCCGCTACCGCGTGGTCGTCGAACGGTCGGTCCTGCACCTGCCGGGCGGCATCGCCGAACTGTCCGCGGCCCTCGGCCGTGACGAGCGCGTACGGGTCGTGGACGAGGTGCCGACCAAACTGGTGATCGTCGACCGGGCCCTCGCCATGGTGCCGCTGACCTCGCAGGCCCTGGAGCCCGCCGCGCTCGTCGTCCACGCCAGCGGGCTGCTCGAATCGCTGTCGGGTCTGTTCGAGTCGGTGTGGCGGGACGCACTGCCCCTGCGCCTCGGCATCCCCGGCACGCCCGGCGCGCCCGCCACCGTCGTCGAGGAGGAGCGGGACGGGCCGGACGGCACCGACCTGGAGATCCTCTCCCTGCTCCTCGCCGGGCTGACCGACGCGAGCGTCGCCAAACAGCTCGACCTGGGGCTGCGGACCGTACAGCGCCGGGTGAAGCGGCTGATGGAGCTGACAGGGGTGACGACCCGCCTCCAGCTCGGCTGGCACACGTACGAGAAGGGCTGGGTGGCCCGGGGCGAGGAGGGCAGGACCGCGGCATCAGCACCGGACTGACCTGCGCGTTCCCCCGTCCTGGGGCACCCTGGGCAGATGGGAGCGTGGGAACTCCTGCTGGTCGGTGTGGTGCTGCTGCTCGGCCTGAGCGGGGTGCTGGTGCCCGGCGCGCCGGGGTCGTGGCTCGTGTGGGCCGCTGTCCTGTGGTGGGCGTTCGAGGAACCGCGGGCGCTCTCCTGGGGTGTGCTCGTGGGCGCCACCGCCGCTCTCCTGATCGTCCAGGTGATCCGCTGGTGGCTGCCGCCGCGTACGCTGCGGGCGAGCGGCGCCACCCCCCGAATGGCGGTGTACGCGGGCGTCGGCGCGCTCCTCGGTTTCTTCCTGGTGCCGGTGCTCGGCGCGATACCGGGCTGCCTCGGCGGCGTCTACCTCGCCGAACGGCTGCGGCTCGGGAGCCACGGGGACGCGATGACGTCCGTACGCGGGGTGATGCGCCGGGGCGGGACGAGCGTGCTGGTGGAGCTGTTCGCCTGTCTGCTGATCGCGGGGGCATGGCTGGGAGCCGTCGTCTGGGGCTGACCGGGTCACCGGGTCACCGGGAGAGGTCGGTGAGGTCGACGCTGTCGGCCAGTGCGCGCATGCCCGCGTCGTTGAAGTGGAGATGGTCCCCGGGGTCGTAGGCGGCCCGCATCCGGTCCGGCCGGGACGGGTCGCGGACCACGGCGTCGAAGTCGGCGACCGCGTCGAACAGCCCGCCGGCGCGGATGAGCTGGTTGACCGACCGGCGTACGCGCTCGCGGGCCGCCGTGTGGCTGCCGTGGCCGCCGAACGGGGTGATGGTGGCGCCGACGACCCGGATCCCGCGGGCGTGGGCGCGCCGGACGATCTCGCGGTACGCGGCGCCGAGGGCGGCCGGGTCGGTCTGGTTAGGCGCGCTCTTGATGTCGTTGACGCCCTCCATCACGATCAGCGTGCGCACCCCGGTGCGGGAGAGCACATCGGCGTCGAGGCGGGCCAGCGCGCTGGGCCCGCGCCCTTCGAGCAGCAGCCGGTTGCCGGCGACGCCCGCGTTCAGCACACCCTGCCGCCGGTCGGCCGGCAGGGCGCGGAGCCGTTCGGCGAGCCGGTCGGGCCAGCGGCGGTTGGCGCTCGGTGTCGAGCCGGAGCCGTCGGTGAGGGAGTCGCCGAGCGCGACCACGCTCCCGGGGGCCTGCGGACGCAGTACGTCGACGCCGGTCACGTAGTACCAGGAGGTGGTCGTGGCCTTGTAGGCCGCGCCGCTCGTCTCCGTCGCGCGATTGCCGTCAAGGGCGAGGAAGTTGGTCTGGAGCGCGTCGCGGTGGTAGGTCGCGGGGCCCGAGTCGCCGGGGGTGTGGAGGGTGACGAGGAGGTTCGTGGCGGCGGGGACGTTCAGGGTGAGGGGATCGCTGACGACGTCCCGGCCGGCCGGCACGGTGATCTTCTTCCGGCCGCCGAAGGTGAGGGTGCGCATGGTGCCGGAGAGGGCCTGCGGGCTTTTGGGCGCGTTCGCCCGCTGTCGGGCGAGAGTGGCGGCGCCGAGCACCAGCGGCAGGGTGCCGAGCCGGTTGGAGACGCGTACGCGCACGGCCGTACCGCCGACGCTCGTACGGACGACGTTGCGGATCGAGGCGCCGGGGAGCGGGGCCGCGGTGCCGGAGGCAGCGGCCTCCCAGGTGCCGGTCCAGTGCGCGGCGGCGGCCCGCGCGCCGGTGCGGTCGGGGGTGGCCGGGGGCCCGCCGTGGGCCGCGGCCGTGCCCAGCAGCGTGAGCGCCAGCGCGCCGGCGACGGCGGTCAGGGCCCGGCAGGCGTCTCTTCGTCCGACCTCGACCATGCGTTCCTGCCTTCCACCGACGGAGCCCGAATGGGGCCCGCGGGGTACAGGTGCCGGGGGCCCGGGGACAGGATCCGGTGCGGAGGGCGGGAAAACCGTGTTTGGCTGCTGACATGACCGCATTCAGTGAAGCCGAACGGGTGTACCTGAAGTCCCAGCGGCTGGGCCGCCTCGCCACCGTCGATCAGCACGGCCAGCCGCAGGCGAACCCCGTCGGCTTCTTTCCGCAGGACGACGGGACGATCCTCATCGGCGGCTATGCCATGGGAAGCACCAAGAAGTGGCGCAACCTCCAGAAGAATCCGAAGGTCGGTCTCGTCGTCGACGACATCGTCAGCCTCCGGCCCTGGAAGGTGCGCGGGGTGGACATCCGTGGGGACGCCGAACTCCTGACCGGGCCGCACGAGTTGGGCCCGCACTTCAGCGAGGAGCTGATCCGCGTCCATCCCCGCCGGATCCACAGCTGGGGTCTGGAGGAGTGATCGGCGATCGGTCTCAGCGGCCTTCGAGGGTGAGGAGCCGGACCTTGCGTTCCAGCCCGCCCGCGTATCCGGTGAGGGAGCCGTCGGCGCCGATCACGCGATGGCACGGGCGGACGATCAGCAGCGGGTTGGCGCCGATCGCTCCGCCGACGGCCCGCACGGCGACGCGCGAGGCCCCGATGCGCGCGGCGATCTCGCCGTACGTGGTGGTCTCGCCGTAGGGGACGGAGTCGAGGGCGTCCCAGACCTTCTCGCGGAACTCGGTGCCGCTGGTCCGCGACGGCAGCCGGAATTCTTTTAGTTCACCGGCGAAGTAGGCGGCGAGCTGCCGCTCGGCCTCCGTGAAGAGTTCCGGCGCGTGCCGCCAGTCGGGGCCGACCGTGCGGCCGCCCTTCTGGCCGGGCACGGACAGGGAGGTCAGCGCTCCGGACTCGTCGGCGGTGAGCAGGAGTTCACCGACGGGGCTGTCGAGGGAGGTGTGGTACGTGGTCATTTGTCTTCGCTTCCCGGCTGCCGCGCAGCCGCTTCGAGGTGCCGCAGGGCGTAGGAGCGCCACGGCCGCCAGGTGTCGGGGACGGGTACGCCGGGCGGGCCCACGTCGGGGTCGCCGAGCGCACGGGTACGGATGACGGCCACGGCGTGGGCGTCGAGGCCGGGCAGGGCTTCCAGGGCGGCCCGCGCCGCCTGCCGGTCGGCGCCCGGGTCGAGCCGCAGACCGCCGTCCGCGAGGGCCGCGGCGAGGGCGCCCAGCGGGCCGCTCGCCCCCACCAGGGAGGCGGGCTCGGGAAAGACGTGCGTGAGCGTCCCGCAGGGCGACTCCAGCGCCTTCCCGTACGCCCGCACGAGCCGCTCGGCCTCGCGGGGTCCGACGAGCGCGCGGACGGCCAGTTCCTCCGGGTCGGCGGCGCCGGGCGAGCGCAGTCCCGGCCTGGCGGCGACCAGCGGGGCGAGCCGCGGGTCCGTGCCGAGCCGCTCGTCCACGGCGTACGGGTCGGCGTCGAGGTCGAAGAGGCGGCGCAGCCGCTGCACGGCGGTGGTGAGGTCGCGCAGGTCGGTGAGGCGCAGCCGGGCGTCGAGCCAGCCGCTGCTGTGGGCGGACGCGTCCGACAGCCGCTCCCCGACGGCGACGACGCCCGTCCCGTACGGCAGTCGCAGGGTCCGCCGGTAGGTGCGGGACCCGGGGTCGCCCGTCACCTCCTCGACGCCCGGTACGGCCTCGGCGCCGAGCAGGTCGAAGACGGCGGCGGCCTGGTACGGGCCGCGGTGGGCGAGGCGCAGCGGGACACCGGCGGAGGGGGTGGCCGGGCGTGTGCCACCGCGGTGCGCGGCGGTGCGCAGCCCCGTCGGGGTGGACGCGTACACGGTCCGGATCGTGTCGTTGAACTGGCGCACGCTCGCGAAGCCGGCCGCGAAGGCGATCTCGGTGACGGGCAGCTCCGTGGTCTGTAGGAGCACCCGTGCGGTGTGGGCCCGCTGGGCGCGGGCGAGGGCCACGGGTCCCGCGCCGAGTTCGGCGGTGAGCTGCCGCTGCACCTGGCGGGCGCTGTAGCCGAGGCGGACGGCGAGCCCGGCGACGCCCTCGCGGTCGACGACTCCGTCGCCGATCATCCGCATCGCGCGGCCCACGACGTCGGCGCGTACGTTCCACTCGGCGGACCCGGGCGCGGCGTCGGGACGGCACCGGCGGCAGGCCCGGAACCCCGAGCCCTGCGCGGCGGCGGCCGTGGCGTAGTACCGCACGTTCTGCCGCTTGGGCGTCACCGCGGGACAGCTGGGCCTGCAGTAGATGCCCGTCGTCCGCACGGCGAAGAAGAACGCCCCGTCGAACCGGGCGTCCCGGCTGCGTACGGCTCCGTATCCGGTCTCCTCGTCGATCACCCTTCCAGTCTGCGCCCGCGCCGATCTGCGGGCTGGCGGATTTCGGACGCCGCGTTTCCGGCACCCGGTGTGCGGGGGCGGGCGGGTCCGCCCACCCCCGCGCACCTCACTGCCAGGCCCGGTTCCCGCGCTTGGCCTCCATCGCGGCCCGGCCCTCGGCGCCCCGGCGCTTCCACTCCCGCCGCAGTTCGTTGCGCAGGCGCGCGTCGGTCTTGGCCACGATCCGCTGGTTCTCGCGCAGGAGCTTGCGGTAGCTGTCGAGCCGCCGCTCGGGCAGCACCCCGGATTCGAGCGCTTCCAGCACCGCGCACCCGGGTTCGGCCACGTGCGCGCAGTCGAGGAACCGGCAGCCCCGGGCCAGCTCCTCGATCTCCGAGAACACCTGCCCGACACCGCTGCCGGCGTCGAAGAGCCCGACCCCGCGCAGGCCGGGGGTGTCGATCAGGACGCCACCGCCCGGCAGCACCAGCAGGTTCCGGGTCGTGGTGGTGTGCCGGCCCTTGCCGTCGACGTCACGGGCCGCCCGGACGTCCATGACGTCCTCTCCGAGCAGGGCGTTGGCGAGCGTCGACTTGCCCGCTCCGGACTGGCCGAGCAGCACGGACGTGCCGCCGGACACGACGGCGCCGAGCACGTCGAGCCCGTCGCCGTCCGTGGAGCTGACCGCCAGCACCTGCACGCCCGGAGCCGCGGTCTCCACGTCCTGCACGAGGTAGGCGAGGCCCACCGGGTCCGGCACGAGGTCGGCCTTGGTCAGCACGACCAGTGGCTGGGCCCCGGACTCCCAGGCCAGCGCCAGGAACCGCTCGATCCGGCCGAGGTCCAGCTCCACCGCAAGGGACACCGCGATGATCGCGAAGTCCACGTTGGCGGCGAGGATCTGCCCCTCCGACCGCTTGGACGAGGTCGACCGCACGAAGGCGGTACGCCGCGGCAGATACGTCTGTACGTAGCGGGGGTCCCCGCCGGGGTCGACGACGGCCCAGTCCCCGGTGCAGATGACGCGGAGCGGATCGTGCGGCGTCACGAACTCGGTGTCGACCCGCACGGGCCCGTCGGCGGTGACGACATCGCACTGACCGCGGTCGACCCGCACGACCCGCCCGGGCACGAGCCCGCGCTCACCGTGGGGCGCGAACGCGGCGGCCCACTCGTCGTCCCAGCCGTAGGGCACGAGGGGGTGAGCCGAAGAAGAAGAAGAAGAAGGAGAAGACAGGAACGAGGAGGACAAGGGGTGACCCTTCGAAGGGTGGCCCCGGCCGCGCGCACTCGGGCGCGGAGAAGGAGGGTGTCAGCCGGTGACCACAGAGGTGGATTCGATGTACTTCCGGATGCGGGCAGCGCCCTTCGCCAAGACAGCCATCGTTCACACCTCCCTGATCACATCGGTACGACACCGGCGGCACGGTACGGCCGCCGCTCGGACAAGGTGACCCTAGCCCGCTCGTGCGGCGGGGCCAACCGGTTTTTCCGACCCGGTCGGCCCCGCTGCTCGGCTCGGCTCAACCCAGCCCCGTACGCCTCAGCTGGAGTGCGTGCAACTGCGGCCGTTCAACGTGAAGTCGACCGGTGCCGAGTTCCCGTCGCGCCATGACGCGAGGAAGCCCACGGCGAGTGAGCCGCCCGCGGCGACGGACTTGTTGTAGTCGGCGGCGCTCGCCGTCACGCGGGAGCCCTTCTGGTCGAAGCTGCCGTCCCACATCTGCGTCATCTTCTGGCCGTCGCGGAAGGTCCAGCCGACGCGCCAGGTGTCCAGGGCGTAGTCGGACTTCACGGTGACGGTGGCCTGGAACCCGTCCGGCCACTCGCTGACCAGGTCGTACCGGGCGTGGCAGACGGCGGGCTCGCTGGGGTTGGGCACGACGTCGTCCTCCTCGGCGGAGGAAGAGGAGTCGCCCTGGGCCTCCTTCTCCGACTTCGAGCCCGCACCGGCGCCCTCCCCGGCGCTGGACTTCGGCGTCTTCGGGGAGACCGTGGACGATGTCGACTCGCCCACCGAACCGGAGCCGGACGGCAGGCCGTCGAACGAGGGCACCTGCTCCCCCACGGGCTGCCGGCCCGCCGACTCCGCGGCGGTCTCGGTGCCGTCGTCCCCCGAGCCGAAGGGCACCAGGGTCACGACGAGTGCGAGGAGCGAGACGCCGGCGGCCACGGCCAGCAGCCCGGCGCGTCCGATCCGGGGCCGGCCGCCGCTGTCCTTCATCCAGGCGGCGGCTTCCTCCGTGTCGTCGGCGGCGCTGCGGCTGAGCCCCGACTCGACGGCCCTGCGCCGCCGTTCGAGGTAGGCGAGGCCGCCCCAGCCGATGACTCCGCCCGCGAGCGCGGACGGCAGGCCGCCCCCGCTGTGCTTGAGACAGGCGGCGGCCTCCGCGCACTCGACGCAGCGGGCCAGGTGCCGTGACAGGTCGTCCGGCACCTCGGCGGCGGGCGAGCGGGTGACCGCGTCGAGCAGCCGGGCGTAACTGCGGCACTCCTCGGAGAGCGGGGTGTCGAGGTGGTTGCGGTGGCAGCGGTCGCGGAACACACCGCGCACCTGCTGCAGTTCCTCGGTGACGCCTGCCGGATCGAGGCCGAGCCGGCGGGCCACCGCGGCCGTCGGCATGGCCTCGACCTCGGTCAGCCACAGGAGCGCGGCGTCCGGTTCCTGCATGTCCCGCAGCCCGCGCAGGGCGAGTGGCCGGTGCAGGGGCGGGCCGGAGAAGCGTTCGGCCTGCTCGGAGTTGAGCCACAGCCGGAGTTCGGGTACGAGTCGGTCACCGATCCCCTGGGCCTCCCAGGCGATGGTCGTCTGTCGTACGGCGGTCAGGAGGAGCGGTATGCGGGGCAGCCTGGGCGCGCGCGCCCGGCGTCCGAAGCTTTTGCCGCCGGTCTCGGCCTCCGCGGCACGCGCTTCACGTATGCCGCGGGAGAAGGCCTCTGAGGCCAGGGGGCGTGCGTCGGCGGAGCCGCCGGTGCAGAGGTCGGCGTAGGAAAGAACCGCGTCCCAGCACTCCGAGAACAAGGTTGCCTCGGCGGCGTCCTGAGGGGTCGGCAGGTCTGGCATGGGTGGGGGTTTCACCTGCATCCAGAAGGGGGCTCAAGTGGGGTCAACTCACCCGTTTAATACGGGAGTTGAAGGGGACGTCTCGCGAAGGGCAGAGTTTTTCACGGTTCCTGCACAACTGACAAGCGGCACCGCCAAATCCGGTTACCGCCGGTCGCGCGCCCCACCAGGCCCGTAGGCCTCGGACGTACGTCCCCCTCAGCCCCTCGCTCCGCCCTTCGCCCCCTGTCGGCCGCCCCGCCCCTCAGGCCACGGGCACCTCGTCCGTGCCCGCTTCCCTCTCCTTGCCCACCGGCGCGTTCGCCGGGAGGCTGTCCATGAAGGAGCTGACCGAGAACACCGCGTTGCCCGGTCCGGGCGGGCCGTATCCGGGCGGCGAGGAGAGCCCGAAGTCGTCCATCGTCGACCGGTAGGCCTCCAGCAGCCGGATGTGGTACTCCAGCGGCGCGCCGTTCGGATTGGCCTTGCCCAGCGGTGTCGTCGGCTCCGGGCACCAGGTGGTGAAGCGGGGCGTGATGCCCTGCGACATGAAGAACCGCAGCCCCTCCGTCGTGGACGCGATCGCCTCGTCGACCGTCTTGAACCCGAAGGGCTCGGCCATCTCCACGCCCGCGACGAAGTTGGGGATGACATTGCGCGCGCCGAAGACCTCCGCGGAGTCGAGGATGCGCTTGTGCCACTCGTCGCGGCCGACGTAGCGCTCCTTGCCCGGGCAGTACATCTTGAACAGGTACTCGTCCCACACCTCGTAGTTGGGGTGGTAGATCTGCACGCCGTAGTCCTTGAACCGCTGCACGTCGTCGCGGGGCAGCGCCTGGGCGACGACCTTGCCGATCCACCGCCCGGGGAAGTGCTCCTCGATGGCCTTGGCGTACATGCCGTAGAAGTCGGCCTCGTCGCGGCCCTGCAGCTTGGAGGTGATCGCGCCGCCGGTCAGCGTGTACGCGGTGGACGTCTTCGCCGTGTCGTACCGGTCGATGATCTCCAGCGCCTCAAGGACCTCGTCGACGTCCTTCACCCCGGTGTACGGGCGGCCCGCCGCCTTCTGCTGGCGCCAGTTGTGGTTGATGTCGCAGTACTGGCACTCCTCCTTGGCGCCGAAGTACTGGCAGACGCGGAAGACCGTCAGATAGATCAGGTAGCCCCACTGGATCGTCGGGGCCACCTCCATGACGGACTTCCCGTTGGAGAGCTTGTGCCGGTAGTACTCCGGCATCGGCGGCACCCCGACGTCCGAGATCCGCTTCCCGTCGAGGTACAGCCCGAGCATGCCGTCGGGGCCGGCGGCGACGCGGTAGGGCGAGGACGGGTTCACGCGGACGGACACGACGGTGCGGCGCAGGTCGTACGGGCCGCCGGTGAGGATGATCTCCTCAGGCGGGCGGCGCAGGGCGGCTTCGCCCAGCTCGGGAAGGGTGCCGTGGTCGAAGGAGAAGATGAAGTAGGACTTCGGTTTGACGTCCCCGCCCTCGTTGTCGCTGAGCGCGGAGTCGTCGAAGGCCACGCCTCCGCGGAGCAGGTCTTCCTTGAAGACCGCCTCTCGCGGTACGTGCGGGAACCTTTCCATCAGATCCTCGACCAGCGCGGTTCGGCTGCCCATCCCGTCCTCCTCGCGTGCGGTGTTCGACTCCTCACGGTATGCCCCGCCTCCGGGGCCGCCTGTGCCGGGGCCCCTGAAGGGCGGGGCTGCGCCCCGGGGCCCTTTCGTCTGCGGGCCGGTGGGGGCTGGCCGCGCAGTTCCCCGCGCCCCTGAAAAACGGGGCTGCGCCCCTGCCTTTCATCTTTTGGGGGCGCGGGGAACTGCGCGGGTGACCCCCACCGGCCCGCAGACGACATCGCAGGTCACGGAGAGGTAGGTTCCAGGGAGGACTTTTGGGAAGGGTGAGGGATGGCTGAGGTTCTGAGGAACTGGGCGGGGAACATCACGTACTCCGCCAAGGAGCTGAAGCGTCCACACTCGCTGGACACCCTCCGCGCCCTGATCGCCCGCAGCGCCCACGCCCGAGTGCTCGGCAGTGGACACTCCTTCAACCTGATCGCCGACCCGGGCCCCGAGGGCGTCCTGCTCTCCCTGACCGCCCTCCCCCCGTCGATCGACGTGGACACGGCGACCCGTACGGTCCGGGTGGCCGGCGGCGTCCGCTACGCGGAACTCGCCCGGACGGTCCACGAGCACGGCCTAGCCCTGCCCAACATGGCCTCCCTGCCGCACATCTCCGTGGCGGGCTCGGTGGCCACCGGCACCCACGGTTCGGGCAACGCGAACGGCTCGCTGGCCTCCCCGGTACGGGAGGTCGAGCTGGTCCTCGCCGACGGGTCGGTCCTGGCCGTCGGCCGCGACGACCCCCGTTTCGACGGCGCCGTGACCTCCCTGGGCGCCCTCGGGGTCGTCACCGCGCTCACCCTCGACCTGGAGCCGGACTTCGAGGTCGCCCAGCACGTCTTCGGCCGGCTGCCACTGGCCGGGCTGGACTTCGAGACGGTGTCGGCGTCGGCGTACAGCGTGAGTCTGTTCACCGACTGGCGGCGGTCGGGGTTCGTACAGGCGTGGGTGAAGCGGCGTACGGACGTGCCGTGGGACGGCTTCCCGTGGGCCGAGCCCGCCGCCGAGGCGATGCATCCGGTGCCGGGGATGCCCGCCGTGAACTGCACCCAGCAGTTCGGCGTGCCCGGACCGTGGCACGAGCGGCTGCCGCACTTCCGTCCCGAGTTCACCCCGAGCAGCGGCGCCGAGCTCCAGTCGGAGTACCTGCTCCCGCGCTCGTACGCCGTCGAGGCGCTGCACGCCGTCGACGCGATCCGTGAGGCGGTCGCGCCGGTGCTGCAGATCTGCGAGGTGCGCACGGTCGCCGCCGACAGCCAGTGGCTGAGTCCGGCGTACGGGCGGGACACCGTGGCGTTCCACTTCACCTGGGTCGAGGACACGGCGGCCGTGCTGCCCGTGGTGCGGCGGCTGGAGGAGGCGCTCGCGCCGTTCGACGCGCGTCCGCACTGGGGCAAGGTGTTCACGGCGGAGCCCTCGGACCTGCGGGGGCGCTATCCGCGGATGGCCGACTTCGAGGCCCTGGTCGCGGACCTCGACCCGACCGGCACGTTCCGGAACGACTTCGTGGGCGCGCTGCTCGGCACCTGAGCCCCTGGCCATAAGTGGGTTGGCCGTGAGCGGTCTGGCCGTGAGCGGCGCGGTGCCGCTCCCGCAGCGAAGTGTCCCGTTTGCCTCCTGTTCACCTTCACGTCCCCCTTAAGACTCCTGAAATCAACCCGTGATTCTCATGGGCTCCTCATTCGCCGTTGGTTGCGTGTGCCAGGCCGGTCGGTCCGCAACGTACGAATGAGGGAGGCGCATGGTGTTCCTGTCGAAGGCTTCCGCCGCGCAGGAGAGGGACCAGGAGAGCGAAGACCCGTTGCACGTGGCCAGTCGGCTGCACGCGTTCAACCGGTTCGAGCTGAAGTATCTGGTCCCGGTCGACCAGGCGGCGGAGATCCGCGACGAGCTGGCCGAGCGGATGGACCGCGATCTGCACAGCCCGATCGGCGGGTACGGCGTGTGGAGCCTCTACTACGACACCCCGCAGCTCCGCTTCTACTGGGAGAAGATCGAGGGCCTGAAGTTCCGGCGCAAGCTGCGCATCCGGCACTACGGCGATCTCGACGGGGTCACCGACGAGGCGCCGGTCTGCGTGGAGATCAAGCAGCGCGTCAACCGGGTCACGCAGAAGCGCCGCATCACCCTTCCCTACGGCGTGGCACGGCGGCTGTGCGACGGCCGGGAGACGGTGGAGCACTCGCCGCGGGAGAGCGCCTTCGTCCAGGAGGTCCTCGACCTGGTCGTACGGCTCGACCTGAAGCCCACCGCGATCACCGGCTACCAGCGTGAGGCCCTGGTCGGGCGGAACGCCGACACCGGACTGCGCGTCACCTTCGACCGCCGCATCCGCGGCCGGGACCGCGACTTCCACTTCGGCGTCCCGACCCCGGAGAACCGGTTCACGATCCCGCCGCACATGTCGGTCATGGAGATCAAGGTCAACGAGCGCACCCCCCACTGGATCACCGACCTGGCCGCCCGGCGCAACCTCAACCTCGTACGCATCTCGAAGTACGTGCAGTCCGTCGAGGCGTTCGGGCTGGCCCCGCGGTCGGTCTTCCACGTCAACGAGGCGGACTACCCCCCGCCCACCCCCACCGAAGAACAGCCGCTGGAGCAGCGGCCGGCGCAGCCCGATGCGTCGTTGAAGGCAGGAGCACTGTGAACTTCGAACTGCAGGAACTCAGCGGCACGTTCAGCGTGGCCGACGTCGTGGCGGCGATGGCGCTGTCCTTCGTCCTGTCCACGCTGATCGGCTACGTGTACCGGTACACGCACCGCAATGTCTCCTACAGCCAGTCCTACGTACAGACCCTGGTCATCGTGGGCATGATCGTCGCCCTGATCATGCTGGTCGTCGGCTCGAACCTGGCCCGCGCGTTCTCCCTGGTCGGCGCCCTGTCCGTGGTCCGCTTCCGCAACGCGGTCAAGGAGACCAGGGACGTCGGCTTCATCTTCCTCGCCATGGCCATCGGCATGGCCTGCGGCGCCCGCTTCTACACCCTGGCCGCGGTCGGCGCCGTCGTGATCTGCACCGTCATCCTGGTGATGTTCAAGTTCAACTGGTTCGCGCTGAACGTGCAGCGGCAGGTCGTCAAGGTCCAGGTCCCGGCCGGTGAGGACTACACCCCGCAGATCCGTGACGTGCTGATCAAGTACACCAGCGAGTTCGAGCTGGTCAGCACGGAGACGATCCGCGGCGGCGCGCTGAGCGAGATCTTCTACACCGTCCGGCTGAAGAAGGGCGCCGAGCCCGGCGACCTGGTCGCCGCCCTCCAGGAGCGTACGTCCGGCCAGCGGGTCACCGTACTGACCGGCTACGACACGACGGACCTGTGATGAGCGGCGAGACCAGCCTGCGGCGCGAGCGGCGGTTGAAGGACCGGGTGCCCGTACGGCTGCGCCATCACTGGAAGCCGGCCGCCGCGCTGGGCGTCGGGCTCGCCACCATGGTCTGTTTTTTCGGCGACGCACGGATCTCCCCGTACGTCACCTCGTCCTCGCGGGTCGAGGCCGACGCGATCACCGACGACGTACGGGGCACGGTGGACCTGTACGACACGACGGTGCCGCACTCGCTCCAACTCACCTATCAGCAGACCGACTTCACCAAGATGATGAAGGAGTTCGAGGAGGACGGCACCAAGGACTACATCGAGGCCGACCTCGTGATCGACGGCGTCTACCTCAACGACGTCGGGATCCGTCTCAAGGGCAACTCCACCCTGTCGTCCCTGCGCGGCAACAGTGGGAACAGGGGCGGGCCCGGTGGCGGCCGGGACCTGCCCGATGCCGCGCAGGGCGCCGGTGGCCGGGACCGTGGCCAGGACCAACAGGCGGGCGGCGGTCCCGGCGCAACCGGGGGCGGAGACGGTGGCGGTGGCGGTGGCGGTGGCGGTGGCATGGTGCAGTTCGACCTCTCCGCGAAGAAGCCCGAGGAACTGCCCCTGCTCGTCAAGATCGACGAGTACGTCGAGGGGCGGGCCTACCAGGGCGAGCGCGAGATCTCGCTGCGTCCCGGCAGCAACGGCCAGGTCCCACTGAACGAGGCACTGTCGCTGTCGCTGACCGACAGCAGCGGGCAGAAGGCCGAGCGGTACGCCTTCACCGAGCTGAAGGTGAACAACCGGCCCGCCGCCACCCGCCTCATGGTCGAGGCACCCGACACCGACTACGCCGACGACATCGCCGACGGCAACGGAGTGCTCTACAAGGCCCGGGCGGGCAGCAGCTTCGACTACGTCGGCGACGACCCCAGCGAGTACGAGAGCTCCTTCAAGCAGCTCAACAAGAAGGGCAGCCAGGATCTCGAACCGGTGATGAAGCTCATCAAGTGGGTCGACGGCGCCTCGGACGAGGAGTTCGCCCGCGACCTCGGCACGTACGTCGACGTCGACTCGCTGGCCGAGTACGTCGCCTCGCAGAACCTGCTGCTGAACTTCGACGACATGGCCGGGCCGGGCAAGAACTACCTGCTCCGGTACGACCTGGACAGCAAGAAGTTCTCCGTCCTCGGCTGGGACTACAACCTCACCTTCAGCGGCGACGCGGCATCCGGGCCGGACGACTCGATCAGCATGGGCGGTGGCGGCATGCCGGGCGGCACCGCGCCGTCCGGCGCACCGGAAGGGATGCCTGAGGGGATGCCTGAGGGGATGCCTGAGGGGATGCCCGGTCAGGAGGACGGCGCGGGGAACGGTGGGGCCGGCGACGGCGGCCGGGGCGGCGGCATGTCGGGACACGTCCTGAAGACCAAGTTCCTGGACTCCGACGCCTTCGACGCCGTCTACAAGAAGACGTACCGGGAGCTGTACGAGAAGTTCTTCGGCTCGGGTACGGCGGCGAAGGAGCTGAAGGTCATCGCGGAACAGGCACGTTCCGCAGGAGCCGACTCCAAGGAGCTGGACACCGCCGTGGCCGAGCTCACGACGACCGTCACCGACCGCACCGAGGCCCTGGCCGAGGACAAGGCGGTGACCGGCTGAGAACCGGCTGAGAACTCCGGTTCGCGTCCGGCCCGAGAACCCCGGCATCCCGGGCCGCCCTTTCCCCGAGGGCGCCGCCCGGGGTGCCGGTCCGGCCTTGCCCGGCAGCCACCGGAATCCTTCCGGACGCCACAGGTTTCCCGTCTACCATCGCGCCGCACGTCCAGGACCCGCCTCGCCGCGGCTCCGCCCGCCCGTGACCCGAGGTGCCGACCGTGATCGACCAGCCCAGCCTCACGCGTACGCCCGCCGCCGGGCACACCGTCCTGGTCGTGGAGGACGACGCCAGCATCCGTACCCTGCTCACCTCCGCGCTCAGCGCGGCGGGGTACGCCGTGGCGAGCGCGGCCAGCGGGCAGGAGGCCATGTTCCAGGCCGGCAGCCGGCGGCCCGGTCTGATCGTTCTCGATGTGATGCTGCCCGACACCGACGGCTTCCAGCTCACGCGTGATCTGCGCGCCCAGGGCGTGTACACGCCGGTGCTGTTCCTGACCGCCCGGACCGGCGTCGAGGACCGCATCATCGGCCTCAGCTCCGGCGGCGACGACTACGTCACCAAGCCCTTCCACATCCAGGAGGTGCTGCTGCGGGTGCGCGCCATCCTGCGCCGCAGCAACGCCCCCGCCTCCACCACCGGCACCCAGCCGCCCCTGCGCTACGCCGATCTCAGCCTGGACGAGAACACGCGGGAAGTGAGACGCGCCGACCGGCTGCTCAAGCTCTCGCCGACCGAGTTCCGGCTCCTGGCCTGTCTGCTGGCGCATCCCGAGCGCGTCCTGGAGAAGCCGGAGATCCTTCAGCAGGTCTGGCGCTACGACTTCTCCGGCGACACCCGGATCGTCGACACCTACGTCAAGAATCTGCGCCGCAAGATCGACCGCGACGCGCCACCGCTGATCCACACGGTGCGCGGGGTCGGCTACTGCCTGCGGCTGCCGCGCGACGAGCCGAACCCGGCCGCGCGATGAAACGCCCGCGCTTGCCGGGGCCACGTTCTCGGAACCCCCGCCTTCCACGCCCCCGCTTCCCACGCCCCCGCTCCCTGCGCGGCCGTCTCGTCCTGATCGCGGGGCTGCTGGCCACCAGCGCCGTCCTGCTGTGCCAGTTCGCCGGTCTGACCGTCCTGCGCGGCTGGCTCACCGACCAGGTCGACGACCGGCTCGGCCACTTCCGGCCCCCCGACCGGGTGTACTCGGACATCGCCGCGGACCGGGCGCTGCCACCGCCGGACTCGGACAGCACGCTGCCCTCGGACTACCGCGTCTACTTCTACGACGAGGACGGCAGCCTGCTGCGCGACTCCCTGGGCAGCGGCGCCGACCCGGGTCCCCTTCTCCCGCGGCGGGCGGCCGATCTGCACCTGCCCTCCGGGCGGCCGACCACGGTCCCGGCCGAGGACGGTTCGTCCGGGTCCGGCTGGCGCGTGATCTCCCATGCGGGGCCCGACCGGATGCGTACCGTCGTCGCCCTGCCGCTGGACACCGTGGACGGGGCCACCGCCAAACTCCTGTGGCTCAGCCTCGGGCTCGGCCTCACCGTCGCCGTCGGGGTCGTCGTCCTGGGCAACGGCGCCGTCCGGCTGGGGCTGCGCCCGCTCACCCGCGTCGAGCGCACCGCCCAGCACATCACCGAGGGTGCCCTGGAACTCAACGTGCCCGTGGCGGACCCGGACACCGAGGTCGGCCGGCTCGGCCTGGCCCTCAACACCATGCTGGACCGTCTGCGTACCGCCCTGCACCGCAAGGAGGCCTCCGAACGGCGGCTGCGCCACTTCATGGCGGACGCGGGGCATGAACTGCGTACGCCGCTGACCGCGATCCAGGGGTTCGCCGAACTGCTCCTCGACGAACCCGGCATGTCCGGCCGGCGGCGGCGGGAGGCGCACACCCTGATCGCCCACAACGCCGACCGGATGAGCCGTCTCGTGGACGACCTCTTCCTCCTCGCCACGCTCGGCGACACGCCCGCGGCGCACCGCGAGCCCGTCGATCTCCTGTCCCTGGCGGCCGACGCCATCGCCACCACCGCGATACGCCATCCGCGGCGGCCCATCACCCTGGAACCCCTCACGACGCACCCCGCCGATCCCGGACGCGGCCTCGACATCGTCGAAACCCCCGGCGACCCCCACCAGCTCGCGCAGGTGGTGGGCAATCTGCTGGCCAACGCCTGCACCCACACCGAGGACGACAGCCCCGTCCATGTGAGGGTCGGCGCCACCCGCGCCCACAGCGAGGGAAGGCTGGGCAGCGGCCGGTCGCTGCGGCCCGGCGCACCCGTCTGCGTCGTCGAGGTCGCCGACCACGGCCCCGGGATCAGACCCGACGAGGCCGACCGGGTCTTCGACCGCTTCTACCGAGCGACACCGCTCGGCCGCCCCGCCCCGGCCGGTCTCGACGCGGACATCGGCCCAGGCCCCGGCACAGGCCCGGAGACAGGCCCCGAACCCGGCAGCGGTCTGGGACTCGCCATCGCGGCCGCCATCGCCGCCGCGCACGGCGGACGCCTGGAACTGGACAACCGCCCCGGCGAAGGCTGCACCTTCCGCCTGCTCCTGCCCGAATCGACGACCGGGCCGCAGGACGACCACGGGTGAGAACGCCGTCCGCCAGGACCGTCCGCCCGGACGGTCCACCCGGACCGCGCGCGACCGCCAGGGACTTTGTAAAGCCCCTTTCCTAAGGGCTTGTCGAAAGGGCCCGGCGGTCATAGCCTTGCGCGGCGCCGGGGCCGTCGGGTTCCGCCGTGTCCCGGCGTGGGCCGGCCCTGGAGGCCGCGGGGTGGAGGGATCGAGGGGGCACGTTCTGGTGAAGCGCACTTCACGCGACATCCGCACCGCGAACCGTTACGGGGTGCTGCGCCAGATCATCGCCCACTCCCCCACCTCCCGGCAGGAGCTGGCCGCCGCGACCGGGCTGAGCATCGCCACGGTCGCCACGCTCGTCGGTGAGCTGCTCGATCTCGGGATGCTCACCGAGGTCGGCTTCGAGGACTCCGCGGGTGGCCGCCCGCGGGGACTCGTCGCCGTCAACGCGTCCGGGGGCGCGCTCATCGGCGTCGACATCGCGGAGACGTACGTCCGTGTCGAGCTGTTCGATCTCGCGCTGGACGTACTGGCCCGCGCCGACGAGGACATGCGCCCCGGGGAGATCCGCCCGGAACAGGTCGTCGGGCATGTCGCCTCGGCCGTCGGCTCGGTGGTCGCGCAGGCCGGGATCGAGGGCGCGCGCGTCCTCGGGGTGGGCGTCAGCGTGCCGGGGCAGGTGGACCGCGCGGCCGGCGTCTCGGAGTACGCGCCGAACTGGGACTGGCACGACGTGCCGCTGCTGGACCTGCTCGCCGAGCACATCGCGTACCCCCTCTATCTGGACAATCCGCTGCGCGCCTGCGCGGTCGCCGAGCTGTGGTTCGGGGCGGCGCGCGGGCGCGGGGACGCCGTGGTGGTGAACCTCGGTACGGGTGTCGGCGCCGGGCTCGTCCTGGGCGGCGGGCTCCACCGCGGTGTCAGCAACAGCGCGGGCGAGTGGGGCCACACCACCCTCGTACTGGACGGGCGGCCGTGCCACTGCGGCAACCACGGATGCGTGGAGACGTACGTCGGGGCGCCCGGCATCATGCTGAACCTGCGGGAGTCGAGCCCCGACAGCCCGCTGCTGCACCCCGACGACCAGACGGCCACGATCGACGCGCTCGCCCGCGCGGTCGCCGAGCGGGACCCGGTGGCCGTCGAGGTGGTCAGGGAGACCGCGCGCTGTCTCGGCGCCGCCATCGCCGACCTGGTGAACCTCCTCAACCCCGAGGTGGTCGTGCTGAGCAGCTGGGTCGCGGCCACGCTCGGTGAGCCGCTGCTGCGGGAGGTGCGCGAGGCCGTGGCCCGGCGGGCGCTGAAACGGCCGCTGGCCTGCACCGAGATCGTGCTCTCCCCGATTCCCACGGATCCGGTCTGCCTGGGCGCGGCGACGTTCGCGCTCGAAGGGACGCTCACCTCGGCGGCGGGCACGAGGCCCCCGAAGCCCGCGAGGAGCCGTACCGCACCGACGCCGTGACGGCCGTGTGCAGCTGCAACGGCGTTATGGATCCGGCCGGTCCGGACGGTGGGGAACAGCGGCACCGCGGCCATTGATGCATGGCCTGCACACCTTTGCGTCCGGCATTCCGGACGCGGCACAACGCTTCGAACAGGCTTCGTCCAACCCCTTGCCGAAGCATTAGCCGAAGGTTAACGTCCCGCACCCCACAGCGATTTCGAGCCGCAGCCGTAGGGGGATCACCGCCGTGCTCGGATCACAGCCGGACAAGAGACAAGGACGTCACCATGTCGGCATTGAGCAGCAGCAACTGGGATCGTCGTGCCGTTCTGCGGGCCGCCGCGGGCCTCGCCGCCCTCGGCCCGCTGGCCGCCTGCGGCGGCAACACCGGCCGTGAGGGCGGCGGCAGTTCGGGCAAGAGCCTCGTGCAGTACTTCCACGCGTACGGCGAGGCCGGTACGCAGGAGGCGATCAAGCGGTACGCCAAGGCCTACGACGAGGCCCGGGTGACCACCCAGTGGATCACCGGCACCAACTTCGAGAGCAAGCTGTTCTCGTCGCTGCTCACCGACAACGCCCCGGACGTCTTCGAGTTCCACCCCCAGCTCCAGCTGATCAAGAGCGGTCAGGTGGCGCCGCTGGACGACATCCTCGCCCCGGTCAAGGACGACTTCAATCCGGCGGACATCAAGTCCCACACGGTCGACGGCAAGGTCTACGGCGTCCGGATGATCGACGACCCGCAGTTCTTCTTCTACCGCAAGTCGCTGCTGCAGAAGGCCGGCATCGGCGTCCCGCAGACGCTGGACGAACTCGCCGAGGCCGCCGGCAAGCTGACCACCGACAAGGTCAAGGGCCTGTTCCTCGGCAACAACATGACGTCGACGAACTACGCCCTGGTGTGGGCGGCCGGCGCCGACCAGCTGAACGACAAGAACGAGATCGCGTACCACACCGACGAGGTGGCCGCGGCGCTGAAGACGTACCGCAGGATGTTCACCAGCGGGCATCTGCTCCTGGACGCGCCCGCCGACTACTGGGAC